>JADGOI010000026.1 GCA_017883075.1 Acidimicrobiales bacterium
CAGCCGGAAGGCAAGCAACCTATGGCTGTGGCCGATTGGTTGCGGGGTGTGCGTCCCGAAGTCGGCGAACGTCTGGGGAGTTGAGGCCCCCGGGGGTTTGGTGGGAGGCGACAGCCGGTGCGGGGACGGGGCTCGGACGCCTTCGTTGGTAGGCTCGACCTCGATGCCGGTCAGCCCTTTTGCGCCAATGATGCGAGTGGCACCCTCCATCCTCTCGGCTGATTTCGGGAGGCTCTCCGAGGCGATCGATCAGGTGTCATCGCGAACCGACTGGTTGCACGTCGACGTGATGGACGGTCACTTCGTCCCCAACCTGTCCATCGGCCCTCCAGTGGTGGCATCCTTGCGCAAGCAATCCGACCTCTACTTCGACACCCACCTGATGATCACCGACCCGGCCCGGTACCTCGAGCCGTTTCGGGATGCCGGGGCGGATGGTTGCACGGTCCACGTCGAAGTCGGAGAGACCGAGGCCCTGGTCGGCCAGATGCGTGACCTGGGGCTCCGAGTGGGACTTGCCGCCAATCCCGACACTCCATTCGAAGCGCTCGAGCCGTACCTCGGCCTGGTCGACCTGGTGTTGTGCATGACTGTGTTCCCGGGGTTCGGTGGCCAGTCGTTCATGGCCGAGGTGATGCCCAAGGTCGCCCAGGTCCACTCCGCCGCTACAACTTCCGGCCTCTCGCTCGATATCGAAGTGGATGGCGGGATCGATGAGCGCACGGTGGTGTCGGCCGTCCGGGCGGGAGCCAACGTGTTTGTGGCCGGATCTGCCGTGTTCGGCCGGGAGGACCCGGCAAGCGCAATGGTGAGCATCCTCGCGGCGGCCGTGGGTGCGGAAGCGGCATCGGAAGGCCAACCGTCCTGACCAACGACCTTGGGAAGTCTGATGAGCAGTGGATGCTCCGGGCAGTTGCCGCCGCCGAGATCGCCCGAGGTCGCACCTCCCCCAACCCGTGGGTGGGAGCGGTGGTCGTGCCCACGGCCTCCGGTCATCCTGACTGTTATGTGGGAGCCACCGCCCCGATCGGGGGACCGCACGCCGAGGTGACCGCCCTCTCCACCGCCGGCACGGCGGCCGAACGGGCCACGCTGTATGTGACCCTCGAGCCGTGCGCGCACCACGGCCGCACCCCTCCGTGCACCGACGCCATCATTGCCGCCGGCATCCGCCGGGTGGTGGTCGGCATCGAAGATCCTGACCCCCAGGTGTCCGGGCGAGGCATTGCCGCACTCCGCCAAGCCGGTATCGACGTGGAGGTCGGGTCGGCGTCCGATGCGGTGGCCGGCCAACTCGCCGCCTATATCCACCACCGCCGGTCCGGACGCCCATGGGTGGTGTTGAAACTTGCCTCCACCCTCGACGGGCGGATTGCCGCACCCGACGGCACCAGCCGGTGGATCACAGGTGAATCCGCCCGGGAAGACGCCCATCGCCTCCGGGCCAGGTCGGATGCGGTCCTGGTGGGAGCGGGAACCGTACTGGCGGACAACCCACTCCTGACGGTGCGGCTTCCCGAGGACGACCCTGACCACCGGTCCCCGGGAGACCAACCGCTCCGGGTCGTGCTCGGCCACGCTCCGGACGGTGCCGCCGTCCAGCCGGCGTTGGAGCTCGAAGGAGACCTGGGCGACGTGCTCGATGAACTCGGCGACCGGGGCGTATTGCAGGTTCTGGTCGAGGGGGGGGCCAGGGTCGCCCACGCTTTCCATGCCGCCGGGCTGGTTGACAGCTACGTGCTGTACCTGGCCCCGGCCTTGTTCGGCGGGGATGACGCCCGACCGCTCTTCGCCGGCCCCGGTGCACCCACCCTCGATCAGTTGTGGCGGGGCACCATCCGGTCGGCCACTAACCTGGGGAATGATCTGAGGGTGGAACTCTCTCCCCCAGGACACAGAGGGAGACCCGGGGTCGATGCCCTTCTCGACGGTTGATGATGCGATAGCGGCGGTGGCCCGCGGAGAGATCGTCGTCGTGGTCGATGACGAGGACCGCGAGAACGAGGGCGACCTGATCATGGCGGCCGACGCGGTGACCCCCGAGAAGATCGCCTTCTTCCTCGCCCACACCTCGGGACTCATCTGTGCGCCGCTGACCCCCGAACGGGTCGAGCAGCTTGATCTTCCCCTCATGGTCTCCACCAATACCGAGGTGCAACGAACCGCGTTCACCGTGAGCGTGGATTATCGCCACGGGACCACCACGGGGATCTCGGCCTCCGACCGGTCGGCCACCATCAAAGCCCTGGCCGATCCCCACACTCGACCTTCCGACCTCAACCGCCCAGGCCATATCTTCCCACTCCGTTACCGGCCGGGCGGGGTGCTGAAGCGGGCCGGCCACACCGAGGCGGCGGTCGATCTGGCCAGGGCAGCCGGGATGTCTCCGGCCGGCGTGCTGTGCGAGGTGGTCAGTGAGGACAAGACGGGAATGGCCCGCCTGGCCGAGCTCGAAGTGTTCTCGAAGAAGCACGGGCTCCAGCTGATCTCAATCGCCGATCTCATCCGCTATCGGCGCCACAAGGACAAGCTGGTCCGTCGAATTGCCAGCGCCCGGATCCCCACCGACTTCGGCGAGTTCACCGCTCACGCCTTCGAGTCGGTACTCGACGGCGAACACCACGTGGCGCTGGTCAAGGGAGACGTGGATGGCAGGGAGGACGTTCTGGTGCGAGTCCACAGCGAATGCCTGACCGGGGACGTGTTCGGATCACTCCGGTGCGATTGTGGACCGCAGCTGCGCGGGGCTATGTCCGCCATTTCCGAAAATGGCAGTGGGGTGGTCGTCTACCTGCGCGGCCACGAGGGTCGGGGGATCGGACTCGGCCACAAGCTGCGTGCCTACAGCCTCCAAGAGGAGGGGTTCGATACGGTCGACGCCAATCTCGAGCTGGGGCTTCCTGAGGACTCACGTGAGTACGGCATCGGGGCACAAATCCTGGTGGACCTGGGTGTGACCACCATGAGGCTCATGACCAACAACCCGACCAAGCGTGGGGGCCTCGAAGGGTTCGGTTTGGACATCGTGGAACGGGTCCACATCCCGACGACCCCCAATCCCGAGAACATCGAGTATCTCCGGACCAAGCGCGACAGGATGGGTCACATGCTGGAGGGTCTCGATGACGACCTCTGATCTCACCGTGCTGCCGGAAGGAGCCAAGGAGCGGATAGCGGCCGTGGTCGGGTCGTCGGTAGACGGCACTGCGATTGATGGCACCGGGTCGGGTCCCGGTGTCGGCACTTCCGGGCCACGGATCGGGTTTGCCTGTGCCGAGTTCAACGGCGGTATTACCGATCGCCTGCTCTCCGGGGCACTCGACGAGTTGGAGAACGCCGGATGCGACCTTGGCACGGTCACGGTGGCGTGGGCTCCGGGCGCTTTCGAATTACCGCTGGTGGCCAGCATGTTCGCCAATTCCGGCGCCATCGAAGCGGTGATCTGCCTGGGCGCTGTCATTCGTGGTGACACCGGTCACTATGACTTCGTGGCCGGGGAGTGCGCGGCAGGCATCCAGCGAATTCAGCTCGACACCGGCATACCCGTCATCTTCGGGGTCCTGACCACCGATACTGTGGACCAGGCGTTGGTGCGCTCTGGGAATGACGAGATGAACAAGGGCCGGGAGGCGGCATTGACGGCGATCGAGATGGTCCGGCTGATCGGCGCACTGACGCGCGGTTCCGTCCCCGAAGCGGGTGATTGACCATGCTGCGCGTGGTTCTACCCAAGGGGTCCCTGGAAAAGGCCACGCTGGAGTTGTTTGGCGCCGCCGACCTGGCCGTCACTCGTTCCTCCGATGTCGACTACCGGGCCACTATCGATGACCCCCGGGTTGACGAGGTGCGCATCTTGCGCCCTCAAGAGATCCCCCTCTATGTATCCGACGGCATGTTCGACATTGGGATCACGGGGCGTGACTGGGTAGAAGAACGGGGGAGCGAAGTCATCACTCTCGGGGTCCTCCACTACTCGAAGGCCACCTCGCAACCGGTTCGGGTCGTGTTGGCCGTGCCCAAGGGCTCGCCGGTTGGGTCGGTCGCCGATCTGGCCGCGTCGGGCACCGGTTCCGGTGGAGCGTTGCGGGTGTCCACGGAGTATCCCGAGCTGACCCGTCGCTACCTCGAGAAGCACGGGGTCCGGGCCGAGGTGAGCCTCTCGTATGGCGCTACCGAAGCGAAGGTTCCCGACATCGCCGACTGCGTGGTCGAGATCACCGAAACCGGTCGGGCGTTGCGGGCAGCCGGCCTGAAGATCGTCGAGACGCTGTTCGTTTCCCACACCGAGTTGATCGCCAACCGGGCCGCCGCCGAGGACCCTGACAAGCGCCATGCCATGGAGCAGTTGTTCACACTGCTGCAAGGAGCGCTCGAGGCCAGGGACAAGGTGCTGGTGAAGCTCAATGTAACCTCCGAACAGCTGACCGATGTGATCGGCCTTCTCCCCTCCCTGCGATCACCTACGGTGTCCGAACTGTTCGGCAAGGAAGGGTTCGCAGTCGAAACAGTGGTGCCCAAGTCAGAGATCAATACCCTGATTCCGGCGTTGAAGGACCGTGGCGCCACTGACATCATCGAGTTGGCCCTGTCCAAGATCGTCCACTGAGGCTGGGTCCGATGACTTTTATGTGGAGCGGAATTGTGGATCTACCTCCATCCCGGCACGTCCCGCTGATCGGTCGGGTCGGTGAGTTCGATGATGACCGGGGACTGGGCGTGATCGAGTACGGGGAACGTCGACGGTTTCCTTTCCACTGCACGGCGATCACCGATGGCACCCGTCAAATCGCGATCGGAACGCTGGTGGCGTGTGAGGTGTCCCCTGGTCGCCTCGGGCGTCTTGAAGCGGTATCGGTGCGCCCGCTCAGTGGCATGCCGGCCCCGGGACGACTTCATGATCTGGGCTCTGAGCCGGGCTCTGAGACGGCCACCTGGTCCGAACCGAATCCTCAGTTCATGTCGCCGGAGGCGTCCCCGGATGAATCTCCCTCCGAGTTGTTCGTTGAACCTGAGTCCCCGGATGAATCTCCGTCCGAGTGGCCCGTTGAATCTGAGTCTCCGGATGAATCTCCGTCCGAGTTGTTCGTTGAACCTGAACCAACCGGTGTGCTGTCGATTGCTCTTCTGGCCGTCACGCCGCCGGCCGGAGTGCCGGTGGGGCCGTTGGGCCCGGTAGTCGAGACCCCGTCAACCGAGTCATTCCGTGATCCCGTGCGCAAACCCGACTTCTGGTCCGTCAATAAATCAGCGCCCACCGGACCTCCTCCGACCTGGGTTACCCCGGTGGCACCTCGGTCGGACGGTGGTTCGGGATCCGACCCGGAATCCGATCCCTCTGCGTCCTCATAGGGGTTCCCCAGAATATTGCGGGCCATGTCAACGATGACGGCACTGTCGGCGTCCTCCTTGGTGACAACTCCGAGCAGCGGAGCAGCCAAGAGACCGGTCACAATTCCAGTTTCCGCCATCGATTCGGCTTGGACCATGCTCCATTCCCACAAGCGTTTGACCATGTCAGGGTCCGAGGTGCGCCGAGGGGGGAATTTCAGCCAACAGTTGACAGCGGCATGTGCGAGTCCGGTGGCAGCAGGGAAAAGCCAGATCAGGCGGTAATTTCCCGTTGCATCGATCACGATGGCGGCCAGATAGGCCAGGATGACGCTGCACAGGTTGAACGGCGATAACAGGATTCCAAGGCGTTCGCCGAGTCCACCTGACCGGGGGAGCAACTGAAGCAACATCGGCGCCAGCACGATGATGTAGGCGCCGATGAACGGTGCTCCGATGAAGCTCAATGCCACCGCTTGCCAGAGATGGGCATCGAAATACTGCACCCCCGCAAGGACCGCCCCGATGAGGGGAGCGCCGATCGCCAACTGCCGACGGGACATGATGCGGCTGACCGGGATGCCCAAACCGATACCGACGAAGAAGATAGGAATCCCGGTGACCAATCCCGCAACCGTTTGAGCGCTGGCACCGGCATGGAGCACCCGCTGGAAGAACAACACCGCAACATACGCGGTGGAACCGATGCCCGACCAGAAGAGGAGCGAACCGGCTACCAGTACCTTGGCATTGGGTCCGCCCAGAACCTCCCGAAGCTCGTCCCGCGCCCGTCGGGCGCGCCCCCCCCTGTCGGCTTCTGCCCCGAACGTGGCGGTGGGCGCCTCTCTCACAAGGACCAGAACCACGATTCCGACTCCGACCATGATGAGTGCGGCCAGTTGGAAAGGAAGATTCCACGTTGCCGGGTCGCTCTGTTTCCACGTGGTGATGACCGTGGCTTTGATGCCGAGACTCACCACCGTGCCCAGAACCGTGGTGAGGAGCAGCGCCTTCAGCCACCGGCTTCGCCCGAAGACTTCGGGAACGACGGCTGCGTTGGTCAACGTGAAGATGGCGGCCGCCTGTCGGGCGATCACGATGAACAAGACGAGGATCCAGTAACCGCGAACAACTGTGAACATCCAGGTGGAGGCGCCCATCACGATAAGGCTTCCGGCCATGTACGGAGTACGTCGGCCAACCCGGCTTCGGGTGCGATCGCTCAGGCGCCCGACCAACGGATACGTCAACCAACTGAGGAGTCGGTTGGCGGTCAGAGCGAACGTGACCGCCAATGCCCCCGACGCCCGTTGTTGGACGAACAGGGTGATCAAGACGCCGGACACGGCCAAGCTGGCCCGAGGACCTGCCAGTCCGATGGAGAGACCGACGAAGCTGCGGACTCGGGAAGCGTCAAGCCCTCCGGAGGGCTTGACGGCTGGGGTGGTTTGGTCTGCGGGTTCTCCTGGGTGGGTAGGCGCGCGAGGGGCCGGATCGGATCCAGGACCGTCGCCTGAGAGGTCGCTCACGCGCCGGACTCGGCCCCCGCCCCGGGTTCAGTGTTCCCGGGGTTCGGTTGGTCGGTTGTCGCCACGCCGGGCCCCCCATTGGTGCCTGCGGCTGCAGCTACCTGTTCGCCGGCCCGCTGGGCCCCGTCGATCTGAACGTAGGCCAACTGAAGTTGGCTCAGAGCGTCCTTGAGGTGATCATCGGCTTCCCCAAGGCGGCCATTGAGGCCGCCGACCAGACTGGCGAGGGCATCAATGGCCAATCGGGCTTGGGGAAGGAGCGGCGGACTCTGGGACAGGTAGACGGCTGCCAGCTCGAAGAGCCCATAGCAGTGATTGGCAATGACAACCTCTACGGGGGCGTTCGCCAGTTCCCGTCGCATGGCCTCGACCTGCTCGGCCGATTCCTCACTATTCGCAGTAGGAGGCAGGCTGCCGCCGGATGGGGGCACGGACCCGGGCCGGGCCGGGGCGTTACCCCCCGTCGTGGGTTGACCGACCGGCCGTTCACCATCAGGTGTCCATAGAGTGCTCACGGTGGTAGCCTAAGTGCTGAAAGACGAGGAAGCGGAGTCGCGCGGTCTACGACTCCCACCTGGCCATGTGCAGTTTGGCATGTGTGTCGGGTCAATGGGTCCGGAAGTCGGCTTTGGTCGGCGTGGTTCCGGTGGCAGCTCCGCTCCTCATTCGTTGGTCACGGGAAGTCCGTGGCCCGAAGATAGGGAGTGAAGTCGAATAGCAGCCACCGTCACCACCAATGAGCCCCGGATCAACGACCGAATCCGCGCCCGTGAGGTCCGCTTGGTCGACCCCGACGGTGAGCAGCTCGGCATCAAATCTCTTATTGATGCAGTGAATCTTGCTCGCCAACTCGACCTCGACCTGGTTGAAGTGGCACCGCTGGCCAATCCGCCGGTTTGTCGCATCATGGACTACGGCAAGTTCAAGTTCGATGCCGCGCAACGGGCCAAGGAGTCAAAGCGCAAGGCCGTCCACGTCGGTATCAAGGAGATGAAGTACCGACCGAAGATCGGACCCGGCGACTTCGATACGAAAACCCGGCAGGTGGCCAAATTCCTCGAAGAGGGCCACAAGGTCAAGATCACCATCATGTTCCGTGGACGCGAGGTCTTCCACCCCGAGTTGGGGAAGAAGATCCTTGACCGCATTGCGGATCAGATGGACGGGATGGGCAAATCTGAATCGGATCCCCGACTCGACGGTCGCAACATGGTGATGGTCCTGGCACCGGACAAGAGAGCCAAGCAGTCAGCTGCGTCGAGAGGACCGAAGTCAGGCAGCAACCATGCCAATGAGTTACCAGTCGTCGAGGCGTCGCCAGCAGTCGAGGCGTCGCCAGCAGTCGAGGCGTCGCCAGTAGTCGAGGTGGCCGTGACGTCACCGGTTGAAGGAACAGATGTAGCTGCAGCACCCGAAGCGGCGGGGGAGCAAACCCCAGCCGAAACGAAGATCGAAGGAGAGGGTTGACGCGATGCCGAAGATGAAGACCGACAGCGGAGCCCGCAAGCGGATCAAGGTGACCGGAACCGGACGGCTCCGCCGCCGCAAGGCGTTCCGAGCCCACCTGCTGGAGAAGAAGTCGAGTGTTCGAACCCGCCGTTTGGGTCGCGAAACAGACTTCGCTCCGGGTGACGAGCGCCAGGTCAAGCGAATGCTTGGTATGTAACACGGCGGATTCGGCCGCATCCTGTCGGCTTCAGGTGTGCCCTGATCCCGTCATTTCAGTTCCCGAGTAACCGCCGGCGGATCTCATCCGGTCGGCTGAACAACACCATCCCACCGATACCGCCCCCAACGAAAAGGAGTTCCCATGGCCCGAGTCAAGCGCGCAGTCCACGCAAAGAAGCACCACCGCGCAGTTCTCGAGCAAGCGCAGGGCTACTACGGCAACAAGAGTCGTTCGTTCCGCGCTGCCAACGAGCAGGTAATGCACTCGCTGCAGTACGCCTACCGTGACCGTCGTGCCCGTAAGGGTGAGTTCCGCAGGCTCTGGATTCAGAGGATCAACGCGGCCGCCCGCCTGAACGGGATGAGCTACAGCCGGCTCATCGCAGGCCTGCACGCCGCTGACGTCGAAGTGGACCGCAAAGTGTTGGCCGACCTGGCAGTGACCGCACCTGAAGCCTTCGCATCGTTGGTGAAGGTGGCTGAGGTGGCGCTCGCCAATACGCAGGCGACCGCCGAGGCCGCTTCCTGAACCAGGCCGGGCTGGCTTTTTCGCATCAGCGGGTCAAGCGGGTCCGCCAGCTGCTGCGAAAGCGCAGCCTGCGGTGGTCGGACCACTGTCTGGTGGTGGAAGGCGCCGAGTTGCTGTCGGTCGCTCTGGCTTCAGGCGCGACCGTCGAGTCGGTCTACATCGCCCCAGATGGACGGTCCAACCCACTAGTGGCAGAGGTCGCGGCGCGCTCGTTCGAGAGCGGTTCCCGGATCTTCGACCTGGCACCCGGAGTCATCGAGCGAGTGGCTGACACGGTGACCCCCCAGCCGGTGCTAGCCGTGATCGGGTTCGTGCCGGCATCCATCGAGGATGTCGCCGCATCCTCGATGGTGCTGGTTTGTGCAGATGTTCGGGACCCGGGCAACGCCGGAACGGTGATCCGAACGGCTGATGCCTCAGGGGTTGACGCCGTGGTCTGCTGTGACGGTACTGTCGACCCGACCAACCCCAAGACGGTGCGGGCATCAGCCGGCTCGGTGTTTCACACGCCGATCGTCATGGGAGGGGATGTCATTGAAGTGGTGCAGGATCTCCACCGGCGCGGATTCACGACGGTGGGAACGGTCGTGCACGGTGGCGCCGATTACACGACATTCGACTGGCGGGACCGGGTGGCGATCGTGCTCGGAAACGAGGCATCGGGTCTGAGTGATGCAGTCATTGAAGTGTTGGACGCTTGTGTGTCGATCCCGATGGCCGGCCAGGCCGAGTCGCTCAACGTGAGTATGTCGGCAGCCGTGCTCTGCTTTGAGGCGTTGCGCCAAAGGCGCACGGAAGGGGATGGCCAGAGGAGTTCTACGATTGCCGGGATAGATTCGTCCCCGGCCGACCCGAACGATGAGACAGGAGGTCCTCGGCCATGAGCACTGCTCTCGATATCGATGCGTTGGTCAAGGATGCCGAGGTGGCCATCTCGGCTGCTCGGACCACCGAAGACATCCGGCAGGTGGCCACCGAGGTGGGTGGGAAGAAATCCCCGTTGGCCGAGGCCCACCGTGGGCTCGGGGCCCTTGAACCCGAGGCCCGCAAGGAACTCGGCCGGCTCCTCCACGAGGCACGCACCACCATCGACAGCCTGGTGGAATGCCGGCGCACGGAGATCAGGTTCGCCGAAATGCAGGCGACAATGGAGTCTGACCGCATTGACTTGTCTGAGTTCATTCCCGGCGCCGTCAAGAGCTCGCCGACTCGTGGCCATCTCCACTTGGTGTCCCAGACCCGAGATGCGCTCGAAGATGTCTTCGTCGGGATGGGCTATGAGGTGGCGGAGGGCCCGGATATCGAAACCGACTGGTTCAATTTCGGAGCGTTGAACATCCCGCCGGCCCATCCGGCCCGCGGGATGTGGGACACCTTCTACCTCAACCTGGGAGCTCCCGAGTCCACCCTGCTCCGGACCCACACGTCGCCGGTGCAGATTCATCTTATGGAAGCCGCAGTGGCGAACGGTGATCTTCCCATCCACGCTGTCATACCCGGACGTTGCTATCGGCGGGACACGCCCGATGCGCGCCATCTGCCGGTCTTTCACCAAATCGAAGGACTGGTGGTGGACAAGGGCATCACCTTCGCCGACCTGGCCGGAACCATCGAGGTATTCACTGCCGCTTACTTCGGCTCGGACATCCACTCGCGGCTGCGCCCGGCATATTTCCCCTTCACCGAGCCATCAGCCGAGTTCGAAGTGACCTGCACGATCTGTCACGGTGACGGATGTCGTACCTGCTCGCAGACCGGTTGGATCGAGCTCGGTGGATGCGGCATGGTCGACCCGGCGGTGTTCGATGCGGTGGGCATCGATCCCGACCTATGGACGGGGTTTGCCTTCGGCTTCGGGATCGACCGCTGTGCCCAGATGCGCCATCAGATCGCCGACATGCGGGCATTGAACGAGAATGACCTCCGCTTCTTGCGCCAGTTCTGATGCGCCGAACCTGAGAGGAAAGCAGTGCGCGTACCGCTTTCGTGGCTTCGAGACTTCGCCCCATTCGATGGGGATCCGGCCGACCTGGCCGCCACCCTCGACGACCTGGGCCTGGTGGTCGAGGAGATCCAACGCATGGGTGAGGGGTTGGGAGATGTGGTTATCGCGCGGGTGGACGACATCACTCCGATCAGCGGAGCCGACAAGATCCGGCGGATTGTGGTCGACGCCGGTGACGGACCGATCGAGGTGGTGTGCGGGGCGTGGAATTTCGAATTGGGAGACCTGGTTCCCCTGGCCCCGGTCGGGGCGGTCCTTCCCGGTGGGTTTGCCATCGGTCGCCGCAAGATGAAGGGCGTGGTCTCCAACGGGATGCTCTGTTCCGGCCGTGAGCTCGAACTGAGCGACGATGGTGAGGGGATCATGGTGTTGAACCGGGTGGAAGGCGCCTATCCCGGACAGCGGTTCACCGAAGCCATGGGGATCGAGACCGACGTGGTCTTTGACATAGCTGTCGAGGCCAACCGCCCCGACGCCTGGAGTATCGCCGGCGTGGCCCGGGATCTGGCCGCCCGCCTGGGCCTTCCGTTTGCTTTCCCGGTGACGGATGGCGGAGTCAGTGCCAGCGTGGGCGAGGTGGGCGCGGCCATCGAGACGTTGACGTCGGTCCGGGTGGATGATCTCGAATTGTGCCCGCGTTTCACCGCTCGGGTCGTCACCGGAGTGGTGGTGGGGCCGTCGCCGAAATGGGTGGCCGATCGGTTGAGTTTGGCCGGCATGCGGTCCATCAACAATGTGGTCGATGCGTCCAACTACGTGATGCTCGAGTTGGGGCAACCCACCCACCCTTACGATCTTGATCGACTCGGAGGTGGGGGATTGGTCATCCGGCGGGCGGCCAAGGGGGAGACGATCACCACCCTCGACGGTGTCGTCCGGATGCTCGGGCGCCCCGGGCCGGGACTCGGTGATACCGGCGAAGACTGCTTGATCTGTGACACGGAAGGAACGCCGGTGGGGATCGGTGGGGTCATGGGCGGTGCATCTTCGGAGATTGGGGTGGACACGACCCGGGTACTGCTCGAGACCGCATACTTCGTTCCCATGGCAATCGCCCGGACCTCGAAGCGCCTGGCGTTGCGGACCGAGGCTTCCGCCCGGTACGAGCGAGGATGTGACCCCGAGGGCATCGACCGGGCGGCTGATCGGTTCTGTGAATTGCTGGCGATGACAGCAGGAAGCTCCGCGTCGGTGGCGTCGGGGACCATCGATCTCAGGGGTGACGTCCCCACTCCGGTGAAGCTGGCGGTCCGGGTGTCGCGGGTCAACGAGCTGCTGGGTACCGGGTTCACTTCCTCGCAGATCGCTTCCTTATTGGACCCGATTGGGATTTCGGTGTTGGAAGTTCGGGCCGATGACGAGGATCCCGATGTCGGGTTGCTCCAGGTGACGGTGCCGACCTTTCGGCCCGATATCCGCTCCGCCCCGATGGGCGAAAGCGACATCATCGAGGAAATTGCACGCACGTATGGCTATTCGCGACTGCCCCGTCGGATGCCGGCGTGGCCTCAGCCCGGGCGCCTGACTGTCTATCAACAGGATCGGCGCAGGCTGAAAGAGGTCCTCTGTGGCCTCGGGGCTTCCGAATCGTGGACCTCCACCTTCGTGAGCGCCTTTGACCAGACCATGTCGGGGGTCGACCCTCCGTACATCGAAGTCACCAACCCGCTGGTGGAGTCCGAACGCTATTTGCGGACATCGATGGTTCCGGGTCTGGTGCGCGCGGTGGTCTATAACTCGGAACGTCGCCAGGGGGACATCCGCCTCTTCGAAGTGGGCACGGTGTTCAACTATCCGGAAAGTCCGCCGGTCGACCCCGAGGCCGGCCCGGCGGCCGACATGTCGGAGAGACTCTGCGCGGTGTTCTGCGCTGAAGGGGATGACGCCTGGACGGCGGTCGCCGCCTGGCATGCCATCGCCGAAGCCTTGGCTATCGCCGACTGGAGCATGTTGCCGGCCGGGGGGCCAACCGCCGCCGTGCTCCATGCCTACCGATCAGCCGGATTGTCCAGCGTGGTGGAGACCCCGCCGGACGAGTTCGGGTTGACTTCGAAATCCACCCAGCTGGGCGTGGTCGGCGAGCTCGATCCCCATATCGTCGGTTCCCTCGGCCTGCTCGGACGGGACGGGCGAGCCCGGCGGGTTGGCTGGCTCGACCTGGACATTGGCACACTGTTGAATCGGGACAGCGTGCCTCGAAAGCCCGAAGCATCCCGACCCATCAGTCGGTTCCCCTCCTCCGATCTCGACTTGGCCTTCGCCGTCGACAATGACACTCCGACCGGCGCCGTGGAACGAGCACTTCGCCGGGCGGGGGGAGAAGAGTTGGAGTCAGTGGAGCTCTTCGATGTGTTCCGCGGGGACGTGGTGGGCGACGGCCGACGGAGTCTGGCGTTCCGGCTCCGGCTCTGTTCGATCGATCACACTCTGGATGACGGAGAACTCGCCGAGTTGCGGAGTCGTTGTATAGCCGCCGTCGAAAAGGGTGGCAAGGCGGCATTGCGCTAGAGGTCTCGGATGTGTTGTTGAGGTGGGTCGGGACCCATCACGATGCCGGCTTTGGGCAATCGCCGGAAGGTCCTCCGTCTTGGAATGGCAGTAGGTGACCGTGGCGGCACGCCCGAGTAATAGCATTGGGACGGGCTTCCCCAGCATCGGGTTTCGTCCGACCACCACCGCATGCCTGCCGGAGGGGTCGATGCCGCAGGCGTCGAGCAACCGTATGATCCCGCCCGGCATGCAAGCCACAATCCGGGGTGTCCGAATACCATGGCGGCGGGGAGTGAAACGAGCCGAGAACCCAGCGGCGGGTTGGGCACTGTGGGCAACGATCTGTTCGGCCAATTGGGTTCCCCACATGGCAACTGCGGCCGGCAATGGGGTCCTTGGTTCTGGCCGGGATGCAACCGGGGCAACCCGATAGTTCGGAGACTTCGGCACTCGGCGAGTGGTCCACTGACCCGAATCCCTCGTTGAGCGACACGGCGCCACGGTACGCACACGCCGGGATTCCCAAGTTTGTCCGGTCTCGCCTTTGATCGGATGCGAATTGGCATTCGCTCAAGAGTGGCGACAATTCATCAGCGAGACGAAGGACCAGGTTCACGGGCGAGACGCAAGATGAGGCATTCGGATCTACACCGGACCGGCATCCAGGTGGTCGAGGATCGAACGAGTGGTAGCCCCCAACCACGGGGTGATGAGGCGGCGGTCCTCGGGTGAGAGGCTGTCGAGAAAGGCGTAGCCGATCAGTTCCCAAGCGTCGCCCCCAGTGCGGGCGACAGACTCGACGACGGCAAGCGCCCGCTCCAGGACCGGTCGCTCGGCTTCCACCGCGATCAGCCGCTCGGACACGAAGTCAGCTAACTCGGTGAAGATGGCCGGTCCACCCGGGTCATCGTCGAGTTCCTCCACCAGCGTGAGATAGGTAGGCCCAAATTCGGGCACGCCGTCAAGGAGTGCCGTCACCGCCGGATCTTCGTCGTAGTCATCGAGAGATGTCGGCGGTGGGGTTCCCTGGCTAAAGGGGACGGAATAAGGACCGGATTGACTGTCGGCAGGCATATCTGAACTCCAGGTGCATTGACCAGCGTGGGCCGCGCTGCCCCCGATGGGGTCCCTGCGCTCGGCGATCCGGGATGGTTGCGACGGTATCGAGAGGAAGGTCGGGGGTCAAGAGCCAGCGAACCGCGGCCCCACTCATCCCCGCCTCTCAGCCAGTTGCATAAACATGCGGCAATATGCATATACTTGCGGGATGAGGAAATGGACGGGTCGTCCGTGAGCAGGGCTGTCGGAGTGGTCGGCGCCTCCGGGTACGCCGGAGTGGAACTTCTCAGGTTGTGTGCCGCCCATCCAGATCTCGATGTGGTGGTGGCCACTGCCGGCACCCATGCCGGGGAAAGGGTGGCAGCGCACACCCCGTCTCTCGCGGGGGCCTACCCATCGATGAGCTATGCCGCGACCGATCCGGCCATTCTCGAAGGTCTCGACGTGGTCTTTCTGGCCCTGCCCCACGGTGAGTCCCAGCAGCTGGTGCCCAAGGTGATGCCGAGAGTTGGGGCCATCGTGGACCTGGCTGCCGACTTCAGGCTCCACAACGCCGACCTGTACCCGATCTGGTACGGAGCAGAGCACACCGCGCCCGAGCTACTTGCCCAGTTTGTCTATGGGCTGCCTGAGCTGCATCGAGAGGAACTCCGCGACTCGCGACTGATTTCCGTACCCGGGTGCTACCCCACCGCGGCGATCCTGGCATTGGCCCCCTTCGTCAGGGCCGGGGTGATCTCTTCGTCGTCCATCATCGTGGACGCCGCCAGTGGCGTGTCGGGAGCGGGGCGGGCACCGAAAGAAGCCCTCCATTTCGGCACCGTCGACGAGGACTTCACCGCCTACGGTCTGTTGGATCATCGGCACACCGCGGAGATGGAGCAGAGTCTCAGTGCCGAAGTACTGTTCACGCCGCACCTGGCGCCCATGGTCAGGGGTATCCTCGCCACCTGCTACGCCCGGCCGACCACTTCTGTCCAAGGCCGGTCCGCGCTGACCACCGAGTCAGCCATGGATATCCTCGGCCACTTCTACCGGGACGAGCCGTTTGTGGTGGTCAGCGAGGCTCCACCGTCGACCAAGGCCACTTCAGGTTCAAATTGCGCTCACATCACGGTGCGGGTGGATCCCCGGACCGGGTGGTTGGTGGCCATCGCCGCCATCGACAATCTGGTCAAGGGCGCGTCCGGTCAAGCCATCCAATGTGCCAACCTGGCCCTCGGCCTGCCTGAGGTCACCGGGCTTCCGATAGCGGGGATGTACCCATGAGCATCACCACTCCCAAAGGTTTCGTGGCATCCGGCCTGGCGTCGGGGATCAAGGCTTCCGGCGTTCTCGATTTGGCCCTCGTGGCTACCGATGACGGGGTGGCGGTGCCCACTGCCGCCACCTTCACCACCAACCTGGCTGCCGCCGCTCCCGTTCAGGTCAGCCGGGATCACATGCTCGCCACCGGGGGAAGGGCGGCTGCCGTGGTTGTCAGCAGTGGCAACGCCAATGCGGCCACCGGCGCCGAGGGCAAGAGGAACGCGGCGCTGATGTGTGAACTGGTGGCAGCCGACCTCGGTGTGCCAGTCGAGGAAGTGTTGGTGTGTTCCACCGGCCTGATCAGCTTTCAACTCCCGATGGCCCCGATCGAAGCCGGCATCCCCTTGCTGCTGGCTGCCCGGTCCAGCTCGACCCAGGCCGCCGAGGACGCCGCCAGCGGCATTCTGACCACTGACTCCGGCCGGAAGGAGGTCCTGATCCGAGGATCGGGGTTCTCGGTGGCCGGGATGGCCAAGGGGGCCGGCATGCTCGCTCCGAACATGGCCACCATGCTGGCTTTCTTGACTACCGACGCGGCCGTCGAACCTGGTCCTCTCGCTGATCTGCTCCGGATCGCCGTCCGCGACTCGTTCAATTCGATGACCGTTGACGGTTGTACCTCCACCAACGACACCGTCACGTTGATGGCCTCGGGTCGATCAGGTCCCGCCGATCCCAACGTGGTCGTCGATGCGGTCACCGAGGTGTGTGTGGACCTGGCCGGCCAGATGGCTGCCGACGCCGAGGGGGCGTCGAAGATCGCCCATGTGCGGGTTACCGGTGCGCATTCGGACGGCCAGGCCCATCAGGCAGCCCGCAAGGTAGCGGAGTCACTACTGGTGAAATGCTCGCTGAACGGTGAGGACCCGTATTGGGGCAGGATCGCATCGGAGTTGGGTTCTGCTGGTGTCGCCTTCGACATGGACAAGCTCGCCATCGCCTACGGCGGCGTGGTGGTATGCCGGGGCGGGATAACCGTCGAGCACGATCAGGAGGCCGTGACCGCCCATTTGGCGGGGTCCATGGTGGACATCCACTGCGAGCTCAATCTGGCCGACGGGAACGGCATGGCCATGACCGTCGATCTCGGATACGGCTATATCGACGAGAACAGGACGACCTCATGAGCGGGAACGACGCCTCGGTCCATGCCGGAACCGGACCCGAGATTCCCCCTGAGGCCAAGACCAGTGTGTTGGTCGAGTCGCTTCCCTACATTCGCCGATTCTGGGGAAAAGTCGTGGTGGTCAAGTACGGCGGCAACGTGTTGCAGGCCAAAGACGGTGAAGAACCCATCGATGAGGCGGCGGCATTGGCGGCGTTCGCCGAGGACATCGTGTTGATGCGTTCAGTCGGGATGCTCCCGGTGGTCGTCCACGGGGGCGGGCCCCAGATCGGCGCGCTCATGGCCCGGGTGGGGAAGGAAACCGAATTCCAGGACGGTTTCAGGGTTACCGATGCTGACACCATCGACCTGGTCCGCATGGTGCTGGTGGGCAAGGTGAACCGCGACATCGTGAGCGCGGTCAATGTGCATGGGGCTCTGTCCGTCGGTCTTTCCGGGGAAGACGCCAACTTGATCACGGCTGTCGCCCGTTCGGAGGCTCTCGGGTATGTCGGCGACGTGGTCGCTGTCGACCCGGTCATCGTTCATCAGTTGCTGGCCCAGGGTTTGATTCCGGTGGTGGCCACCATCGGCACCGATCACACCGGACAAGCCTTCAACATCAACGCTGACACCGCCGCCGGCGCATTGGCTGCTGCCCTCCATGCCGAGAAGATGGTCTTCCTCACCGATGTGTCGGGGCTCCGGTCGGTTCCTGATGATCCGTCGACGCTGATCAAACGGATCACCGCCGATGAACTCGATGCTCTGGTGGCATCCGGTGCGGCCACCGGGGGAATGATCCCCAAGGTGGAGTCATGTGCCCGTGCGGTACGCGCCGGTGTGGGCCGGGCCCACATCCTCGATGGCCGGACACCTCACGCGCTCCTGCTCGAGATCTTCACCGACGAGGGTGTCGGGACCATGGTGAGTGCAAGTGAAGGCGCAGGCGGGGACTCGGGCGTGGGAGCGGCACCATGACGGGAATCGACCGCTCAGCCCTGATGCACACCTACGCCGAGCCGCCGGTCACCTTCGTCCGGGGCGCGGGCAGCACGCTCTACGACACCGACGGGAAGCAGTACCTCGATTTCCTGTCCGGACTGGCAGTCACCTCTCTGGGACATGCACACCCCGTGGTGGCCCAGGCCATTGCCGACCAGGCCGTCACCCTCTGCCACGTTTCGAATTTGTTCGGAAACACCATCGGGCCCGAAGTGGCGGTCACCCTCGATCGCCTGATCGGTGGTGGCGTCGACCGGGTCGGCGGCCAGGTGTTCTTCGCCAACTCGGGTGCCGAAGCCAATGAATGTGCCCTGAAACTGGCTCGTCGGTGGGCGGGTCCCGATCGCTTCGGGGTGGTCACCACCTGGCATGCCTTCCATGGTCGGACCCTGGCCACCCTCGCCGCCACCGGGCAACCGGAGAAGCAGGCACCATTTCTGCCTCTCCCCGAGGGTTTTGATCACGTGGCCTTCGATGATCTCGACGCCATGGATGCGGCGTGCGACCCGACCCGGGTGGCGGCCGTACTGGTGGAGCCGATCATGGGCGAGGCGGGTGTAGTGATGCCATCGTCGGACTACCTTGTCGGCCTCAGGCAACTCTGCACCGATCGCAACATCCTCCTGATGGTGGACGAGATCCAGACAGGGCTGGGCCGGACGGGCCGTTGGTTCGGCTTTCAGCATCTCGGGCTCGAACCCGATGTCGTGACGATGGCCAAGGCGCTGGGAAATGGGATGCCGATCGGGGCCTGCTGGGCCCGTTCGGAGGTGGCCGCCGCGTTCGTTCCGGGCGACCACGGCAGTACTTTCGGTGGTCAACCGCTGGCCATGGCGGCGGCCAGGGCCACGTTGTCTGTCATGGAATCCGAGGACGTGCCCCAACGGGCGACCGTTTCGGGGGCTCGGTTGCGGGCAGGCTTGGAGAGGCTTCCTGGCGTGGTGTCGGTGAGGGGCGAAGGCCTGTTGTTGGGGGCCGTCCTCTCCGACCAACTTGCAGTCGCCGCCGCCCGCGAGTCACTCGAGGCCGGCCTGGTCGTCAACGCGCCGTGCCCGGATGTCCTGCGGTTCGCTCCCTCTTTGTTGGTAACGGAAACTGACATCGACAGGGCCCTGGGGATCCTGGGCCGGATTCTGAGTCGGCTGACTGCGGTATTCGGGTCCGACTCGTCGGGGATCACGGTGGCGGCTGAAGAAAGTCAAGGGGGCGAGTGATGAGTGCACTCCGGCATGTTCTCGATATTGACGATTTGGGAACCGAGGGCCTTTCTGCGGTGATGGCCCTGGCCACCGCAGATCCGGCGTCGTTGCCTCCGGTTCTCGAGGGGCAGGGTGTGGCCCTGGTCTTCGAAAAGCCGTCAAATCGCAGCCGGAACAGTACCGAGATGGCGACGGTGGCCCTCGGCGGTCATCCCGTTTACATACAGGGACACGAGGTAGGTCTCGATGTCCGGGAACCGGCTGGCGATGTCGCACTGACCCTGGCCTGTTATCACTCGGTATTGTGCGCCAGAGTCATCGACCACGGATCGTTGGTTCGCATGACGGTTGCTCTCGATGCTGCCGACGCCACGGTGCCGGTTATCAACCTGTTGTCCGACGTGGCCCATCCATGCCAGGCCCTGGCTGACCTGCTGACCATCCGACAGCACTTCGGTACCGATGGGTTGCCCGAGCGGACCGTCGCCTACGTAGGTGATGCCAACAATGTGTGGCGTTCGTTGGCTATCGCCTCGTCCATGGTGGGCATGCCCACCCGGGTAGCTTCCCCTGTCGGTTTCGGACCGACAGATTCCGACGTTGCACTGGTGCGTTCCTTCGGTGGTGATCTGGTGGTGACCACCGATCCCACCGAGGCGGTCGAAGGCGTCGATGCCGTCTACACCGATGTCTGGACTTCAATGGGCCAGGAGGCCGAGGCGGCGGCCCGGCTCGAGGCCTTCCGTGGCTTCGAGGTCAACGAGGAACTGATGAAAGGGACACGGGAGGGTGCAGTGGTACTCCATTGCCTTCCTGCCCACCGGGGTGAGGAGATCAGCGCCGGAGTTGTGGACGGCCCCCGGAGTTTGGTGTGGCAACAGGCGACCAACCGGATGCACGCCATGCGGGGACTGCTGGCGTGGGTCCGGGGAGTCGATGTTGCATCCTTGGACAGGGGTGGCCACCAGTGAAGATGACCAAACACCAACGTCAGCACCGCATCACAAGACTGCTCGAAACCAGGGCGGTGGGCAGCCAGACGCACCTGGTGGAATTATTGGCGGGGGAGGGTGTCGAGGCAACCCAGACCACCGTCTCGCGCGATCTGGAGGAGTTGGGAGCCGTGAAGGTGAGGCTTCCCGGCGGAGATACCGCCTATGCGCTCCCCGAGTTGCCGTCCCGACAGGTGGCCCCCGAGGACCACCTCCGCCGGGTCCTGGGGGAATGGGTGGTGGAGGCAGACCATTCCGGAAATCTGATTGTGCTGCGCACGCCGCCGGGTTCCGCCCATGTCGTAGGATCGGCCCTCGATCGGAGTGGCTTCCCCGGGGTCATCGGCACGGTGGCGGGGGACGACACGGTGTTGGTGGTGGCATCAGAAGCCACGGGTGGTGCGCGGGTGGCGCAACAGCTGGCGGCAGTGTCCGGCATCGAACCGAAGCGGCAAGTGAAGAAACAGGCAAGGAGGTGACCATGGCACAACGGGTGGTATTGGCTTACAGCGGGGGACTGGACACGTCGATCGCCGTGCGGTGGTTGATGGAGAATCACGGGGTCGAGGTCATCGCGGTGGCGGTTGATGTGGGCCAAGCCGCCGACTCGAAGAACGAGGACTGGGACGCCATCCGCAAACGGGCTCTGGCCGCAGGCGCCATCGAGGCTACCGTCATCGACGCCCGCGCCGAGATGGCCGAGGACTTCTGCATGCCCGCCTTGTTGGCCAACGCCAAATACGAAGGGAAGTATCCACTGGTCTCAGCTCTGTCGCGCCCTGTCATCGTCCGCCACCTGGTGGCCGAGGCGCGCCGGCACGGTGCCTCGGCGGTGGCCCACGGGTGCACCGGGAAGGGCAACGACCAGGTGCGTTTCGAGGTCGGCACCCGGGCATTGGCGCCCGACCTCGAGGTCATTGCCCCCGCCCGGGTGTGGGGACTGACCCGTGAGGACAGCATCGAATACGCCGCCAAGTGGGATATCCCGTTGTCGGTGACCAAGGAAAAGCTGTACTCCATCGATGAGAACCTGTGGGGTAGGGCCATCGAGTGTGGGGTCATCGAAGACCCGTGGAACCAGCCTCCGGCCGACGTCTACACGATGACCCGGCCCACGGCAGTCGAGCCCACCGAAGTGGTGATCGGCTTTGAATCGGGAATTCCGGTATCGGTGGACGGCCGACAGCTCAGCCCTGAATTGCTGATCGCGGAGGTGAACCGTGTAGTGGGCTCGTACGGATGGGGCCGCCTCGATATGGTGGAGAGCCGTCGGGTGGGCATCAAGAGCCGAGAGACGTATGAATGCCCAGGGGCGTTGGCACTGCTGCTGGCCCACGCCGATCTTGAGGACCTCACCCTCGAGCGCGATCTCCTGCATGAGAAGGCGCGCCTCGAACCCCGTTGGTCGGAATTGGTCTACGACGGGTTGTGGTTCTCACCATTGAAGCAAGCGCTCGACGCTTTCTTCGTCGAATCACAACGCCACGTCACCGGCGAGGTACGGCTTCATCTCGAACCCGGCCAATGTTTTGTGGTCGGGCGTCGGAGCCCGATCGGGCTCTACGATCACGGTCTGGCCACCTACGACGCTACCGACACGTTCCGGCATCAGGACGCCGAGGGTTTCGTTCGGTTGTGGGGCTTGGGCGTGGCCACCTGGTCGGCCAAACAGGTTGCCCCCACCCGTGGCGACGCTCCCCAGGGCGGCGGGGATTGATGACCCTGTGGCACGGCCGCTTGGGGGGCGGCACCGCTGACGAAGTCATGGCTTTCTCGGTCAGCCTCCATTACGACCGCCACCTGGCAACCGACGACCTGGTCGGGTCGAGGGCCCACGTCCGGGGCTTGGGCCGCGGAGGGATCCTCGACGAGGAAGAGGTGGCCACCTTGCTGGCCGCCCTCGATCAGGTGGAACGGGAGTTGGCCGCCGATACGTTCAAGTTCGTGCCTGACGACGAGGACATCCACACCGCGGTGGAACGGCGGGTCACAGAGATCGCCGGTGACGTGGGGGCCAAGCTGCATACCGGCCGCAGTCGAAATGACCAGGTCGCCACCGACCTCCGGCTTTACACCAAACGGGCGGTCTTCGGGATCGCCTCCGATGTGATCGGTCTTCAAGATGTGTTACTGGCCCGGGCCCAAGAGGCCGACGGGGTATATCTCCCCGGCTATACCCACCTGCAGCGGGCCCAGCCGGTGTTGCTCTCCCACCATCTCCTCGCCCACGGGTGGGCATTGTCCCGCGACGTCGATCGGCTGATCGCCACCGCCTGCCGGCTCGATGTGTCTCCCCTGGGCGCCGGGGCGTTGGCTGGGTCGTCGTTGCCGTTGGACCCTGACGGCGTGGCGGAGGATCTCGGGTTCAGTGCCCGATTCGAGAACTCGCTCGATGCAGTCTCCGACCGTGACTTCGTGGCCGAGACCTTGTTCGACCTTGCCCTCCTCGGGATCCATTTGTCACGCATCGGCGAGGAGTTGGTGGTGTGGTCGACCGAAGAGTTCGGTTTCGCCGTCCTCGACGATGCGTTTGCCACCGGTAGCTCGATGCTCCCGCAGAAGAAGAACCCGGACGTCGCTGAGTTGACCCGGGGCAAGACCGGTCGGCTGATCGGGAACCTGACTGGACTTCTTGTCACCTTGAAGGGTCTTCCCCTCTCCTACAACCGGGACCTACAAGAGGACAAGGAGCCCCTGTTCGATTCGGTGGATCAGGTGCACCTGGCCCTGGTGGCCATGGCCGGCGTACTCCGCACGCTGACGTTCAATGCCCAACGCATGCAAGCGGCCGCCGATGGGCCAGCTGTGGCCGCGGTGGACCTGGCCGAATGGCTGGTGGAACAGGGAATGCCCTTTCGCCAGGCCCACAGTGTGATCGGTGGCCTGGTGCGTGACTCGCTGGAGAGGCACGTGCCCCTGGGTGAACTGGTGGAAGCCCATCCGGCGCTCGGGGCCGATGCGGTGGCGTTGCTCGAGCCTGGGGTGGCGGTCACCCGTCGGACTACGCCGGGCGGGGCGGGACCGGTGGCGGTGGCGGCACAGATGGAACGCTTCGTCCTGCGATTGCAGGCGGACAAGAGCCGGGTGACTGTTTCGGAGAGCGGGGCCTCCTCGGCCTGACGGTCACGGGGATACCCAGGCGGTCTGGTCCAGATCCGTCGCCACCACCCAGACGGCGGATGAGGTGTGATGCTGACCCGATGCCGGCTCGCGGCCCCGTCGGATTCCTCGGGGGTCTGGCTACCGGTATCTCGCCGTGCAGTATCCCGGTGGCCCCAGTGTTGTCCGGGGCCGGGGAAGATCCAAGAGGACGGGACGATCGCCACCACGCTGGCCGTCCACTGGCGGCCTCGGGAGGCCCGGTCGTGAGCTTCCAGCGCCTTCACCCTGATCGGGACATCCCCACTCAGCCTGTTGGGGCTCCCTCGTGACTTTCTCCGAGACGTGGGTCTGGCGGTATTGGTCGTGGTGGCCCTTGGTTTGATCTTCCCCGCGGTCGGGGACATCCTCGAGCGTCCCTTCGTTCGGTTGGCCCGGGCCCCCCAGCAGACCAATGGAGGGACTGATGCTCGGGCTCAGCCCCGGCCTGCTCTCCATGCCGCACACAGGCCCGGTGCCGGCAGCGGTCACCGTTGTCGGTGCCAACCATCGCATCGGGCCCTCGGCAGTGACGCTGATGGTGGCCTTTGCGCTCGGTGTGGCCGTCCCCCTCTTGGCATTCGGCATGGCCGGACAGCGCCTGGTGGGCCGGATGAGAATTGTCCGTACCCGTACCGGCTTGGTTCGCAAGGGGATCGGAGTCGTCATAAGACCAACGAGGTCTATCCGGTGCTCGGGGGAACCGGAACGGTCTCGGTGTCGGTCGACGGGACCGTCACCAAATCGGTGGCCGTCCCGGGAGAGCCGAAGCTCTATCAGTTGACCGGGGCCTCATCGTCCCAGCTTGCGCTCCTCCTGTTGTCGGTGACCCCGGACGTCACCGCCTCTGACTTCAGGTTCGGATGAGCCGTGGAACCCGATCACGTTGACACGGCCGCGCTGACCCGCTAAAGTAATCACTCCCGGCGAACGACCCGTAAGGGCGTCGCCAGGCACTTCAGGAGGAGGCTTCGGCCGAAACCTGTGGAAACTCCGGCACCAACGCCTTGCGGCGCGTGCCCGGTCGCTCCTTGAAAACGGAATAGTGATAGCCAAAAGTCAGTGCGGGTGGTCGCGTCTCGAATCGCGACCACTAAGTAGTAAAGCATTGAACGGACAATGTCTGTTCTTTGCCAGTATTCAGTCGACCGAGAGGATCAGTGTCCTCGACGTCGGCTCTCCGATTTCGGTTGAGGCCTTCGGGCCAAGACAGAAGTCTCAATGGAGAGTTTGATCCTGGCTCAGGACGAACGCTGGCGGCGTGCCTAACACATGCAAGTCGAACGAGGTTCATTCAGTAGCAATACTGAAGAAGACCAAGTGGCGAACGGGTGAGTAGCACGTGAGCAACCTACCCCGAAGACCGGGACAACACCGGGAAACCGGTGCTAATACTGGATATCCCCACCGAATCGCATGGTTTGGTGAGGAAATGGATTCCGCTTCGGGAGGGGCTCGCGGCCTATCAGCTAGTTGGTGAGGTAACGGCTCACCAAGGCGTCGACGGGTAGCTGGTCTGAGAGGACGATCAGCCACACTGGGACTGAGACACGGCCCAGACTCCTACGGGAGGCAGCAGTGGGGAATCTTGCACAATGGGCGAAAGCCTGATGCAGCAACGCCGCGTGAGGGACGAAGGCTTTCTGAGTTGTAAACCTCTTTCAGCAGGGACGATTGTGACGGTACCTGCAGAAGAAGCCCCGGCCAACTACGTGCCAGCAGCCGCGGTAATACGTAGGGGGCAAGCGTTGTCCGGATTTATTGGGCGTAAAGAGCTCGTAGGCGGCTTGGCAAGTCGGATGTGAAACCTCCAGGCTCAACCTGGAGTCGCCATTCGATACTGCCATGGCTAGAGTTTGGTAGGGGACCACGGAATTCCTGGTGTAGCGGTGAAATGCGCAGATATCAGGAGGAACACCAGCGGCGAAGGCGGTGGTCTGGGCCAATACTGACGCTGAGGAGCGAAAGCGTGGGGAGCGAACAGGATTAGATACCCTGGTAGTCCACGCCGTAAACGTTGGGCACTAGGTGTGGGGACCTATCGACGGTTTCTGTGCCGCAGCTAACGCATTAAGTGCCCCGCCTGGGGAGTACGGCCGCAAGGCTAAAACTCAAAGGAATTGACGGGGGCCCGCACAAGCGGCGGAGCATGTGGCTTAATTCGA
>JADGOI010000101.1 GCA_017883075.1 Acidimicrobiales bacterium
GGCGAGTTCTACCGGTCAGCGCACGTGGCTGCAGCGTAGCGCTCCGTTGGTGTCTCCTACCCGAACATGCGGTGGGACCGAATGATCGAGGACGTTGGTAATGGCGGCAAGCTCATCGGGAGTGACGTCGTCCAGGTGTCCACGATGTCCTGGGACATGGTGTCCACTATCTCGTGGAACCGGACACCTCAGCGCCCACCGACCAGGACGGAGTGCGAACTGCGTCGCCCGGGTGGTGGGCCCCGACTCACAGGGACACGGAGAATCGGTTGGACGGCATCCCGGCTGTCCACCCGGATCTCGTGGATCAGCCTCTGAGGTGGATCCTTCACCGACGCTGTCGACCCTTTCGTCACCGCCTCGGCCTCCCGATCGCGAAGTGCCGACAACTCCTCTGGGGTAGGTGGAGTGGAGTCGGCCTCCCATTTCGTCTCCTACTTACTGACGACGGGGTTCAGCAAGTGATCGACGTCGTGGTATCCCTCGACCAAGCTCCCTTACGCGGCGCACGGTGGAGGTGGCTGATCCCGGTCCGGGGTTGCGCTCGCGTTCGTGCTCAGTCGGCGATGCCCTGGGCGATTGCCTGGGCCATCGCCATGATCGTCATCTGCGGATTGACCTCGGGGCACGTGGGCAGCACTGACGCGTCGGCCACCCACACCCCGCGCACGCCCCGCAACCGGCCATCGGCATCAACGGGGTGACACTGATCGTCGGCACCCATCCGGGCCGTCCCGGTCGGGTGGAAGGCCGCCACATGCAGGCGTTCGTGGCGGGCGTGGGTCGCCGCATCGACCAGTTCCGCCTCGTTGTGGACCGTCTCGTGACCGCGGATGCCGGTTACGACGGCGGTGGCCCCAGCCGCGAAGAGCACTCGTCCCATGGCCGTGATGGCCCGCACCAGGCGGTCGGCGTCAGCTTTCGCCAGGTCGTAGCGGACGATCGCCCGCCGTGCCCCGATGACCCGCCCCGACGGTGCATCCGCGATCATCGCCCCCAGCGTGGCCAGATGGTCGAACCGCCCGAGTTGCTCGGCCAGTCTCCGGCCTGCACCCGGTAGGACCATCGAACCCATGCCTGCTGGCGTGGCGGTGGCTTCGATGAGGATCCGGTCGGACCGGTGCAGCTCGTCGATGCCCGCGCTCTGGAGGACACCCCGCGTCGAGTCGATCCGTTCGTCGAACCACCCTGCCGTACTGACGGCCGGGTGGACGGCCAGGTTGTGTCCGAGCTGGGGATGGCGTCCGAGGCCGCTGCGTCGGAGCAGGGTCGGGGTCTCGGTTGCGCCAGCGGCCACGACAACCCTCGGTGCGAGGATCTCGAGCACGGATCCGTCAGGCCGCCGCACACGCACCCCGGTCGCCCGACCGGCGCCATGGAGCACACGCTCGACACGCGCCTCGCTCATGATGACCGCCCCGACAGCGCACGCATCGGGTAAGGCGTTGAGGTGTACCCCGAATTTGGCGTTGCGGGGACAACCGATAGCGCACTGGCACATCCCGCCGCACCCTGGCGCGTTGCGGGCCAGAGGGTGTGACGACCAGCCGAGGGCCGCGGCACCACGCAATGCCACCCGACCGTTTTCGCCCATCACCTCGTCCGGTACGGGTGCCACCTGCAGTGTGGCCTCCACGTCGTCGAGTAGCGGCGCGAATCGCACCGGGTCGGCAGCGTCGACGCCATGCTCGTCGCGCCACCGCAGCAACACGTCGTCGGGGGTGCGGTAGCAGGTCCCGGAGTTCACAAGGGTCGTCCCGCCCACTCCACGCCCGATGGGCATGATGACCGGCGGCCGCCCGAGGGCCACCGTGGCGCCGGCGTCGCGATAGAGGTCGCCGAACCGGTCGAGCGCGGAGCCGTTGCGGAACTCCTCGACCGTGAACCGGCGTCCCTCCTCGATCACTACGACGGCCAGACCCGCCCGTGCCAGCACCCTTGCCGCCATGGCTCCGCCGGCACCCGATCCGATCACCACGACGTCGGCCAGCGACCGTGATGGCCATGACGACGAGGGTGTCACGTCGAGTTGCGCATCCGGGCGAGCCGGCGGTTCGGTCAGGCGGGCGATCATCCCGGGACCGGCGGACAACGCGCCGTGCGTCATGAGAACGGGCACCTTCAGGGCGTCGACCAGATCGGCGGTGGCGGTGGCGGCGCAAAGGCGGTCCATCAGGGCTTCACGCTGCGCCGCGTCGAGCCGGTGGAGACGGGAACCAGTATGCAGCAGTGACAGTGCGTCGGTCGTCGCGTATCCGGCGCTCAGGGCGAGGCGGGCATGGGAGGGGAACCGTCGCGACATGACGGCCACCTCGTCTGCCAGCACCCGGGCCTCGTGAGGCGGAAGGTCGAGCAGCGCGGCGCAGAGCCCCGCGAGGGCCGGTCGGGCACCAGGCGGGCGGCGCCGGTCCGGGGGCGTCACGGTCGCGTGCCGACCTCGGCGTGCGCTGTCCCGTCGAGGGACCACTCGCGCTCGAGGACCCAACCATCGGGCGATCGGCTTTCGACGACGATGTGGGCGTCGGCCCGTTCCGAATTGGTGCAGGTCGCGGCGGCGCCGTCGGGGTCCGTGTAGCCCACTCTGACGCATCGTTCCTCGGGTTGGGTGACGGTGACGTGCAGCCGTCGGTCCCCCCACCGGCCGGCGACCGTCCAGGTCGGCAGGTCGAGTCTGGCCCGGAAGCGCACTGCGGACAACGGCGCGGCCGGCCAGTCGCGGCCGGCGTAGCGCAGGCGGACGACGGGCAGGGGCCGCAACCGGTTGAGGCCACGTCGACGGGGCGTGGCCGCCACTATCTCGAGGACATCCCCGTCCCCGAGGTCGGCATGGAGCCACGCCCACTTCTCGGCGTTCCCATGCCCGTAGATGCGGGCCGAGGCCCCCCGGGCGCCGGACAGCTCATAGGTCCGTCCGTCAGCCACAACGGATCCCCGGTACTCCGCTGTCGGGCACGGCACGATCTGCGCGGCCGGGAGGAGCTCGCGGTCCCAGGCGGCGGCCGGGAACGTGAAGAGTGGTGCCGAGCTGTCATCGTAACGGAGGTCCCACTGCATCGAGCCGGCCCGACCCGTCCGCACGCCCGGCTCGGCCCGCACTTCGTCCCCGCACGAGAACCAGGGGCCGTCGCCGACCGGTGCCGGGCCGAACCGTTCCCACACCGGTCGACCGTCAGGCGGGAAGATCGCCGCCCACCCACGGACGAACGCCGGCGTTTCCGGGTGGGACGGCGCTACCAGCTCGTGGTGGAGCCAGAAGCCGGTTCCGGTATCCACGTCGGTGAAGGTGTCGTACCAGACCTCGAGGCGGCCGGCACGGCCGTCCCACCGGCGACCCGCCAGCTCGACCGGATCCTTCGGCGGCCGGGTGCCGCGCACGCGGGCGCTCGCCAATAGCGACGGCGCGTCGCGCCAGGCGAATCGCAGTGTCGCTGTGCCCACGATCCGATCGTCAGGCCCGGTGATGGTGCCGGGCAATGTCGTCCACGTCGCCAGCAGATGGGTCCAGTCGATCGATTTCCACCCGTCGAAGCGGTACGAGGCGCCGTCGTCACCCGGGAAGTCGACCGTGTAGCGGATGCGCCGGTGCTCGATCGGCGATACCTCGATCGTGCCGGTTGCAGGCACATGGTCGGCCAGCCCGGCCGCGCTGAGGGTCCCCGACAATGCTCCGGACACCGTTCCGAAAGGCCGCAACAGTTCCGTTGTCTCGGCCACCACGTCGAAACGGAACGGTCCCCCGCTCGGGCAAGCGCTTCCTGTCGCCGTCCCAGGCGACACCGGCTGCCACGTCCCCGACATCGCTTCCTTGAACAGCATCCCCTTCGGCATCACCATGCTCCTATCACTCGCACCAACCAGCGCGCCCGCCGCCAGAAGTCGGTCGGTGCGTCCGGTCTGACATGCCCAATGGTACAATGGTTCAGCCAATGACGCACACCGAACAACCATCCCCACTTCAGACGGTGTCCGAGGGCGGATCCCTAAGGCGGCCGGAACGGCGGTCCATCCCCGCCCAGGTGGCGGACCTGTTGATCGACGCGATGCTGGCCGGCGACTACCCACCCGGGACGACTCTGCCCCCCGAGCGCGAACTCGCCGAACGGTTGGGTATCAATCGGACCTCCCTCCGCCAGGCCATCGCCCGGATGGAGCAGGTCGGACTGGTCGAATCCCGGCAAGGGGTGGGTACCGTGGCATGCGACCCGTTGCGGGCCAGTGACAACGGAATCGTCCTCCGGGCGCTGGCCGTTGCCGGGCCTCGGATCGTCGACGAGCTATTGGAGGTGCGCGAGCCGCTCGCCGCGCTGGCCGGGCGACTCGCGGCGATCCGATCGACCATGGGCGACGTGGCCACCCTCGACGAAAGGCTGGAGGCGGTACGTTCCGCCCGCAACAGCGGAGCGCTACAGGCGGCCGAGCTCGCGTTCTTTTCGGCATTGGTCGGGGCGACCGGCAACCGACCCCTCCAAGTGATGATGCGGTGGTTAGAGGAGCTCTACGGCGCCACTGCGCCGTTCTTCTTGACCGCATTCTTCGTGCCCGAGGAGGTGGTGGCAGGGCTCGTGCCGATTGTCGAAGGAGTGCGCAACGGCGACGCCGGGGCGGCCGGCAAGGCCGCAACCCGTTATGCCCATCAAAGCGGTGAGCGCCTGCTCGACGCGGTCCGGCGAGGTCTTGGCTCGCAGAAGCCAGACGGCGGGCCGGCGGCGCCCTGAATCGCCCCCGGTCTCATAGACCTTCTGGTCTGCGCTGTCTTTCGTGACTCAGGACAGGCCCGATCGAGAACCCACGTCCGGCCCTAGCTTTCCGGAACGATCTCCATCATCTCGACGGTCGCTGACGGCCGCCCGATGAGGGTACGAGGTCAGGGGCTTGGCCCACCGGCCGCCAGCATCGAATGGCCGCCACAAGGGCTCTCCATCCGAGCATTGTCGCCCCGAGGAAGCCCAATGCAACAGCGACGAAGGCGACAGCGATGCCCTGACCCGAAATCACCCGAAATACCATTCCGAGAACAACTGTCGAGATCCAAACCACCAGGCCGCCCCTGAAGGATGTTTCGCTGCGGCGAATGACCGCCAACGCGAGGTGGCCGAGGGACACGCCCACCAAGAACGGCCACGCAGTCGAGGCCATTCCGGCGAAAGTGAGGCCGTGAGCGTGGGAGGCCCGGCCGATCCCCACAAACAGAACAATCGCGGCGAGATCCAGTGCCACCCCAGTCTTGCGCATACCGCGGTCAACCTAGTGTCTGGTTGCCAAGAGATGGCAGCGGGTTTGGAAACGCTGCGATATCGAGCGCTCTGGCTGCGATGGTGGCGTGGGCAACCCATTGGCGCCAGCGGCGGGCGACGGCGTCGTGCTGCTGGTCACCGGCAATGAAGCCGACCGGCCACGTCCAGTGCAATTGGCCGACAGACAGACATCCCGAATCTGGCTACCACCTGCAGGGGTCAGTCGTGTGCACGGGCGATCATCAACACCTGTTCGGTGCATGACGGGTCCGAGTGGGCCACAGCGCCAAAGGTGCTGATCACTTGGTGGGTAAGTGCCGTGTCCGCAGGTACCAGCGGACCATGTGATGCTCACCGAGCCAACATGGATGACATCTAATGTCACTCTTGGAGATAGACCGACAATCCGGCCCGATTCGCTTCGGTCGCTCCTGATCTGATTCGTAGTCGTCGATACCGACGGATGCGGCCCGCACCTTCCGGAGGCCGGTCGGGATACCGATGTCGAGGCGGACCTACATAAGAAACGAGAACAGTGGAGAACCAGGAGGGACACGGTCGATCTGCAGGGGGCTGGCCGCCATGCGGGCAAGGAGGGGATCGATGTCCACAGCCCGCTCCACCTCGATGCCCACCAGGGCTGGTCCAGTCTCTCGGTTGTTCTTCTTTACGTACTCGAACACGACGATGTCCTCTCCTTGAACCAGCACTTCATTGAGGAAGTGGCGCAGAGCCCCCGGCTCCTGAGGAAACGTAACGAGGAAGTAGTGACGCAGCCCCTCGTGCAGCAACGACCGTTCGAGTACCTCGCCGTAGCGGCTCACGTCGTTGTTGCCCCCGGAGATGATGCACACGGTCGGGCCCTCGGGCCGGCGGGCCAAGGGCTGTCCGAGGGCAGCGCTGGCGAGGGCCCCAGCGGGTTCAGCGATGATGCCCTCGGACTGGTACAGGTCGAGCATTTCGGTGCACACCGCCCCCTCGGGCACGGTAACCACCTCGTCCACCAGATCCCGCACGATGGGGAACGTGACGTCACCCACTCGCCCCACCGCGGCTCCGTCGACGAAGGTGTCCATGTGCTCGAGGTTCACCGGTCCGCCCATGGTCAAAGCTGCCTGCATGCTGGCCGCCCCGGACGGCTCGGCGCCGACCAGGCATGTGCGGGGGTGATGCTCCCTGAACCACAAGGCGATCCCGGCGGCCAGACCCCCTCCGCCAATTGGAATGATGACCGTGTCGATCGGCCCCTCGCTCTGCTCGGCCAGCTCGATGCCCACCGTGCCCTGGCCCACGATGGTCCGGGGGTCGTCGAAAGGGTGGACGTAGACGGCGCCGGTGCGAGCACTATTGGCGAGGGCGGCGACGCTGGCCTCGTCGTATGAGCTCCCGACGATGACCACCTCGACCCAGTCTCCACCGATGGCGGCAATTCGTTGACGCTTCTGGCGCGAGGTGTTCGCGGGGAGAAAGACCCGACCCCGGATGCGTAGCTGGCGGCAGCAAAACGCCAGTCCCTGACCGTGGTTGCCGGCGCTGGCGCAGACGACGCCAGCCTCGCGTTCGTTCGCGCTGAGCAAGGAGATCAGGTTGTAGGCGCCCCGCACTTTGTAGGACCGGCACAACTGGCTGTCTTCGCGCTTCAGCGACACCGGGAACCCGTGGATGGTGGTCAGCCGCTCACTGATCTCGAGCGGGGTGCGGCGCACGATGGGCGCCAGACGGGCCGCGGCCTTCTCTACTGATGCGGCGCTCAGGTCATCGGACATCCACGGATGCTAGGGGTGACAGGAGGGACGCCTGACAACAGGCCGCCTATCCTGCCAACCGAATGACCGGGTGGAGGTTGATGAATCCCTCGAAGTGCCCCTGACCTGCGTCACAGTGCATGTCTATCCCCGGGTCTTCTGCCAGTAAGCTAACGGCCTGCACCGGCCCGCTCTGGCACCACGAGCACTGGGCGGGGGAAACTCACATAGAGAAGTGGTGGTGCCGATCTCGACGCGATCAATCGACCCGCTCACCCCACACGCCCATGAATACACCAGACGCCAGCCGATGATCTCTTCGACCGAGCTCCTCTCTGGGAGGTATCGCCTCGGCCGTCTCCTCGGTCGCGGTGGTTTTTCCGACGTCTATCTGGCGGTGGACGAGCTCGACAACAAGGACGTCGCCGTCAAGATCGTCCGCTCGGGCGACCCCGAGTTGGCACGCCGACTGTCACAGGAGGCCAGGGCGCTCGAGGGCTTCGAACACCCCGGTCTGGTGCGATTGCTCGATACCGGGGTCACCGGCGACCAGGCCTACCTGGTAATGGAGTTCGTGGACGGATCGAATCTGGCCGAGAAACTGCGTCAGGGTGCACTCACGCCATTGATGACCGCCGCCCTGGGTGCAACTCTGGCTGACGCCCTTTCCTACGTGCACGCCAGGGGCATTGTGCACCGTGACGTGAAGCCGGCCAACATCCTGGTTACCCCTGGCGGTGAGGCTCGCTTGGGCGACTTCGGGATCGCCCGCCTTATCGACGTGTCGACACTCACTCTCGATGGCACCACCTTGGGGACAGCCGCCTATATGGCTCCCGAGCAGCTCGAGGACCACCAGGTGGGGCCGAGCGCCGATATCTGGTCCCTCGGCATCGTCCTATTGGAATGCATCACGGGCAAGCGGGTGTACGAGGGATCCCCAAGCGAGATGATCGCTCGCAGATTGGCCGGCCCGGTTCCCGTCCCCGCAGCTTTGCCGGTCCCGTGGAAGCTTCTCTTGCATGGGATGCTCGATCCCTCACCCGACGGGCGCCTGAGCACCGCCGAAGTCGCAGCGCTGCTCAGGAGCTCGCCATTCGCGGCTCCGTGGGATCCCTCACCGAGCCCAACGCCCGACCAGGTCGCCTCGGCCCAGCTCGACGACCTGACCCTGGTTGCCCCGCGATCAGGTCTTCCCGCCGCGACTGCGGTCATGGGCGATGCCACTGCGGTCATGGGCGATGCCACCCGGGTGACCCAGCAGCCCGTCGCACCCGGTCGTCCCGTCGCACCCGGTCCCCGTCCTGGCCACGTTCGCAGGCAGCGGATCGGGGCCCTCGCCGCCATCGTGTTGGTGGCTCTCGGCGTTGGTTTGGCCGTTGCCCTTGGGTCTACCGGGGGCACTCCGAATCCTGGCCCCTCTGCCCATGCCGGTTCGACGGCCACCTCACGACCTGTGCCATCAACGTCGTCCACCACGACGACCACGACCACCAGCGCTCCGACGGCAACCCAGGCGCTCGCCAGCTTCGCTGGGGATGTGGCATCAGGCGTGACCGCAGGGACCATCGACCCCAAGGCCGGCCAGGCCATTTCCACCCTGGCGGACCGGGCTGTCACTGACGGAGCGGCCGGGAAACCCAGTCAGGCAGCCAGCGACCTGCAACAGGCGGCCACGGCGATCGCCCAAGGCATGGAGGACGGGTCAATCGGACAGCCCCAGGGAGCGGTGCTTCAGGCTGATCTTTCGGCCCTTGCGGTAGCGCTGGGTTTGAGCGCTGCCAGCGCACTCCCCATTTCGCCACCCACCACGTCGTCTGGTCCCGGGGCGGGGAGCGGGAACAATGGCAGATCCGGGAAGAGCAAGTGATCCCCGATACCGATTGGTGAGTTGCTGTATGGCTGAACGATCGCCGGACCAGTGGGGATGAACCCCTGACTACATGCGGGTGTCCAACGCTCGCCAGCAATACCACGCCACCAGACTCCGATACGGCCGATAGGGATCGCCCAGTGCCATCAGTTCCATTGGCGATGGAATGTCGGGCAACTGCCAGCTCAGGGCATAGCCGGCCCGTACTCCATAATCTCCGACCGGCCAGACGTCGAGGCGGCCCAATGTCCCCAAAAGAAACATCTCGGCCGTCCACGGGCCGATTCCCCTGACCTGCACCAGATGTTCGATCACCGCCGTATCGGAGAGGCGCCCGATCCGATTCAGTGATACTTGCCCGGACGAGACCTTCTCGGCCAAATCTCGGATAGCCCTGGACTTGGCTCCGCTCAGTCCGCACGACGCCAGGATGTCGGGCGAAACGGCGAGAATCCGATCGGGGGTGATCACCCCTCCCAGTGCGCTCACGAACCGGGCGTGAATGGCGGTGGCGGCATTGCCGGCCAACTGTTGGTAGAGAATCGAGCGCGCCAGGGCGGCGAACCGCATCGATGCGGGAATGTGGGGTCGCGGCGGGGGCTTGCCGTGTTGGTCAATGAGGTCCCTCAGAATCGGGTCGCGCCGGCTCAATGACGCGGCAGCTTCGGCAAGAACTTGGCGAGTGGCGGCCATGTCGATTCAGGCGGCCTCGCCGAACTCGTCGAGTGGGTCGGTCACGGCCTTGATGATGGCATGAAGAAGCCACAACGATGGAGATTGCCCAGTGTCCGCTACATAGACCTCATCCATGCCACCGACCCCAGCCTCGGACCGATGATTGTGCTGCTGGCGGCGGTGGCATG
>JADGOI010000215.1 GCA_017883075.1 Acidimicrobiales bacterium
GGGGTCGCCCGCGGTTGTAGTGGTCGACATAGGTCCGGAGCGTCCGGTCGAGCCGCCGCCGACCGAGGATGAGGGTCCAGTCGAGGCACTCGGCCCTGATCGTCTCGATCACGCGCTCGGCGTGGGCATTGGCGTTCGGTGCCTGGATCTCGGTCGCCTTCGAGGCGGCGTACGGCTGGGGCTGGTTCGCCGACGCAAACCTGCTGCCCGAGGCCTGGATCGCGCCGCCGGCGGTCCGGGAGCTGCACCAGCTCGTCCGGATGCGCAGCTCGCTCGTCCGGATCCGGTCCCGGCTGCGGTGCCAGGTCCACGCGATCTGCGCGGACGCGGGAGTCCCGGTGCCGGTCACCGACCTCTTCGGGAAGAAGGGCCGCGAGCTGCTCGAGACCCTGGCCCTGCCGCCGATCACCGCATCCCGGCTCGCCGCCCACCTGCGACTCGTCGACGACCTCGCCCGGGAGATCATCGCGGCCGACCGGGAGATCGTCGCGGCCTTCCGGGGCGACGACCGGGTCCGCCGGCTCCTGCCGATCCCGGGGATCGGGATCCTGACGGCGGCCACGATCATCGCCGAGGTGGGCGACGTGGCCCGCTTCCCCTCCGCCGACCACCTCGCGTCGTGGGCCGGCCTCACCCCGACCGAGGGCAGCTCGGCCGACCACCTCCGACGCGGCCACATCAGCAAGCAGGGCAGCCGCTGGCTGCGCTGGGCGATGGTCGAGGCCGCCACCAAGACCGGGTCCTCCCGGTGGGACAAGCTCCACCGCTTCGCCGACCCGATCGCGGAACGCCGCGGGACCAAGATCGCGCGGGTCGCCCTCGCCCGCCGGATTCTCGTCCGCGCCTTCTATGCCCTCCGCGACGAGCGGGCGGCCGGGACTACCCGCCGCTCCCGCGCCCGTCGCGCCGGCCGGTCACGGCGCGCTCGCTGTCTGTCATGGCCTCGCTCGACGACCGCTTGTCTGATTGAGCCGCCCCTCCGGCCGCATGTCCACCATGAAGACCACCCTCGAATGGATGACTGACCGGAAGAATCCCGACGCAGCTGGTGGCCGCGGCCGACCCTCGTAACCGACCAAGAACGGAGATGACCCGATGCCGCCTCGCCCACCCCCTTGACACCTGCCCGCTCCTTCATAGATGACACAAGGTCGTGTCGATGGCCTGCTGGGCGGCGCGGCCGACCTGCTCGGGCGCCAGCCTGGCCTCGGCGACATCGACGATCGTCCGAGACGAAGCTGAGCGCACGCGGTCGGGCCGGGCGACGTGTCCGGCCTCTGGCTCGCAGGCGAGGGAGCGGACGTCCAGCTTCGTCTCCAACCCACGCCACCCGACGCGCTTGCCGGACGAGGACCTGCCCGCGGCCCTGGATGAGGCATACTCGAAACCGTGGAGGCCCTCGCGAGACCGAACGTTGCCGCCCCCGCCGCCACCGCCCCATCCGAGCGATGCGTCGCTCGAGGCGACGGCACGGTCCAACGCGATTTCCCTCGCGGCTACGGGCTTGTGGTGCCGTCGTCGATGGGCACCATGACGGATCCTCATGGCCCGGTGGATAGCGCCGAACTCGCGTACCTCCGGGAGCCACGTCAACCGGAATTCACGCGTTCGACCGACGGCGTCGCAGTTGTTGACCGGTTCTGTGGATGCGGGGGCTTGTCGCTGGGAGTAGCTGAAGCATGCTGCGCGACCGGATAGCCAGTGGGCGGTCTCGTGGGCGCTGATGCCAGCCAGGGCGCCCTTGAGGTCTATTCGGCCAACCTCCCGGTGGCGAAGACCCTCCGGCTGGGTGTCGAGGACCCACTCGACGGACGCATCGGTGGTCGAGCGAGCCGGACTGAGCACGAGAGCGTCGCGTCACTCGGGCAACCGACTTGGGTTCTTGCAGGGTCCCCATGCCAGGGGTTCTCGTCCCTCAGTAACGACACGCCGGTTGAAACGGCATCTCGTGCTGGCCTCCCGCGACGGAAGAGCCTCGCTCCAAGGGATGCTTGCAGCATTCGGCCGTGCGCCGAGGGACCGTCGAATGGGTGATCGGCGATCTTCGGCGAGGCGGTCGGCGTCGGGGGTTCGATCGCGCCCGACCGCTTCGCCGGCGAACGTGCGGCGAATGGCTACCAAGTGAGATAGACGATGAATATTCAAGACGCACAGCGCCAAATTCGGCTCGCTTTTCTGGGCGGATTCGCAGGGCAACTGGTCTCAGGCATTTTGTGGCTAATTTCTGCGGCCTTGAGCACCTGGATATCTCAGAAATACGGCATGGTCTTTTTATTCCTGAGCGGGATGTTCATTTTTCCACTCACGCAGTTGACCCTGCGCATGCTGGGACGGAGCGCTAAGTTGAGCGCTGAAAATTCGCTCAATCAACTGGCTACGCAAATCGCTCTTACCGTGCCAATCGGCTTCCTGCTAACTGGTGCGGCCACCCTCTACCGTTTCGACTGGTTCTATCCTGCCGCGATGATTGTCGTGGGTGCGCACTATTTGCCGTTTTGCTTCCTATACGGCATGTGGCAGTTCGGCATTCTGGCTGCACTGATGGTCGGTGGCGGGGTTCTGTTTGGGCTGTACCTGCCAGTGGGGTTCAGTGTGGGTGGCTGGACAACGGGCATCTTGTTGCTAATGGCAGCAGTGACAGGTTTGCTCATTGTCCGTCATGAACAGAAAGTATTGCGATAACAAGCATTGCGATAACCTATCCCCTTTCTGCCAAGATCGAGTGAGACACCCGCCCGCTGGGAATAGTGACACGCTGCAGGGCAGGGAGACGAACCGACCCGTGTCATGTGGCCCGACAACACATCTTGACAAGTCCGTCGTGGGTCCGAGCCGGCTCGCGTCGTCCTCGCACCGTGGCCCCACACGATGAAATGGTCATGAAGAGGGGCCCCGCCGGTGACACGGTTGAGACTGTCAACTCAACCAGCACCGAGGAGGCCCGACGCGATGTTGTACGCCGG
>JADGOI010000027.1 GCA_017883075.1 Acidimicrobiales bacterium
CAACGTCAGCCACGCCTTGGCTGCCGGCGTGCTTCCGACACATCACGCCGATCCATTTGACCGAATGCTCATCGCCCAGTCACGGATCGAATCCTTGACGCTGGTCACTGTCGATCGTCGGTTTTCCGATTACGAGGTGGATCTGCTCCCACTCGCCTGACCCTGCGACGGTCTCGCCCGAGCCTTCATCCCCTGTCGTGGTACGCGGCAGTGCCATCGGTGGTGGTCACCCTCCACGCCGGAGCTGGGAGGGATGCCACGTCGATGGCGTCGGTCCGGCTCAACGCCACCACCGACCCGCCGAACCCGGCCCCGGTCATCCGGGCCCCGTAGACCCCGTCGATCGACCTCAGGTGATCCACCAGGGAGTCGAGCCCGGGCGTCGACACCCCGAAGTCCTCGGCCAGGCTCCGGTGGCTCTCGGTCATGTAGGTGCCGGCCGCCCACAGGTGCCCCGAGACGAGGGCCTCGGCCACCTGGCGAACCCGTCGGCACTCACTCACCACGTGGCGGGCCCGCCTCAGGAGGAGGGGGTCGCGCAATCGGGCCAGGTCGGACTCGTCGGCCAACCCCAGCGGACCGATGGTTTCGGCCGCGGCTTCGCACTCGGCCACCCGGGCGGCGTACTCGGTGTCCCGCAATGCCCGGTGTTCTCCCGAGTCCACCACCACAATCTCGGCGGAGCCGGGAATGGGCACGTATTCCACCGAGAGCGTGGAGAAATCGATCAGGGAGGCAGATCCGGCCCGCCCTCCCGCGCATGCCAGGGGATCCATGATCCCTACCGGCACACCCGAGAGGTTCTCGGCCTGTTGGCACAGCTTGGCCACTGCCATCGGTGACCCGGTGGCACCGAATACCTTGGCCAACGCAGTGGCCAATGCCGCACTCGAGGACAGGCCGGCACCCACCGGGAGGGTGGTCACGATCCGACACACGCCGCCGATCTCGGGCCTGACAGTGGCGATGACTCCCGCCAGCAATCGTGCCCACGACGGCTCCAGGGTGCCCACCAACTCGGGGTCGGGCGGAAGGCCGAGGGGAAGGGTGATCGCTTGTCGATGGAGGGTGGAGAAGAAGGTGATTCCCGATGACCCGGTGGGGGTGAATTCGACGGTGGTGCCGAGATCGATGGCGATGGGGAGGGCCAGACCCCGGTTGTAATCGGTGTGGTCGCCGATGAGGTTGACCCGGCCGGGTCCAGTTGCTCGTCGGGCCAGGCTCATGCGCGCTCCTTCGGGTGCAGCCGCCCCGTCAGCCATCCGGCGGCAACCCGAACAGTAAACCCGGGAAGCCACCGTGACCCGACCGTCGGGAATTGTGGCGCTGGTTTCCTCGCAGGCCGGCCTGCGCATTTGACCGGCGACCGATGGAGCAGCCACCATCCCTGCATGTTCGACTCGTGCCCACGATGTGCCGCCCCGTCCGCTGCCACCCCGGTCGGTGCCCGATGAGCGGGCCGTTGACCGGTGTTCGGCTCATCGAGTTGGCCGGGTTGGGGCCGGCCCCGTTCGCCGGCATGATGCTGGCCGATGCCGGTGCCGACATCATCCGGGTCGATCGATCCGACCGGGCCACCTACCCGCCCCGACAGGAGCCCCACGTCGACCTGATGAACCGCGGGCGTCGGTCGGTGGCGGTGGACCTCAAGCACGCCGACGGTGTGGCGCTGGTGCTGCGCCTGATCGAGAGTGCCGACGGGCTGATGGAGGGCTTTCGGCCCGGGGTGGCCGAGCGGCTGGGGCTCGGACCTGACATCTGCCTGGCCCGCAACCCGAGGCTGGTATACGGACGGATGACCGGATGGGGCCAGACAGGCCCGATGGCCCAGGCTGCCGGCCACGACATCGACTACATCGCCCTGGCCGGGGCATTGGAGCCGATCGGCCGGGCCGGGGAGAAACCGCTTCCTCCCCTCAATCTGGTGGGCGACTTCGGCGGCGGCGGCATGCTGCTGGCCTTCGGGATGGTGGCGGCCATCCTTTCCGCCCGACAGACCGGCCAGGGTCAGGTGGTCGACGCGGCCATGGTCGACGGTGCCGCCTCGCTGATGACCATGACGTACACCCTGCGGTCGGCCGGCATTTGGAACGACCAGCGGGGCACCAACCTCTTGGACACCGGTGCCCACTTCTACGAGGTCTACGAGACGGCGGACGGTGGCTACATTGGGGTCGGGGCCATCGAGCCCCAGTTCTACAGCGAGCTCATCGGCCTTCTCGGGCTGTCGGGGGAGGATTTGCCGGGACAGATGGACCGCGACACCTGGCCGTCGATGAAGGAGCGTTTCACTTCCATCTTCGCCACCAAGACCCGGGCCGAGTGGGTGACGATCTTCGAAGGCAGTGATGCCTGCGCCGCCCCGGTCCTCTCGTCGGCAGAGGCCCATCTGCACCCCCACAATGTGCACCGCAATACCTTCACCGAGGTGGCCGGAGTGGTACAACCGGCCCCGTCGCCCCGGTTCGAGGGAACCCCCGGAGCCATTCGTCGTCCCCCGCCCAACCCGGGTCAGCACGGCGACGAGGCCCTCGACGACTGGGGAGTGGACGCCGGCGACATCACCAAACTGAGGGAGTCCGGAGCTATCCGCTAGAGGTTGACCACCGGACAGGTGACGGTGCGGGTGATCCCTTCGATCAACTGAATCCGCCCCACCACCATTCGCCCCAGCTCGTCCACGTTGGTGGCCTCGGTCCGCACAATGACGTCGTAGGGCCCGGTGACACCTTCGGCGGCGATGACGCCGTCGAGTTTGGCCACGGCCCTGGCTACGGTGGCGGCCCTTCCGACTTCGGTTTGGATGAGTACGTAGGCGCTGACCGACATGTGAATCTCCCGACCCGGTGGTTCCCGTTGGTGGATGCATGCTACCGCCCCCGTCGTGGCCCCTAACATGCCCCCGGTGGGCGTTCGGGAGCGAGGTGAGCAGTTCCGGAGGCTGGCTCGTTCTGCTATCGCCGACCTGTTCGATCAGCGACAGCCGTTCGGCCGGCTGGCGCTCACCCATGTGCTGATGACAGCGGGCGACACCATGTTCGCGGTGTCGCTGGCCGGGTCATTGTTCTTCTCGATCTCCCCCACAGCGGCTCAGGACAAGGTGCTCCTCTACCTGGGGCTGACCATGGCGCCGTTCGCGGTGGTGGCGCCGGCCCTCGGACCGCTGATCGACCGGAGTCGGGGTGCCCGGCGGGGGATGGTGGTGGTCTCGGCCCTGGGCCGGGCCGCACTGTGCCCGTTCTTGGTCCACTCCATCCACTCCGTCCTTTTGTTCCCACTTGCGTTCGCCATGCTGGTGCTTTCCAAGATGTACCTGGTCACCAAGGGCGCGCTGGTTCCGGAGATGGCCGCTCTCGAGCTGATTGGGCACCCTCCGGGGAGCGATCCCGAGCGACGGCCGCCCGGGCCCGGGCCGGCCTCCGCCCTCCGGATGGCCACCCCGCCCTACGGGACACCGATGATCGACGACAGCGACGACCCCGAGGCTGTCGACCTCGATGGCGCCCCCGACCTGGCCGGCCTCAACGCCCGGTTGGGCCTGCTGGCATCCCTGTCCGCCTTCGTCTTCGCCCTCCCGGCCGTAGCCGTCCTCAAGTTGGGAGGCGCTCCTTGGGTGCTGTGGCTCGATCTGGTGGTGTTCCTGGCCGCAGTGGTGGCCGGGGCCCGGTTGCCGGTCCGCCAGGGTGGGCGGCGACCGAGGACGAGGCGCCGATCGGGTCGGGAGCGGGCCATCCCGATGGTCCCGGTCACCCAGCCGCTGATCGAGCCTTCGGTCGACATGGTCGGAACCCCGAGCGACGATGAGATCGACCTGGCTGCCTTCCGCCCCATCGCCACCTCCGAGGTGCTGCTGGCGTTGATGCCGATGTCGGTGCTCAAGGCGGTGCTCGGCTTCCTCACCTTTTTGTTGGCCTTCGGGCTCCGCCGGCAAGGGGCGGCGACCTGGTGGTTCGGGCTGCTGCTCGGCGCCATCACCGGGGGAGCGCTGATCGGGGTCTTGTTGGTGGCCCGAATCCGTCGGGTGCTGTCCGAGCAACAGATCCTGGTGGCGTCCCTGTGGCTGGTGGCAGTGGTGGCGGGCATCATCTCCTTCCAGTCCGGCCGGGCCTATCAGGTGGCGGTGGCGGTGGCCGTGGGTGTGGCCGGGGCCGTTTCCAAGCCGTCGTTCGACGCCTTGGTGCAGCGGCACGTGGAAGTGTCCGACCAGGGACGGGCGTTCGCCCGTTTCGAGACACGCCTCCAGCTGGTGTGGGTGGTGGGCGCCTTCATCCCGGTGGTGCTGACCCTTCCGATCCCGGCCGGTGACCTGATCATCGCCATCGTGGCGGCAGTGGGGGCATTGGCCTATATGAGCTCTCGTCGGGCCGCCGAGCACCACCACTGAACGGGGTAGTCGAAAGGAACCGGCAGTCAGGCTTGCCTCCGTCGGTCACTGACGCCGGATCGGCGGTCACTTCGTGGTGCAGTGTTTCGTTCGGCAGTAGCCTTCAGTCGTGTTCGCTAGGTTCGACACGGTGGTCCGCTGCAAGCAGGATCACCTGTTCACCACCATCTGGGTTCCGATGGCCTCCGTCAAGGCGGTCCGTCTCGGGTCCCGCCGGTGGCAGCGCTGCCCGGTAGGGAAGCACTGGACAACCGTGACGCCGGTGGCGACCGAGACACTCGACCGCGCCACCCTTTTGGCCGCGCAGTCCGTCCACGACGTCAACCTTCCCTGACCCTTTCGTCAGGGAAGGTTGCTCATGCCGGGGCGGTCAACCCAGCTGCTGCTCGAGCCTGTCCAGTTCGGCGGTCAGGGTGGCCGGGATCTTGTCCCCGAACTGGGCGTAGTGCTCGCGGATACTCGGCACTTCGGCCCGCCAGTCGTCGAGATTGACGGCTAGCAGCTTGTCCATGTCCTCGGCCGAGATGTCCAGACCATCGGTGTCAATGGAGCCCGGGGCCGGGATGAAGCCGATGGGAGTCTCTTGGGCTTCGCCCTCGCCACCGGCCCGATCGAACACCCACGAGAGCACCCGCGAGTTCTCGCCGTAACCGGGCCAGAGCCAGCGGCCGTCCACGTCCTTGCGGAACCAGTTGACATAGAAGATCTTCGGGAGCTTCTCGGGATCGGCGGATGCCCCGACATCGAGCCAATGGGAGAAGTAGTCGGCCATGTTGTAGCCGCAGAAGGGGAGCATGGCGAACGGGTCGCGTCGGAGCTTCCCGACGGCGCCGGTGGCGGCGGCGGTGGTCTCCGAAGCCATGATCGACCCGAGAAACACCCCGTGGTCCCAGTCACGGGACTGGAACACCAACGGCACCACCGAGGCGCGGCGGCCACCGAAGAGGATGGCGTCGATCGGCACACCTTCCGGATCCTGCCATTCGGGGGCGATGGCCGGGTCCTGGGCGGCAGCCACCGTGAACCGGGCGTTGGGGTGGGAGGCCGGGGTGCCCGATTCGGGCGTCCAGTCCTCACCCTTCCACGAGGTCAGGTGGGCGGGAACCTCGTCGCTCATACCCTCCCACCACACGTCACCGTCGTCGGTGAGCGCGGTATTGGTGAAGATGGTGTTCCCGTCGAGGGTGAGCATGGCGTTCGGGTTGGTCTTGAAGTTGGTGCCGGGGGCCACCCCGAAGAATCCGGCTTCGGGGTTGATGGCGTAGAGGCGACCGTCGGCGCCGAATTTCATCCAGCAGATGTCGTCGCCCACCGTCTCCACCTTCCAGTCGGGCAGGGAGGGGATGAGCATGGCCAGGTTGGTCTTGCCGCATGCCGACGGGAAGGCCGCCGACACGAACTTGGTCACTCCGGCGGGGTTGGTGAGCTTCAAAATGAGCATGTGCTCGGCCAGCCAGTTGTCGTCGCGGGCCATCACCGAGGCGATCCGTAGGGCGAAGCACTTCTTGCCCAAGAGGGCGTTGCCGCCGTAGCCCGAGCCATACGACCAGATCTCCCGGGTCGCGGGGAAGTGGACGATGTACTTGTTCTCACTGTCGCACGGCCACGCGACGTCGGCCTGACCGTCGGCCAGGGGAACGCCGACCGAATGCAGACAGGGCACGAAGTCGCCATCGGCCCCCAGCACCTCCAGGACGCCACGGCCCATTCGGGTCATGATCCGCATCGACACCACCACATAGGGCGAGTCGGTGATCTCCACCCCGATTTGGGCGATGTCCGAGCCGAGGGGCCCCATCGAATACGGGACCACATACATGGTGCGTCCGCGCATGCAACCCTTGAACAGACCGGTCAGCACGCCGCGCATCTCGGCCGGGTCCCGCCAGTTGTTGGTGGGGCCGGCATCGGATTCGTTGGCGGAGCAGATGAAGGTGCGGTCCTCCACCCGGGCCACATCGGCCGGGTCGGAGTGGGCCCAGTAGCTGTTGGGCCGCTTGGCTTCGGACAGTCTGGTAAAGGTTCCATTGTCAACAAGTTGCTGGGCGAGCCGGTCGTACTCATCGGCCGAACCGTCACACCACTCCACTGCGGCCGGCTCGGTGAGAGCAGCGACCTCGTCAACCCAGGCAGTCAACTTCTTATTCTCAGTGGGGGGCATGGGCGGGCGATTCCTCCTCGGGATTCTGTGTTGGCGACCGCGACGATCACAGACAGCAGATGCGGGCGTCGCGGGGGATTGGTCAATATTAGCGGGGGAGACGGGAGTCGATGGTAGGCAGTGGGCATGGTCGGAACCAACTCTGGTGACACTTCGGCTGATTCGGCCGGTTCGGGGGATGAATTTGCCGTCATCGAGCGCCTGCGGGCGCGGTTTGAACGGGCGGCCGGCACCCACATGCGGGGAGGTCGACCCCTCGATGCCGAAGTGTGGATCGGGGATGACGCCGCGGTGGTCCGGTGCCCGGCCGGTGGATCGGCGCTGTTGGCCACCGACCTGGTGGTGGCGGGGGTTCATGTCGATCTCGGCCTGTGTGGCCTCGACGACCTGGGATACAAGGCGCTCATGGCCACGGTGTCCGACCTGGCGGCCATGGGGGGCCGTCCCGATCACGTGCTGGTCTCCATCGCCTCCCCACCGGGGTCCGACCTCGACCTCCTGGCTGACGGGGTGGCGGTGGCCGCAGAAGAGGCAGGGTGCGTGGTGGTCGGGGGCGACCTGTCGGGCTCACCGGCGTTGGTGGTGTCCGTGGCGGTTTCGGGATCGCTCCATGGCTCGCCACAACTCGGTCCCCTCCTTCGTTCGGGAGCCCGACCGGGCGATCAACTCCTTGTCACCGGGCCCCTGGGAGGATCGGCGGCCGGCCTCCGCCTCCTGCGCCAACGCCGGGACCAGGGCATTGCCTCGAGGCCGTCAGCTGAGGAGTCGGAGCTGATCCGGGCTCACCGCCGACCGCTGGCCCGGCTCGACGAGGGCGAGGTGTCTCGGTTGTCAGGAGCCCGGGCCGCCATCGACATCTCCGACGGACTGGTGGCTGACATCCGCCACCTGGCCCGGGCATCGGATGTGGGGATCAGCTTGGACGACCTTCCGGTCGCTCCCGGATCCACCGCCGAGGAGGCGCTGGGGGGTGGGGAGGAGTACGAGCTGATCGTGGCCACCGGGGACGCCGGCCGGCTTCAGCACGAGTTCGCCACGGCCGGACTGCGCCCTCCCATCGTCATCGGACGGTGCACTGATGACCCGGGCCGTCTCGAACTGCATGGTGATCCCCTTCCTGCCGGGGGATGGCGTCACGATTTGGGGTGACGCGGACGGCGTTCTCAGGGAATCCACAGGAATTCCGTTCACAATTGTCAACGTGAACTCGAAAGGCGTGCCATGGACATGAAGGGTCGGCGGGTCCTGGTTGTCGACGACGAGAGGAGCATCACCGAACTGGTGACGATGGCCCTCACGCTCCACGGCGCCACCGTGGAGGTCGCCCATTCGGGCGCGGATGCACTACGGGCCCTGCAACCCTTTCGACCCCATCTGGTGGTACTCGACGTGATGCTGCCCGATATCGACGGCTTCGAGGTATTGAAACGGATGGGATGGGACCGCAACTCCCAGATGATCCCGGTGTTGTTCCTGACGGCGAGGGGCGAGGTGGACGACCGCATCCGCGGCATGGCCGCAGGCGGCGATGACTATATGTCCAAGCCGTTCAGCGTTGAAGAGCTGCTGCTGCGAATAACGGCAATTCTGCGCCGGACCGATGGATACCAGAATATTGGGCCACGATTGTCGTTCGCCGATGTTGAGCTGGACGAGGACAGCCACGAAGTGTGGCGGGGGACCGTGTCCATCGAGCTCACTCCCACCGAGTTCCGGTTACTGCATTTTCTGATGTTGAATGCCGGGCAGGTCCTGTCCAAGTCCCAGATCCGTGATCAGGTGTGGGACTACAGCTTCGACGGCAAGGTCAACATGGTCGAGGTGTACGTGAGCTACCTCCGCAAGAAGCTCGATGCGCACGGGCCCCCAATCATCCGCACGGTCCGGGGCGTGGGGTATTGCCTCCGGGTGCCCCCAGAGATGACGGGGTCGGATACGACCATCTCCGGTCCCGGAACTGTCTGCTGAGGGGTCCCGTTGACGCTCCGCCTTCGCCTGCTGTTGCTCCTCGTCGTCATCGTGGCCGCGGGTTTGGTCATCTCGGACGTGGTGACCTACACCTCCCTCCGGTCGTTCCTCGTCACCCAGGTGGACAACCAACTACGGGTAGCGACGTTCCCGGTCGGCCGGGCATTGCTCCCGACTTCTGGGTCCGGCACGGGGGCATCGTCTTCCTCCGCCGTATCACCATCCGTATTGCCATCGGTGACGCCGGTGACGCCCACGACGCGGGCCCCGGGAGGAGGAACCTCCCGGTCAGATGAGACCTTCAGGGTTCCGCCCCGTGGAGCCGATCGGGGCGTCCTGGTACCGCCGGGCACCTACGGTGAACTACGTGATGCCAGCGGTCGTGTGCAGGCTCATGTGTTCTTCAGTTACGGCAGCAAGGCCCCTGCGATACCGGCCATCCCGGGGTCGCTCCCGGGATCCGGCGGGCATTCGACCACCGACCTGTTCTTCACCGCGTCGAGCACCGGCACCGACGGAGTCAGTTACCGGGCGTTGGCGCGGCCGCTGGCTGACGACGCCGGCACCATCGTCGTGGCGCAACCGTTGACAGGCCTCGACAGCACCCTCCAGCGGTTGTTGCTCATTGAGACCATCGTGTCGGCATTGGTCTTGATGATCCTCGGGCTCGTCTCTTGGATCATGGTACGTAGGGATATGCGACCCCTCGAGGAGATGGCGGTAACGGCGGGAGCCATCGCTGACGGCGATCTGACCCAGCGGGTCTCCTACGTCACACCGGGCTCCGAAGTCGGCCAACTCGGCATGGCATTCAACACGATGATCGAAGAGATCGAAGGGGCATTCGGCGCCAGAGCCGCATCCGAAAACAAGCTCCGGCGTTTTTTGGCCGATGCCTCCCACGAGTTGCGGACCCCGCTGACATCCATTCTCGGCTATTCGGAGATCTTCGACCTCGGAATTCGTGACCGTCCGGCCGACCTTGCCACCGCCATGCGCAACATCAAGAACGAGGCAGCCCGGATGGGCACCCTGGTGGACGATCTCTTCTTGCTGGCTCAGCTCGATCACGAGCGGCCACTGGCTCGGGACCCGTTCGATCTGGCCGAGGTGGCTGCGCAGTCGGTAGCCAGTGTCCGGGTGTCCTCACCCGACCGCGTCGTGACACTCGTCGTGGGCGGACCGGTGGTAATGGTCGGCGACCTCCAGAGAATGCGCCAGGTGGTCGACAACCTGTTGGTCAACGCCGTTCTCCACACTCCGGACACCGCGGCGATCGATGTGGGGGTTCATCTCGACCGAGATGAGGCGATCCTCTCGGTGCACGACGACGGCCCGGGTATCGACCCTGTTGTCGCCTCGCGTATCTTCGAGCCGTTCTTCCGGTCGGACCCCTCACGAACCCGGGCCACCGGTGGCGCCGGGTTGGGCCTGGCCATCGTGTCAGCCATCGTGGAGGCCCATGGCGGACGGGTGACGCTGCTCGAAGGAGAGGGCACCACCTTCGAGGTGAGAGTGCCGGCCGCGGCAGAGGATCCCTCATCCGGCATTTCGCCGCCGGTGGCCGACACCAGGGGGGTGCAGCCGTCGCGCTGACCTGACCGAATGGACCGGTGTTCGTCGGGAGCTGACCGTCTCAGCCGCCTCGCGCCGTACGACTGAAGCCACCACCGCCGGTGAAGCCACCACCGCCGGTGAAGCCACCGGCGCCAGTACCCAGACCACCTCCGAGGACGCTCGCCCGTCCGGTGGTGGTGGCGCTGCTGGCCGGAATGGGCTGGTTCAGATCGGCGAGGACGACGGTGGCACCAGGTTTCACACCGGAGGTGACCTGGGTGAGGATGTCCCCCACCGTGCCGAGGGTGATCCGGACCCGGGAGGTGGTGCCATTTCGGTACTCGGTGACGAAGTGATTGGCCCCAACCGTCTGCACCGCCGAGCTGGGGATCGTGGCGACATCGGTCGCACCCTTGGTGATGATGTTCACATCGGCAGCGGCCCCTGACGACAGTTGCAGGCCATTGGCGTCAGCCATGGCCAGGGTGACCGGATAGCTGGTGGACGACGACGTCGAGGCGATCAATCCGATCGAGGTCACCGTCCCGGTGACCGTCTTGGTGGTTGCGTCGGGGCTGATGGTGGCCTTCTGGCCGACCAGCACGTCGGCGATGTTGGCCACGGCGATATTCGCTGTTACCACGAACGAGCCGGGACCGAGGATGACGATGGATGCATTGGCGCTCGGACCCACGTTTGAGCCGGCACTGACGGCGGCACCGGGGGTGATGGCTACCGACGCCACGGTGCCGGCGATAGGACTCAGAAGATTGGCGTCGGACAGGTCTTGTTGGGCCGAGGCGACGTCGGCGTTGGCGACATCCAGCGCTGCCTGATCACTGGCGAGTTGTTGGGGGGTGGCGACTGACGACGCCCCTGACGAGCCGCCGGATTGGGTTGAGCCGGAGTTGCCGGAAGCGCTCGCACCCGATCCGACCGACCCGGTTGCGCCGGAACCACTCGCGCTGCCTGTCGGCTTGGTCGCTCCGGGTGCCGTACTAGCGAGCGTCGTCGCCAGGGTCGCCTCGTCGGTCGCCACGGTGGCCTGGTCTTGCGAGACCGTGTTCTGATCGGCCGCCACGAGTTGGAGTGCGCTCATGCAGGCGGCGCTCGGTGCCTGTGCTGGTGGGGTAGTGCTGGCCGAGGTCGTGGGGGTGGTGGTGGCCGAGGTCGTGGGGGTGGTGGGGGTGGTCGTGGTCGTTGAGGTGGTCGAGGTTGTGGTGGGTGGCGTGACCGTCGATCCACCACAGGTGCCCTCGGCCTGTTGAAGGTCGGCCGTGGCCTGGCCTTGATCAGCGTCCGCCTGCTTCTGATCGGCCACCAGCGTGGACTGGGCCTGGGTGATGGCTGTGCCATTCCCGCTGACGGGGTTCGAGACCGACAGGCTTTGGAGAGCTGCGGTGGAGGCGGTGGAGGCGGTGGGTGTACTCGATGATGACGAGGACTGGCCGTTCTGATCGGCAGTGAGTTTGGCTTGCGCCGACGCGGCCGACGCCTGGGCCGACAGCACCGCGCTCTGCAACGATGTGGTGTCGAGGGCGGCCAATGTCTGACCGGCGCTCACCACCTGACCTACCGTCACCGCCACACTGGCCACGGTTCCCGAGGTCCCGAAATTGAGATTGGCTTGGTTGAGCGGGGTAAGGGTGCCGACTGAGTCGAGGGTCTGCACCGGTGAGCCGGTGGTGACCGTGGCGAATCGGTATGCGGGGCCGGACGACCCGGTGGTGACCCACACGGTGCCACCGATGGCGACCACTATTACCACGATGATCAACCAGGAGGTCCGCGAAAGGCGCTTTTCCCCGGGGGTGCTCCGGGGTTTCGGGGATGATTCGGAACCGGGAACGGGTCCGTCGGAGGAGTGCTCAGCGGCACTGGTGGCATCGGTTCGATCAGGCACCCGTGGCCCCACTGCCTGCGCCGGCGCCGGCACCAGGTGCACCCCCGCCGCCGGCACCAGGTGCACCCCCGCCGCCGGCACCAGGTGCACCCCCGCCGCCGGCACCAGGTGCACCCCCGCCGCCGCCGAATCCGCTCGAGCACCCGTTGGCTCCGGGAGTGCTGATGGTGATCGAGGTGGCGGTGACGGCGCCGGTGTCGTCAGCTGCTCCGATGGCTTGGGCGCACTTGCCGACGGCGAGATCGGTTGCCGCTGCCGAGGTGGTCTGCGTGTACGTGGTGGTGCCGCTCACGTCGACAGTCTTGGTGGTGGTGGCTTTGGTTGTCGGATTGGTGGCGTTGACCACGATCGTCGAGCCACTGACCGAGGTGACGCTGCCCGACGCACCACCGAACCCGCCGGCTCGACCGGCACCGGTCCGGGTGGGGGCGCTGCCATTGCCGGGGGGTGATGCCGGGGTACCGGATCCGCCGTTGGCCCCGCCGCTGAACCGGCCACCTCCGCCGCCGCCGAATCCGCCTGCACAGGTGCCGTTGGTGGGCGCGGTGATGACGACCGTGGTGGCGTTGATCGGAGTCGAGGGCGCTGTAGTTGATGTGGTGGACGACCCGGGAGCCCCGAACGCGGAAGCGTCGATCGCCGTGACACACGAGCCGACTGTCACGTTGGCCAAGGTGGCCGACAGCGTCTGGTTGAATTTGGTGGTCGGCGTGTAGGTGACGGTGGTCTGTCCTCCGGTGGACGACGCGGCGGTGGAGGAACTCTGGACCTCCATCGACTGTCCGGTGATGGAGGCGATAGTGCCGAAGGCCCCGGGCATGGTCGCAGGCCTCGTCGAAGGCGTCGAACTGGCTGCGGTCGACTTGGTGGCGCTGGCGGCTGACGATCCTCCGCCGCAGGCGGCCAACACCAGGGCGACTCCACCCAGGAGCGTCACTACTGCCAACCATCGGCCTCCGACAACGGAGGTCCTCCCTGGTGTGGTGGTCGAACTCGACGGTGAGAATGGCGAAGGTTGACTCATGTTGATTGCTCCTTGTTGATTCGTTCGCATGTTGTGGGAGTGTTCGGGTGCATGTTGGATTGGCGGTCGGAGACCTATTCGCCCCGGAGAGCGTCGATGGGATGCAGCTGGGCAGCCCGGCTGGCGGGGTAGACGCCGAAGGCCACACCGATGGCAATGGCGATGGCGATCGATCCGGCGATGGCCGGCCCCGAGATGGCAATGGGATTGCTGATGAAGTGGGGGAGGACAATGGCCACGACCACGCCGAGGATGGCTCCGAGCATTCCTCCGACCAGACCGAGGACCGAGGCCTCCACCAAGAACTGGCGCCTGATCACCCGGGGTGTGGCACCCAGTGCCTTGCGCAATCCGATCTCCCTGATCCGCTCGGTGACTGACACCAGCATGATGTTCATCACGCCGATTCCCCCCACCAGGAGGGAGATCCCCGCGATTCCCGCCAGCAGCACGGTCAGGGTCTTGTCCACTGATGTGGCAGTGGCCAGCAGGGACTGCTGGCTGGTGATGGTGAAGTCAGCACTCGTGGCGGTGGTGATCCCGTGGAGGCTGAGCAGTGTGTTGTCGGTCTCCTGATATGCCGCCGACAACGTCTTGGAGCTACTGGCCGCGATGTAGATCGAGCTCAGATTGTTGCGACTGGTGCCGCCGATGATCCGGGTGGAGGCGGTGGTGATGGGGATGATTGCCTGATCGTCGACGTTGGTGGTCGTCGAAGAACCCTCGGCGGTCAGTACGCCGATGACCGACATGGGGGAACCGGCCACGTCGACCGTCTGTCCCACCGAGTCCCGGCCACCGAACAGCTCCGAGGCCGTAGTCGGGGCCAGCACGACCACGGCGGCGTGGGTCTGCACGTCGTGGCCGGAGATGAAGCGACCCTCGGCCATGGTCCGCCCGCGCACCGACAGCCATGACGGGTTCGACCCGACCAAGGTGGTCGTCCAGTTGGTGGTCCCCTCCGTCAGCAATTCCGAGGCGGAGACCACGGGGGCAACCCCGGCGATGTCGGGAGCCACTGTTTTGGAGGCCAGCGCATCGGCGTTGGAGACGGTGAGGGTGGAGGCCGACCCCGATCCGCCCCGGATCCCCGCCGACGAGGTGGAGCTGCCCGGCGACACGATGAGCAGGTTGGCGCCGAGCGAGGATATCTCCGAGCCGACCTGTTGCTGGGCGCCCTCGCCGAGGCCGACGGTGAGAATCACCGCGGTGATACCGATCATGATCCCCAGGACGGTCAGTGATGAACGCAAGCGATGAGAGACCACGGCCTCCAGGCCGGTGCGGAAGGTTTCGATCAGGTTCACGCCGCACCCCCTGTTGCCGACGCCGACGAGGGTTCGAGGATCTGCCCGTCCCAGATGCGGAGGGTTCTGGAGGTCGTCTCGGCCACATCGGCGTCATGGGTGATCAACACCACGGTCCGTCCCGAATGATGGAGCTCGTCAAGTAGGTCAAGGACCTCGCGGGCCGACACGGAGTCGAGATTGCCGGTGGGCTCGTCGGCCAGGATGAGAGCCGGATCGCTGACCACCGCGCGGGCCAGAGCCACCCGCTGCTGCTGTCCGCCGGAGAGCTCACCGGGGCGATGCTCGACGCGGTCACCCATGCCCACCCGGTCCAGAGCGGCCAGCGCCCTCTGCTTCCGGGTCGAGCGATCGACACCGGCATAGACCAGAGGAAGTTCCACATTGCGCCACGCCGACAACGAGGCCAACAAGTTGAACTGTTGGAACACGAACCCGATACGTCGGTTCCGCACTTCGGCCAGTTCGTATTCGGTCATGGTCGAGACGTCTTCGCCGGCCAGTCGGTAGCTGCCACTGGTGGGAACGTCGAGGCATCCGAGGATGTGCATGAGTGTCGACTTGCCTGAGCCCGATGGGCCCATGAGGGCCACGTACTCCCCGGCCGCAATGGTCAATGACACACCGCGGAGGGCCGCCACCTCCAAGGAGCCGGTCCGGTAGATCTTGTGAACGTCCTCGATGTCGATCACCGGGGCCGAAAAGGCCGGATAGGTGCCGGTGTCGTCGATCCGTACCTGCTGGGTGTCGTCGAGCCCGAGACTGATCGGATCCTCCTCGGTCATCCGCCACCCCCGCTGAAGCCGCCACCCCCGCTGAAGCCGCCACCCCCGGCGCCGCCCCCGCTGAAGCCCCCGCCCCCGCCCCCGCCCCCGCTGAAGCCCCCGGCGCCACCCCCTGCACCGGCGCCACCCCCGGTGAGGGTGCGGGTGCCACTGCCGTTGAACCCCTTGATGGTGACCACCGGCACAACGATCCGGTCACCCACCGCCAGACCGCTGACGATCTGGGTGTTTCCCCCTGACGCTGATCCAATGGTCACCGTCCGCGCGGTGGTGGACCCACCCGCGGTCACGTTGACGGTAGTGGTAGTGCCCGAATAATGGATGGCTGCGGTGGGCACGACGACCACCCCGGGTAGATCCTTGACGGTGATGGCGATGTTGGCAGTGGCACCGCCGAAGAGGCCGGTCGGGCTCCCGGTGACATTGATCACCACCGGGAACGAGGCCACACCCGAGCTGGAGGTGGCCAGCAGACCGATCGATCCGACAGTTCCGTAGGCGCTGGTCGTGGCCCCACTGGGCGTGATCACCGTCTGGTCACCGATCTTGAGCTCACTCACTTCGGTGTCGTCCACCGTGGCGTTCACGATGTAGGAGCCGGTGCTGACGATGACGAACTGGGTGGTCGAACCCGAGGCCGAGGAGGAAGCGGGCGTAGTTGACAGCGACGATGCGCCGCTTCTGGTGGCGCCGCTCGATCCGATGCTCGAGGCGCCAGTCGAGGACGACCCATTTCCCGAGGACGACCCACTGCCGGACACCTGCTGCCCGACCGAAAGGTTGACCGACGCGACCGTCCCGGCGATGGTCGAGGCCAGGTTGGCGTCGGCCAGTGACGCCTGGCCAGAGGTGAGCTGGGCCTGGGACGACGCGACGGCTGCCTGATCAGCGGCAATCTGGGTAGTCGACGCTCCATCGGCCTGGTCCGTCGTCAGCTTGGACTGGTCGGCTGCCACGGTGGCCTGGGTTTGGGCCACCGTGGCCGTCAGTACTGTCGGGTCGATGGTGGCCAATGATTGGCCGACGGTCACTGTCTGGCCGGCGGTGACATTGACGGCGGTGACCTGCCCCGTGACGGCAAAAGAGAGGTTGGCCTGGCTCGACGGCTCGATGGTGCCGGTCGACGAAACCGTCTGGACGATCGTCCCGGTGGACACGGTTGTGACCTGATTGGTGGTGGTGATGGTGGGGGTGGTGGCAGACGACCGGGTGGCAAACCACGTCCCGGCGCCTCCGCCGATGACAGCCACCGCGACCACGCCGATGATGATTCGTCGCTTCGTGAACAATCGGTTGCGGCTCGGCCCCACGGGCCCTCCTCGGATCGCATCGTGACAATGGCGCCCCGCCGAACCGGTGGATTGTCCGACCGGCACGGGGAGCAGGTGCAATTTGAGGTTGCCTACCTTGGAATCAGCCTTGGTTCACCTTGGAAGATCCTGAGAGATGAGACGATGGCGTCACGTGGCCGGCGATGCGATCGTGGAGGCGTCGCCGGGTCATGGGTGCCCGATGTGCCGGTCTGACAGGCTATTTTTGCCGGCATCGCCATTGGCCGCTTCGGCAAGGACTCCGCCCGGGTCTGGGATCCGGCCAACCGCCGGGGGACCCGGGCCGCGGTTCAGACCGGGATGTTGCGGATCGGGCGCTTGGTGACCTTGCCCGACCGGATGCACGACGTGCAGACCTGGAGACGCTTGGGCGACCCGTTCACGAGGGCACGGACCCTCTGGATATTGGGATCCCAACGACGCTTGGTGCGCCGGTGGGAGTGGCTGATGTTCATACCGAACGACGGCTTCTTGCCGCAGACCTCACACACCGCTGCCATGACGCGTCGACTTCCTCTCAAGAACCTCAGGGAACGCGGTAGAGGTTAGCATCCGGGCCATGGGGGTCCTCGACACACTCGATGCAGCCGCACTTGGCCAGGTCATCGGGGAATACCGGGATGCTCTCCGCTCGCATCAGGAGGTTATCAACCGGCTCAATGTCTTCCCCGTCCCCGATGGGGACACCGGCACCAACATGGCCCTCACCATCGAATCGGTGGTGGCCGAGTTGGCCGACCTCGATCAACCGGATATGGCTGCCACCTGCAAGGCCATCGCCCATGGCTCGCTGATGGGGGCCCGGGGGAACTCGGGGGTGATTCTGTCGCAGCTCCTGCGCGGCATCATGGACGTGCTCAACGAGACCGGATCGGTCCCGGGCCCGGGCGAACTGGCCCGGGGATTGACCTTGGCCGACAAGTTGGCCCGCGAGGCGGTCATGCGCCCGGTGGAGGGGACCATCCTGACGGTGGCCGAGGCGGCCGCCCAGGGTGCCCGGGACGCCGCCGACGCGGGCAAGTCGCTGATCGACGTGGTGGAGGCTTCACGAAGCGCGGCCGCCGACGCGCTGGCCCGCACCCCTGAACTGCTCCCGGTGCTGGCCCGGGCCGGAGTGGTCGACGCCGGTGGGGCCGGCTACTTGTTGATGCTCGACGCCCTCCTGACGGTGGTGGACGGTCGGCCACTCCCCGAGCCCCCGGACCTACCCGATGACCCGGCCGGATGGGCAGGCGGGCCCGCGGGGATGGACGAGGCGGTGGAGGCATCCCACGGTGATTCCGGCGGCGACATCGCCGGGTTGCGGTATGAGGTCATGTACCTGTTGGAAGCCCCGGACGACACCATCCCGGTGTTCAAGGAGGTGTGGGCCGGTCTTGGCGATTCCATTGTGGTGGTCGGTGGCGACGGACTGTGGAACTGCCACATTCACACCGACGACATCGGTGGCGCGGTGGAGGCGTCGCTCGACGCCGGGAGGCCCCGCAATATTCGGATCACCGACCTGGTCGAGCAGATGGAAGAAGAGCGGTGGGTGCGCGAAGGCGGCGGGACCGCCGGGAGCGGCCCGGCCCAGATCCCGCCCGGGCCCGCCCCGACCACCGGGGTGGTGGCGGTGGCCACCGGTGTGGGGATCGGTCGTATCTTCCGGTCTCTCGGGGTGCACCACATCATCGCGGGTGGGCAGTCGATGAACCCGTCGACGGCCGAGATCCTCGAGGCGGTGGAGTTGCTCCGGGCCGACGAGGTGATCATCCTTCCCAACAACAAGAACATCCGCCCGGTCGCCGAACGGGTCAATGACCTCACGTCCAAGGTCGTCCGTGTGGTCCCCACCAATAGCATCGCCGAGGGATTCGCCGCTTTGCTGGCCTACGACCCCGAAGCCCATGTCGACGTCAATGCCGTGGACATGGAAACCTCGGCCCGCAACGTGGTGGCCGGCGAGATCACCCAGGCGGTCCGCGACTCGGACAGCGCGGCGGGCCCCATCGCGGTGGGCGACTGGCTCGGGCTCTCCCGCGAGGGCATCGAAGCGGTGGCCGGGTCGGTGTCGGAGGTGGCCCGGGCCCTTCTCGACCGCCTGGTCACCGACGACCATGAGCTGGTGACCCTCATCGAGGGAGAGGGATCCGGGGCCGCCGACACCCGGCGCATCACCGTATGGCTGGGGGAGCACCGTCCCAATGTCGATATCGAAGTGCACCACGGTGGTCAACCTCTGTATCCGTACCTCTTCTCTATCGAATGAGTGCTGCCGATCCGGCCGATCCGCCCCTGGCCGATGGCCCGGGACGCAAGCTGCGTCAACTGGCCGACCTGCCTGTCTCGATTCTGAAGGGGGTGGGATCCGGGGCCGCCCACGAGCTGAGCCAGCTCGGCGTCGACTCCGTTCTCGATCTCCTCACCCACTACCCCCGTCGGTACATCGACGGCACCCGCTTGGCGCCACTGGCCGAGCTCGCCATCGGGGACACCGCATCGGTCTTGGCCGAGGTACGCCGGGTGAATCGGCCCCCGGCCCGTTACGGCCGGGGCCGGGGGCGGAGCCCAGCCCGGGTGGAGCTCGATGTCACCGACGGTTCCGGAGGGATGAAGGTGGTGTTCTTCAACCAGGCGTGGCGGGCCAAGCAGCTGGCCGTCGGCACCCAGGCCCTCTTTTACGGAACCCTGGCCTCGTACCGGGATGCCCGCCAGATGGTCAACCCCACCGTGGAGATCCTCCGGTCAGGAGGTGACGCCATCGATCCCGGGGCCACCCCGGAGTCGGGCCGGGTGTTCCCCGTCTATCCCTTGACGGAAAAAGCCGACCTCACCTCGGCCCGGATCAGCCGGTACGTGGCCGAGGCCCTCGACCGGGCGAAGGAATTCAGTGAGCCGTTGCCCGTCCATTGGCGCCAGAAGTTCCATCTGCTCGACCGCACCACCGCGTTCAATCGCATCCACCGCCCCACCACCGTGGACGAGACCGAGCCGGCTCGGTTGCGCCTGGCCTTCGATGAGTTGCTCCGGCTGCAGTTGGCACTGGTGCTCCGCCAGCGCCGGCTCCAAGAGGACGCCCGGGGTATCCGCCACGTGGTGTCCCACCCCGACGCAGAGACACTGGTCGACCAGTTCCTCCGCCGGTTGCCCTTTGTGCCCACCGCGGCCCAACACCGCGCCATCGACACCATCCGGGCCGACCTGGCCGGGCCCCTTCCCATGCACCGGCTGCTCCAGGGCGACGTGGGGGCGGGAAAGACAGTGGTGGCGGTGGCCACACTGTTGGTGGCGGTCGAGGGGGGTCACCAGGGAGCGTTGATGGCCCCCACCGAGGTGCTGGCCGAACAGCACCATGCCGGGGTGACGAGACTTCTGGAGGGGATGGTGGTGCCCGACCCGTCCACGTTGTCGGGAGACCGCCCCCTGCGGGTCGCCCTCCTCACCAACAGGACATCGGCCAACGACCGGGCCTCGCTCCATGCCGGGTTGGTCGACGGGAAAGTGGACCTGTTGATCGGAACCCATGCCCTGTTGACCGACGAGGTCCGGTTCCGATCGCTCGGAGCTGTGGTCATCGACGAACAGCACCGCTTCGGGGTCGAGCAGCGGGCGGCCCTGCGGGCCAAGGGACGAGGGGACGATGGAGGCGGCCGGGACCCCGACCTGCTGGTCATGACGGCCACTCCGATACCCCGCACCGCCGCCATGGTGGTGTTCGGCGATCTCGACATGACGGTGATCACCGAGCTCCCCCCGGGACGCATTGCCGTTGCTACCCACTGGGCCCGGACCCCTCTCGATGTCGAGGCGGCATGGGCCCGGGTCCGCCAGGAGGTGGCGTCGGGTCACCGGGCCTTCGTGGTCTGCCCACTGGTCGAGGGGTCGGAGCGGGTGCAGGCCACCTCGGTCACCGAAGAGGCGCAGCGTTTGGCCGCCGCCGAACTCACCGGTCTCCGAATCGGCGTGCTCCACGGCCAGATGCGAACCGCGGACAAGGAGACGGTGATGGCCGATTTCCGCGCCGGGCGCCTCGACGTCCTGGTGGCGACCACGGTGATCGAAGTAGGTGTGGACGTCGCCGAGGCCACGGTGATGGTGATCGAGGACGCCGACCGGTTCGGGATCGCCCAGCTTCATCAGTTGCGCGGCCGGGTGGGGAGGGGGAGCGACCGGTCGTGGTGCTATCTGCTCTCCGAAAGCGACAGTCCCGAGGCGGACATCCGGCTCTCGGCCCTGGAGCGCTCCACCGACGGATTCGAACTGGCCGACGTGGACCTCGAGCTGCGGGGGGAGGGCACCATCCTGGGTGCTCGCCAGAAGGGGAGGAGCGACCTGAAGTTGGCCCGGTTGACCTCTGACCGGGATCTGGTGACCCAGGCCCGGGAGGCGGCCGAGCACATCGTGGGCGCCGATCCGGCGCTGGCCGACCACCCTCTTCTCTCCGAGGAATTGCGCATCTTCATCGACGACGACGAAGCCGCCTTCCTCTTCAAGAGTTGACCTGAGCCGGGGCGGGAGCGCCTGTAGACTTTTCGGGTGCGAGTGATAGGGGGTGAGTTCCGGGGGCGCCGCCTGTCAGCCCCCGATACCCCGTCGGTGCGGCCAACCTCGGACCGGGCCCGCGAGGCGATCTTCGACATGTTGTTCAGTCTGGGAGGGGTGGAGGGCCTGCAGGTCGCCGACCTCTTCGCGGGGACCGGTGCCCTGGGGATCGAAGCCCTCTCCCGCGGAGCGGCATCGGTGACGTTCGTGGATCGGGACCCCGACAGCCTCGACCTCATCAGACGGAATCTGGTTTCGGTGGGTCTGGCCGATGCCGAGCGCGACAGTTGCGCCATGGTCATTCGAGCCGACGTCGACAACTGGGTGGCCACCACCCTGTCCCGGTACGACCTTGTCTTGTGTGATCCGCCCTACGCCTACGACGGGTGGGAGGCCCTGATACGCCAACTGCCCGGCGAACTGGTCATCCTCGAGTCGGGATCCGAGTTGCCCGAGGTCGACGGGTGGGGAGTCCTCAAATCCAAGCGCTATGGCGGTACCATCGTCACAGTTGCCCGGCCGGAGCCGGTCTCTCAGAAAGGTGCCTCGTGAGGATTGCGCTCATTCCCGGATCATTCGATCCCGTCCACAATGGACATCTGGAGGTCATCGAGCGAGCCGCCCGGCTGTTCGACGAGGTGGTGGTGGCCGCCCTCCGCAATCCACAGAAGAGCGAGGTCCTGTTCGAACTGGACGAACGTCAGGCCATGCTGGAGGAGTCGTTGGCCCACGTGCCCAATGTGCGCATTGTGTCGGTGTCCACCTTGGTGGTCAATGTGGCCGAGTCCGTCGGCGCCAGCGCCATCGTGAAGGGGCTCCGGGCAGTATCCGACTTCGAGAACGAGCTGCAGATGGCCCAGATGAACAAACAGCTGTCGGGAGTGGAGACGTTGTTCATCCCCACCAGTTCCGCTCATTCGTTCATCGCCTCGCGCCTTCTCCGGGAGGTGGCCCGTTTCGGCGGTGACGTGACGGCATTCGTTCCCAAGGTGGTGGCCTTGCGGCTCCAGGAGAAGTTCGCTGATGAGTGATCTGTTCGAGGATCTCGAGGCGCAACGCGCGGCCGGGGAGGAACAGGATGCGGAGGCCCTGGTCCGGGAAGCCCTGGACCTGGTGCTGACGGCCAAGGCCATGCCGTTGTCGGCCTCGGTGCTCATCTCGCGTGAGGAGGTGGCCGACATCCTGCAGGCCGTTCTCGACCGGATGCCGGATGAGATTCGTGAGGCCCGATGGTTGCTGAAGGAGCGCGCCGAGTTCATCGCCGAAAGAAATCGGGAGGCGGACGCGCTGATGGAAGAGGTGCGGGTCCAAGCCGAACGGATGGTGCAGCGCACCGAGATCGTGCGCCAGGCCAACCACGTGGCGCAGCGTATCCTCGACGACGCCAATGAGGAGGCCCGCCGTCTGCGTAACGAGGCGGAGGACTATGCCGACCAGAAGCTGGCCAGTTTTGAGATTGTCCTCGACCGGACCATCAAGACGGTGCAGGCCGGCCGCGAAAAACTGCGGGTGGCCCCACTCCCGCGGGTGGAGATCGGCGAAGGGGGGGACACGTCGTTGGCGTCACCTGTCGACCTGGGCATCGGGGGGTCCGGTTCTGACGAGCCCGAGGGCTTCTTCGATCAGGACCTCACCTAAGGGACAGCCACGCTACGCACTCCGCAACCATTCATCGTCCCCGCCGCCGCCCTCCGCAAGGTGGCCGGTACCGTTCGTCACGAGGATCGCCACGGGGTGATCGAAGGTTTGGGAACGGTCGGTGTGGTCGTCCCCGACGGCGCCGAGGTCGACGCCCAGGTCACGCTTTCTTCCTACCCGGGCGGCATCATGGCCACCGGACGGGTCTCGGCCCCCTGGCAGGGGGAGTGCCGTCGGTGTGGGGGTGTGGTCACCGGAGCAGTGGAGGCCGAGGTGCATGAGCGGTTCGTCATCGAAGGGCCGGGAAGCGAACCGGGGGCGGCTGCCGAGGTGGACGAGGACGCCTACGTGTTGGTCGACGACCTGTTGGACCTCGAGCCCTTGGCCAGGGATGCAGTTCTTCTCGAACTCCCGTTGGCCCCCCTTTGTCGCGAGGACTGCCTGGGGTTATGCCCCCAGTGTGGGGCCGATCTGAATCTCACTACCTGCGGCTGCGCCCCGCCGGCCGACCCGCGCTGGTCGGCGCTGGATGTACTGCGTGATGGTGAGGGTGGTGGTTTGGCCTAGAATGCCCTCCCTATGGCCGTCCCCAAGAAGAAGACCTCCAAGTCGAAGAGCCGAAGCCGCCGAGCATCCAACTGGGTGCTGAAGACGCCGGCCCGTTCGGTGTGCCCGCAGTGCACCACCGCCAAGTTGCCCCATATCGTGTGTCCGAACTGCGGGTGGTACAAGGGTCGCCAGGCGATCGAAGTCGACTAGTGGCCCGTGGGGGCGTTCGCCCGACGGGTGAGGCGTTCGCCGGCCTTCCGGTGGCGGTGGATGCCATGGGGGGCGACCACGCTCCCTCACAGATCGTCGCCGGGGCCCGTCAGGTGGCCGAACAGTCCGGCATCGCCGTGCTTCTGGTCGGCCGGCCGGGGGAGATGGGTGATACCGGCGGCCTTCCCGAGCTCCCTGCCAGCGAGGTCATCGGCATGGACGATGACCCCGGTCAGGGCGTGCGCCAGAAGAAGGACTCGTCCCTGGTGCGGGCGGCTGAAGCGGTGCGCGACGGGAAGGCACTGGCCATGGTCTCGGCCGGGAACACCGGAGCCACCATGGCGTCTGCCCTCCTGCGCATGGGTCGCCTCCCCGGGGTGATTCGGCCGGCCATCGCCACTCCCATTCCCAATCCCGGGACGGGCAAGCCTCCCACCGTGCTCCTCGACTCCGGTGCCAACGCCGAGTGCAATCCCCAGATGTTGGTGCAGTTCGCCCAGATGGGGGCGGCCTTTGCCCGCAAGCGATACGGGGTTGCCCTCCCCACGGTGGCCCTCTTGTCCATCGGGGAGGAGAAGTCCAAGGGCACTCCTCTCGAAAAGGAAACCCACGCGTTGTTGGCCAGTGGGCTCGGGGGAGATGGCTTCGAGTTCATCGGCAACGTCGAAGGGCGCGACTTTTTGGGCGGCGTCGCCGATGTGATCGTGACCGACGGTTTCACCGGCAACGTGGCGCTCAAGACGTTGGAAGGCTCACTGAAGTTTCTGGTCGGCGCGCTCACCGAAATTCTGGGTCGTCCGGGGCTCGAGCAGGCAGCGGCGGCATTGATCCCCGAGATCGCACCTTTGGCTGAGGAGCTCGAGCCGGAGGGCACCGGTGGGGCCATGCTGCTCGGGGTGAACGGGGTGTGTGTGATCAGCCACGGGTCGTCGTCTTCGAAAGCCATGGTCAACGCCATCACGGTGGCCCACGATCTGGCCGTGGGCGGCTTGGTGGCGGCTGTTGCCGACGCGGTGAGCGAGATCCCTGTTCCGGTGGGCGACTGAGGCCGGACCCGGGGGACTTCAGAGGCCCTGACCCGTCGGCCGTGGGCGGCTAGGGGAGGGTGAAGCCGCTTTCGGTGATCATGCTCTCCGTGACCTCCCAGAGTCGATCGGCTGCGGCGTCCGAGCGCCCCTGCTTGGAAGGATGCCCTGGCTTCGAGCGCACGTAGTACCCGCCGGATCTTCCTTGCACCTCGGGGGAGGAGGCCAGGTAGACCGAGGTGGCCGCCCCGGCCGCGGCCGAGATCTCGAATGGGCGGATGAGGCGGTTTCCCAGGCCGACGATGCCGGTCATGTCGCCGTCCATCCCGAAACCGCTTCGGACCGGGCCCGGATGGACGGCATTGGCGGTCACACGGGAATCGGCCAGTCGCTTGGCCAGGCCGCAGGTGAAGAGCAGGTTGGCCAGCTTGGACTGGGAGTAGGCACCGAAGGTGGAGTAACGCTTCTCGCCCTGCAGGTCGTTCCAGTTCATGCCGGTGAAGGCACCGTGGTGGCCCACTGACGACAGGTTCACGATGCGCCCGGCATCTGCCCCCTTCAGCCGATCGAGGAGCAGGGCGGTGAGGAAGAAGGGACCTATGTGGTTGACCCCCAACGTCTGTTCGAAGCCCTGGGCTGTCACCTGACGCTCCGACCAGATACCCCCGGCGTTGTT
>JADGOI010000102.1 GCA_017883075.1 Acidimicrobiales bacterium
GGCCAGGGCTACTCGATGGTCGCCTCCGACGGCGGCATCTTCGCCTTCGGTGATGCCACCTTCAACGGATCGATGGGAGGTCATCCCCTCAACCAGCCGATCGTCGGGATGGCTGCAGCCGGTACCGGCAACGGCTGCGACGTGCTGCTCACCGCCCCGGTCGGACACCACTGCCTGTTGCCGTGGCCCAACGACGCCTTCACGGTCCCGTCAAACACCGCAACTGGACGCCGACTCAACATCTCGTCCGGGGTGGATCCGGCCAACGTCGCCGGTGTCCACGTGGGAACCACCTACCAGAACCAAGGCGACGGGTTCTCACCGGGTTCGGTCATCATGACCTATGTGTCCAACCTCGATCTCACCCAGTCCGGGATCGCCACGTCCACCAACATCGGATTGTCGCTGGCCCCGAACGCCCCCATCGTCATCTTCGACACCGTCACCCACACCCGGGTGCCGTACTTCGCCGAGCTCGATGCCCAGACCTCGAACACGGCCGAGCAGTTGCTGCTCATCCACCCGGCGGTGGCGCTCACCGAAGGACATCGCTACGCCGTGGCGTTGCTCAACCTGATCGATAAGTCGGGGCACCTCATCCCGCCGCTCGCCTCGACCATGGCCGCCCTGTCCGGAACGCTGGCCCCCTTTACCCGGGGCGCCCACATCAAGTCCGTCATCCGGGACGACCTGGCCTCGGTGCTGGGTTCGACGGTGCCCTTCATGGCCTGGGACTTCACCGTGGCCAGTGCCCACAGCCTGGCTGGACCGGCGCTCACCATGCACGATCTGGCCTACCAGTGGCTCGGCACCCACCACCTGCCCATTTCGGGTACTCCGACGGTACCGGTAGCCGACTACGCACCGAGCTACGCCGTCACCTCGGTGACCACCACGGCCGGCGTACGGGACGTGCACGGGACATTTCAGGTGCCGCTGTTCCTGCAGGACACGTCGCCATACTCGTCCATGGCCACCGATGCCTCCGGGGCTCCGGCCATCAACGGCGATCTCACCTGGACGGCCAACTTCATCTGCGTGATGCCGTCCACCATGCAACCGGCCGGCCCGGCCATCCCGACCGTCTATGGCCACGGACTCCTGGGTAGCGCCAGCGAGGTCGAGGGTACTTCGTTCTCCGGCGGGGTCAGTCGCAACATGATGGGATGCGCCACCGACTGGGTCGGGATGTCCTCGAACGACCTCCCGAACGTGGCTCGCAATCTGAACGACATGTCGACCTGGAACACCCAGGTCGACCACATGCTCCAGGGTTTCGTGAACTTCCAGTTCCTGGGCCGACTGATCAACTCGCCGGCCGGCTTCGCCACGAGCACCGCCTTCCAGGACGGCAGCCAAAACGCGCTCTTCCAGGTGGGCAAGTGCAACTTCATGGGGTACAGCCAAGGCGGCATCATGGGTGGCGCGGTCTCGGCAGTCTCGACGGAGTGGACCCACGTCATCCTGGGCGTGCCCGGGATGGACTACGGGGGGCTCTTGCTCAACCGCTCGACCGACTGGAACAGCTTCGCCTCGATCTTCGACAAGGCCTACACCGACCCAGTGGACGAGCAGGTGGTGCTGCAGCTCGGCCAGCTCCTGTGGGACCAAGGGGAGAACGAGGGCTACGCCGAGCACCTGACCTCCGATCCCTACCCGGGCATCCCGGCCAAACAGGTGTTCATCATCGAGAACTACGGTGACCACCAGGTGGGCAATGTCTCCGCCGAGATGCTGGCCCGGACGATCGGGGCCCAGAACCACCAACCCGCCTTCAATCCGTCGTTCTTCGGCGCCGCGCCGAGGCTGGACGTCCCGGTCACTCCCCAGTGGGGGCTGACCGCCCTGGACCAGTCCAAGCCGGCCCCAGCCGGTCTGGTGCTCTGGGACTACGGGACGCCGACCCCACCCACCACCAACCTGGGGCCGAATGGGCCGGCCTACGGCGCCGATCCCCACGGGTTCGGCCGTGGCAACTCGTTGCTCCTGAACCAGATCACCACGTTTGTCTCCAGCGGGGTGATCCCGAACGAGTGCGGCACCTCCGCCTGCCAGAGCTCATCGCCCTGAGGTCTTGAACCCGTCGACCGCGGCTCTCCGATGGTCGGTACCGGCGTCGATCCGGTGACCTCGCGCTTTTCAGGCGCGGACTCTACCAACTGAGCTACCCAACCTCGCCTGGGCGAACCGAGATGGCGGACCTGACGGAGAAGGTGTACGTGGCCCAGGCGATGGACTCAGGGAGATCTTGTTCGAGTGCTCGTCGGGCTGGACCGGAGTTCGACCGTTCAGCGGCCCGTCACGCGGTAGCGGCGGGGCGCGAGAGCATCGAGTTGCGCAACTCTTCGGCAGGTACCGTGTTCCCGGCGAGGAGGTCTGCCACTGCTGGGCGGCGTTGGTGGTCACACGATCGACATCGTGCTCGGACCGGTGGCTAATCTGACGTGGTGTTCGGTGTCGGTCGGTTCTGTCGGGGGGTAGACCGCCCCGAGTCGCATGCGGCACATTGGTCGGGGCCGTGACCGAGGTCGGGATCAGCCTGGCCGAGGCGGTCGAACGTCACGTGCACCCCGGTGACTCGGTGCACGTGATGCTGGGCCATAGCCGCTGGACGGCGGCCGCCCGGGAGGTGGCCCGTCAGTTCTGGGGCACCGACCCGGAGTTGACCCTGGTGATGACCAGCCTCGGCGCCCTCGGCGCCCTCTTCTTCCGGGGCGGGCTGGTGCGCAGGGTGGTGACCGCCTATTCGGGGAACAGCTTTCCGACCTACGCGCCGAACCCCATCTTCCGCCAGGCCTATCAGTCCGGGGAGGTGGCGGTGGAGCACTGGTCCATCCTGACCCTCGCCCAGCGGTTGGAGGCGGCGGCCCGCGGGCTGCCGGCCATGGTCACCGGCTCCCTGTCGGGGTCGGACATGGCCGCCAACGATGCCTTCTCCACCGTCGACTCCCCCTATGGTCCGATCGGGTTACTGGCGCCGCTGGCGCCCGATGTTGCCCTGTGTCACGCCGCCGTGGCCGACACCCAGGGGAACCTGGCGTTTTCGGAGCCACTGCTCGAGGGGGTGTGGGGAGCCTGGGCCGCCCGTAGGGGAGTGGTGGCCACCGTGGAACGGATAGTCGACGAGCTTCCCGGGCTCGGGCACCGGGTGCGGGTGCCTGCCCACCGGGTGCTCGCGGTGGTGGAGGCGCCGTTCGGCGCCCATCCCGGCGGCCTGTACGCGCCGGGCCTGCCGGTGCAGGGATACGGGGAGGACATTCCCTTCTGGGTGGAGGCGGCCGAAGCCGCCCGGGGTGACTTCGACACCTGGGCCCGTACTGCCTTGCTCGACCCACCTGACCACCGGGCCTACCTCGACCGGCTCGGCAACCATCGTCTCGACGAGCTGAGACGGCGTGCCGATCCGTCTTCGTGGACCGAAGACGCCGCCGCTCACCCGCTCCCCGAGGAGGAGCCGGTGAGTGACTGGGAAGTTGCTGCCAGCCTCGGGGCGAGGGAGGTGGAGACAGTGGTGGCCGGTCACCAGGCTGACGCGGTGCTGGCCGGGGCCGGGGCCGCCAATCTGGCGGCATGGGTGGCAGTGGGCAGGATGCGGGCGGCCGGTTGGACAGGGGGGCTGACCGCCGAGCTCGGTCTGTGGCATTACACCCCGACTCCGGCCGACCCCTATATCTTCAACCAACGGGTGTTCCCGGGCACATCGTTCCTTTCCGATGCCTCGACGGTCCTCGGCATGGTGGTGGGGGGGCCGGGCACTACAACCGTGGGCTGCCTCGGCGCTGCCGAGGTCGATCGAAACGGCAACTTGAATTCGACCCAGTTGGCGGACGGGCGGTTTCTGGTCGGCTCCGGCGGGGCCAACGACGTGGCCACTCGGGCGGCGGCCTGCGTGGTCGTCACCCTGGCTCGTCCCGAACGGCTGCCTGATGCCGTCGGTTACATCACCGCTCCTGGGCACCGGGTGGTGAGTGTGGTCACCGACCGGGGCGTACTCCGGCGACTCGACGGCGAGCTGCGGGTGGCGGCGGTCCCGGCCGGAGCCGAGCCGGTCGACCGCCGGGTCCAGGCATTGGTGGCCTCGTGCGGTTGGGAGCCGGCGGTGGCCCGAACCGTCCACGAACTCGACCCGGTCGATCCGGGGGAGGTGCGGGCGCTGCGGGAGTTCGATCGCAAGCGGTTGTTCTTGCGGTAAGGGCCATATGAGGTACCGGTCAACCCGGTGGTCGAACCCCCCGGCTGGCCAGCACCTCTTCCATAGCGGCGAGGGCCAGGTGAGCTGGGCCGGTGAATGCGACAGCCCCGTGCTCGAGGATGACGGCTTCGGCGGCGAGGTCGAGGGCCCTGTCCACTTGCTGCTCCACCACGAGTAGCGCGGTCCCGGCCCGATTGATCTCCCGGAGCCCACGGTAGACGGCTTCGATCACCACCGGGGCCAGACCCAGCGAGAGCTCGTCGGCCACCAGAAGGCGCGGGGGCACCACCAACACCTTGGCCAGGGAGAGGAGTCGCTGCTGACCCCCCGAAAGGGTGCCGCCCGGTTGCTTGCGACGCTCGCCGAGCATCGGGAACGCCTGGTAGGCGCGGTCCAGCGACTCGGGCACCCGTCGGCGCCCGGCCCGTTGACGGAAGGCCATCACCAGATTCTCTTCGACCGTCAAGTTGGCGAAGATCCCCCGTCCTTCGGGGACGTGGGCCATGCCGGCCCGGGCGATCTTGTAGGCCGGCTGACCTGTCACGTCATGACCGCTCAGTCTGATGGCCCCATGGGTGCTGGGAAGGAGCCCGCTCACCACTCGGGCCACTGTGGACTTCCCGGCTCCGTTGGAGCCGAGCAGGGCGGTAATGCTCCTGGCCGGCACGGTGAAGGTGACGTCGAAGAGGGCCCGATAGGGGCCGTAAGCCGCACTGATGTGGTCCACCTCCAGCGCGGGGGACTCGATGCCGGGGGTGCCGGCCTCACCGACGTCGGTGGTCGACCGGGAGGCGGGGTCCGTCACCCGCTGGTCCCCAGGTAGGCGTGGCGGACCGTGGAGTCGGCCATGACTTCGTCGAACGTCCCTTGGGCGATCACCGTGCCCAGGTCCATCACGACGACCCGGTCCACCACCTGGGCCACCATCGGGAGATCGTGCTCGACCAATAGCACGGCCATCCCCTGCTCCCGCTGCAGGTTGCGCAGCACGTTGGCCAACTCCTGGGTCTCCCGGACGTCGAGACCCGAGGAGGGCTCGTCCGCCAGAAGAAGGACCGGATGAGCGACCAGGGCGCGGGCCAACTCCACCAGGCGGCACGAGCCGAGTCCGAGGGCGGACACCTGGGTGTCGGCCCGGTCGCCGACGCCGACCATGTCGAGTACCTCGGCGACCCGCTTCAGCTCAGCCGGGGCCGGGCGGCTGCGGTTGCCCAGGTCGCGCCACAGCTGCCCACCCGCGCACCGGGCCCGCTCGGCCACCAGCAGGTGCTCGGCCACTGTCATGTCGGTGAATACCTCCACCCGCTGGTAGGTGCGACCGATCCCGAGCCGGGCCCTTTGGAAGGTGGGCAACCGACCCAATGCCTTCCCGCCCAGTTCCACCGTTCCGCGCTCGGGACGGAGCTGCCCGCAGATGCAGTTGAAGAGCGTCGTCTTGCCTGCCCCGTTGGGCCCGACCAGCCCCACGCTCTCCCCGCGCTCCACCGTGAAGTTCACATCGCGCACCGCGGCGATGCCTCCGAACGACTTGGTCACCCCGGTGACCGACAGCAGCGAGCCGCCATCGGGGACGCCGGTCGCGTCCACCGCCACCTGGGGCCGGAGGACCTTACGCCCCCTCAAGGCCCGTCCCGTCTTCTGGCGTCACTACACCGGTATGGCTGCCCTCGAGCGAGGGCATGCCGATGGGCACCTTGGCTCCATTGCCGCCTCCGCCGTCATGTCCCCGGGGAGCCGGCGGCCCGGATGAGGGTTCATCGGGGAAGAGCAGCCGTTGGAAACGCATGGTCCACCGACGTTTTTGGAACTCGAGGATCCCTTCGGGGTGGGCGACGTAGGTGAGCGCCCCGGCGGCGAAGAGTACGAAGGTGAGGCCGTTGCCCCCGAACCGGGCCGGGAGGTAGGTGAGGAGCTGCTGGATCACCACGAAGCCCATGCCGGCCTGGATCGCACCCTCGATGGTGCTCACCCCGGTGGTGATCACGATCACCACGAAGGCCAGCGAGAGCTCGTAGTTGAACTGGGCGGCGTTGACCGACTGTTGCTGAATGACGAGCATGGTCCCGCCGATGCCGGCGACGACCCCCGAGAGCGCAAAGATCTGGATGCGCTGCCAGGTGATGTTGATCCCTATCCCGGCGGCCGCCGTCTCACTCCCACGCTGGGCGGCGAGGTAGCGGCCGGTGGTTCCGTTCCGCACCAGCATGACTCCGGCCATGCAGACGACCAGCACGATCATGAGGACGACGAAGAGGGAGTGGCCGTTCACATCCAGAATTCCGAGGCCAACCCATTTCGACTGCACCGTGAGCGCCCGGCCATTGATCACGCCGACTTGGCTGAAGACCGAATTGTCGAAGAACAAGGCGGCAGCGATGGTCATGAGCGCCAGCCCCAGTCCCTTCAGGCGAAGCGAGGCCAGGGCCAGCACCACCGCCACCACCGCCGCCAGGACTGCCCCGACCACTGCGCCGGCCAAGAAGTTGAGGCCCAGATGGTTGGCCAGCTGGGCGGCGGTGAACGCCCCCACCCCGGCCAGGGTGGCCTGAGCGAGGGAGAGCTGGCCACCCATGCCGGTGATCAGGGTGATGGACAAAAAGATGGTCGAGAAGGCCAGGCCGGAGTTGAAGACGCTCTCCCAGGTCTTCGGCATCCACGACAGCATCGAGATGATGAAGGCACCGAGAAGCAGATACCACAGGACCCGGATCACCCGGCTGAGTTGCGGGGCCCGCACTGCGGCGGTGGTCGGCGGTGGAGGGGGGTCGACCGAAGCCAGAGGATCCTTGTCGTCGTGCAGCCTGCGCATGCCCGGGACGAGCAGCAGGGCGGCTACAAGCACGATGAACGGCAACGAGGGGAGTACCGCGGCCGAGAGGGTGCTGGTCGCCGGTAGGTAGCCCTGAAGCACCGTGTCGGCGATCCCCATGAGGATTCCGACCAGGGCGGCGATGGGTAGCGAGCGCAGTGCGGCCCAGGCCGCCGCCGCGAACGCCGCCACCAGCAGGGTGGCGTAGTCCTGCGCTTGCAGCTGGCCGTAGATGGGGGCCAGCAGTACGCCGGCCAGCCCGGCGAGGAAGCTCGACACCGCCCAGGCCGTGGCGATGACCCTGCCGGAGTTCACTCCGTCGAGTTGGACCAGCCGCCGGCTTTCGACCGCGCCCCGCATCTGCAGGCCGAGGTTGGTGAATCGCATGAGGACGACCAGGGCGACCAGGACAACGGCGGTGACGATCACCGAGCTGAGGTAGATCCCGTTGACAGGGGTCCCCGCCAGCCGGAAGTACACCGTTTCAGGGTTGAACAGGATGCTCGGTGAGTTGTACTGGTTCTGACTCCCGAAGAGCACCGGCAACAGGGCCGGGATACCGACGAACAGGCTGAGTCCGGTCACCAGCTTGGCGGTGGTGTTGGTGTTGGGGATCTTGCGGAAGAGGAAACGGTCGAAGATCACCCCGAGGAGCGGCGCCAGCACCACCACCGAGAGGAGGAATGCCAGCCAGATGGGAAACTGCTCGTTCTGGACCAGCTTGGTGTAGACGAAGGCCGAGGTGTAGGCCTGGGCGCCGAAGGCGAAGTTGAATACACCGGTGGCCTGATAGGTGAGCACCAGGCCCACTGCGACGATGGCGTAGGTACAGCCGTAGGGAATGCCCGGGATGGCAAAGCCGAGGAAGTGCTCCACTCTCCGGTGCGCCTACGCTGCGACGAGGGTGCATGCCGGCGGGCGCATGCGACTCGGGTTCCGACCGCTTCTGGTGTGACGCCGCTCTCCGGCAGGGGTCACGTTCCCGGGGTCCCGGCAAGCGGCGTGACGGGAACCGGATTCTTCAGATTCACCGTCGGGCCGAAGCAGGCGAAGACCTGGTGGCCAGTGGTCACCACCGGGATGAACTGGGTGCCTTTGACCATCACGTCGGCAGTGCAGGCCGGAAAGGTCTGGGTGGCATGAGCCGATGTCCAGTTCACCACTGCCGTCGTACCCTCGCCGGTGAAGCCGGTGATCTGATTGGTCTGAGCGATGACGTTCTGCGGGGTCACGTCGTTGCCGGCCTTCTGGATCCCGGCGGCCAGGAGCGCCGCCGACTGCCATCCTTGCAACGCCGGATCCGAGTAGACGAACTGCGGCTGATACTTCTGCATGGCGGAAAGGTATGCCTGCATGCCCGGGTACACGCCGGGGAATGTCTTGGCCGCTTGGAAAGGGACGTTCCCGTTCACATTGAGATAGACGCCCTGCATCAGGCTGCTGTACTGGTCCAGCAGCGACTGGTCATAGCCGTTGAGCCACAGCTGGTGGACCTTCAACCCGTACTGCTGGATGGCCCGGGCCAACGTGATGTTGTCCGACGACTGCATGCAAGTCAGCACGAAGTCGGTTCCGGCTTGCTGCATCTTTTGAACGGCGGGCGTGTAGTTGCCCCCCAGCGATGCGGAGAGATCGGTGTAGCTCACCTTGATGCCGGCCTTGCTCAGGTTGTTGGCGTCGGCGTTGCATGCGTTGTAGGACGCGGTGATGGCTGAGCCGTAACTGATCACGGCCACCGACGACGAGTGGGTCTGCTTGAGCAGCCAGGCCAGAGGGGACGCACCCACCTCGTAGTTCTGGACCGAGCCACCGGCAGCGAACAGGTTGCTCGGCCCGTTCCAGTTTCCACTCACGTTGTACCCGAAGGTGGGCGTGCCCGATTGGGAGTAGAGGCTCGGGTTGAAGAAGAAGGTCGAGATTCCCACGGCAAAGACATGGTCCTGTTGGAGGAGGGTGTGGGTCAACTGGGTGAACTGACTGGGATTCGAGCCGTCATCGAGGTTGTCGGCCAACACGAGCTTGTGTCCGTTGATGCCCCCCTTGGCATTCGCCATGTCGAAGTAGGCCTGCATCCCGGGCACGAAGCCGTTGAAGTCGGCGGCGATGGCGCCGGTGAGTGAGGAGATGGTGCCCACCACGATGTCCGACTTTGAACCTGCCCCCCCGCCGGAGGAGCCGGAGGTCGAAGCGGTGGTGGTCGAGGTGCTCTTGGCAGTCCCGGGACTCGAGCTCGAGCAGCTGGCCAAAAGGGTGGTGGCCAGTAGTACCGCGGTGAAAGTCCCAGCCAATCGTGAAGTCGTTCCCGTTTGGTCTCGCATGCTCCCCCACTTCCCCCCGGCCCTGCGCACACAGGGCGCAGGTCAGTACCATCTCGTCTCTTCCCGAGGTCCTGCGGGTGGAGAATCCAGACGGCACCACCACGGGTCTTCATGACATTGAGTTGCACTGTACCTTGCTTCTCGTGTCCGTTCTATGATTCGCGTGCCAGGCATCTGGCGGCCGAGGATCGGCCAGGTGATCGGCCGGATGTCGAGTGTCTGACGACTGTCGGCG
>JADGOI010000216.1 GCA_017883075.1 Acidimicrobiales bacterium
CCGCAACCGGAAATAGCGAAGCGGAATCAGTGGATGGTCGGCCCGCTGTTCCTGCAACACAAACCAGATTCCGGTGATGATCGAGATTCCCAGGATGCTCAAGATGACGGGCGAACCGAAGCCCCGCGCCGGTGCCAAGTTGAGGGCCATCAAACCTGATGTCACCGAGGCGGCCAGGGTGAGCGATCCTGTCCAGTCGAGATGACGCCACGGGCGGTTACGCAGTTCTGCCGCCGTATTGCCGCCGCCGGCATGCGGCTCGAGGACGTCTTCGGATGGGTGGATCCGGCCCGGCAGCACCACCAAGGCGAGCACCGCGGCGACCGCCATCAACGGCAACTCGCCCCAGAAGAGGGCGCGCCAGCCGAAGTACTGGATGATGGGTGCGCCAACTGTCACCCCGATGACCGGCCCGCCTGCTCCCACCAGTGCCCACCACCCCAAGGCCTTGACCCGATCTTCATGGGAGAAGACCTGGAGCACCAGAGCCATCGACGCAGCTCCGGTGGCGGCTCCCTCCACCCCGTCCAGCAGCCTGGCTCCGATCAGCACCCCCGCGGTGGGAGCGGTGGCCGTCAACACCACACAGACAGCGGCTCCGAGCAGGCCCCAGAGGTAGAGGCGTCGATAGCCACTGATATCCCCCAGTTTGCCGAGAATCGGAGCCGCCACCCCGAACGCCAACAGAGGTCCGGTCGACGTCCAGGTGAGGGTGGACACCGAGGTGTGGAGCTGGTGGGCGACCTGGGGAAGCGCCACCACGAACACGGTGAAGGTGATGTTCACCGACAGGAGCCCGGCCAACACGGTCCAGAGCACCCACCACTGGTAACGATCCGAGGAGCGGACCCTTCGATGCATCCGGTGCCGGAAGAGGAGGGGCCACGGAACGACGATCCCCCCTTCAGCACCGGCTCCGGTGCCGCTGAGCATCGCCTCAGCCTCGATCACCTCCGGTGAGTCGAACCCGTGTTCTCTCCCGGCGGGACCACCTCTGTCAACCGGTGTCACCATTCAGCCACCGAACCGGGGCATCTCCGTCTGGAGCTGGGCAACTGTCCAACGATCATTCTTTTCGAGGGTATCGGTCATCGTCCATGGTTGGAAGAGGCGAATCTGACCACCGTGGACGAGGTAGACCTTTCCGGTGGTCGGAGTACCCTCGACGGCCAGATAGGCAACCAGGGGCGACACGTTGCCCGGGTCCCAGATATCGAAAGCAGAGGCATCGGTCGGAGCTTGCACGATCTCCGAGAGGCCGGGCGTCTGTTCGGTCAGACGGGTGCGGGCGGCCGGAGAGATGGCATTGACCCGGATCCCGTAGCGGGAGAGTTCCTCGGCGGCGATGATGGTGAGGGCGGCGATACCGGCTTTGGCTGCGCCATAGTTGGCCTGACCGGGATTCCCCAGTAGGCCCGATGTCGATGTGGTGTTGATGACCGAGGCCTTCACCCGGACTCCATCCTTGGTTTGCTGCCGCCAGTAGGCAGCGGCGTGGCGCAGTGGGACGAAGTGCCCTTTGAGGTGGACGTCAATGACCGTGTCCCATTCCTCCTCGGACATGTTGACCAACACCCGGTCGCGAAGAATCCCCGCGTTGTTCACCAACACATGCAAGTTCCCAAAGGTCTCGACGGCCGCATCTATCAACCGCTTCCCGCCATCCCAATCGGTGACGTCTTCGGCATTGGCAACGGCTTCACCCCCGGCAGCAACAATTTCGTCCACCACCAGTTGGGCTGCCGACCGATCGCCTCCCGATCCGTCAGGCGCGCCACCCAAGTCGTTGACCACGACTTTCGCTCCTTCAGCGGCGAAACACAGTGCGTGCTCCCGACCGATACCGCGACCGGCTCCGGTGATGACGGCGATTCGCCCGTCCAATGCCCCCATGTCCCAACTCCCCTGTTTGGCCAACCTCGTGTCATTGACCATGCCACGGTCAACCCGTTGCCTGGCAATGGTGCGCCTACGTTGGCAGGAGCATTATGCGATGGTCAAACCGGGACTGTCCCCTTGTGGATTCCTGCCCGTTCGGGTCGTTCCACCGCGATACCCAAGCCGGGTACTGTCACAGCCTGGGCCATCCTTCTGACACGGTCACGTTCCCCGGCGATGAGAACGTATTCGGTATTTCGGACATGGGACACCGTTCCCACCTTCCGCCCCTTCTGGTCGTGGATGCCGATTCTCGCTCCGACGTAGCGAGCCGAATCGAATGCCACCACCTCCACATGCCCTCGAGATGCACACATCTCAACGAGCTCATCGAGGGACAGCCACGACTCGTTGTTGTAGGAAAGGATCACGGTGTCAGCTCGGACCGCACCGATCACTCCCGCCAGCGCTTCCGGCATGGTCCGGCGGCTATTGAACGGACTCCGCCCGGTTGGCAACCGCAGATCCTCACGCTTGCAGGCGATGCCGTAGTGGGTCGGAGCATCCCATTCCACCAGCGTTTCCCATACGTGATAGTTCGACTCGTACCGATGTTGGTTGTACGGCGGGTCGAGATAGGCAAGGTCAACAGGGGCCAGAGTGTCGGGGATCTTGGTGTTGGTGACCAACTCACACGCGTCACCCCGCACTGCCCGACCCGGACCCGACACCAGCTCAGGTATCCGTAACTCCAAGGGACGATGCGCCCGAGACGCCCACTGCTTGAGGTAGGCCATCTGCACCCCGGTGGTCGAGTCCACCCGGTCGGCCGCCTCGAGCAGACTGGTCATCAGCACCGGCCACAGCGGTGTCCCGGCATAACCGGCATCGATGGCGTCGCGGATGGCATCGATGCGGGCGCCGTTCTCCGGTCGGAAGAACCTGGCCGATTCGCAAAACGTCTCCGTCACATACCCGGGACACCCCTCCAACCCGTTGAGGAATGCCA
>JADGOI010000103.1 GCA_017883075.1 Acidimicrobiales bacterium
GGGAAGACCACGTGCGGAACGCTACCTGGCTGGCGTCACCAAACGTAGAGGAAGGGCAACACCCCAACTGTCCGGAGCACCTTCGTTGCCAAGGTCACCGAGGCTCCGATTGGCGACCTCGATTGGATCAACGTCGATCGGTACCCCACGCTTCCACTGATGCGGCGAGCATATGAGCTCCGTGCCAACGTCACCTCTTATGACGCGGCCTACGTGCCCCTTGCTGAATACGGTCATTCGGACCGGAGAGGTCGACCGGTGCGCGAACGTGACGACGATCACCTCGCCTCGTCGAGAGCCGGAAGTGCGAGCAAGCCGGCGGTGGTCCAACATCGAGCTGTCATTCCAAAGCAATCTTGTGACAAGCCCTTTTTATTTTGTAGCCTGACCCCATGAGAATTGCCCAATTCCGAGTGTCGGATCGTGGCCAGATGGCGTTACCCGCCGACGCTCGACACCGCTGGGAACTGGATGAGGGGGGCACCGTGGAGATCGCTGACCTTGGCGACGCGCTGCTCATCGTCCCCGCCGGACGTGGCGGGCTACGCAACCTCCTCCGAGACTCCATCGATGACGCTGGGGGCTACGCCAAGCTCGCCGCCGAGGTCGCAGCAGACGAGCCTGATCTGGCTTGAGCGAGCGCACAGTGGTGGTCGACGACCACCTCCTCCTACGAATTCTGCTGAACGACGAGCCGGCATCGCTCCGACCTACTGGTGCACGGGTGCTTACGACCGGGCTCTGGTACCACCGGCTGAGCCGAGCGCTCTGCAACCGGACAGTCGCGGGCACCCTTTCCCGTCGGCTCGGCAGAGCCGACCCGTCGATCGGGGCCGCCGCAGTCCGAGCAGTTACGGCGCTACCTGAGACCATTGGTCTTCTTTCGTTGCGTGATCTCGCGTGGCCGATGGCACGCCTCCTCGATGATGATGTGCGGCTCAATCTCATATCGCTGGAAGCCTTGGCCGCTGCCGAGCACGAGGACGCCGAGCTGTGCCTCGCCACCGCCGACGAGAATCCACAACTGCTGGCTGCGGCCGGCGCCCGCAGTAGGCCGGTGCGCCTCGTCAGGGACTGAACAGATTCAGAATGGTGCATCAACGGAGACTGCCCGCGTTTGGGCGCCACAAATGAGGCCGGATTGAACTGACTCATCAGCGTTTACATTGGCCGCCCGAGGGCTCACAAGCCGTCACTCGAGGATCCTTGGGCTCTTACGAACGACTCCGGTTGTTCAATGCCAACCGCTGTCATCGATCCCCCGCCGTGCAACGCAGCTCTTGGCAGCAATAACAGCCCGGACTCGCTTCTGGTCAGCCTTTTGCCCTGGTGCTGTCTGTCGTTCTGCCGACTATCGTCCCGCGTCGACCATCGTTGTCAGCGGTCGACACCCAGGATGAGCCCGCTGGTGGGCACGCCGGTGCCGGCCGTCACCAGCACATGGTTCACATCGTCGACCTGGTTGACCGACGTTCCCCGCACCTGGCGCACACCCTCGGCGATGCCATTCATCCCGTGCAGGTAGGCCTCACCCAGCTGGCCACCGTGGGTATTGATGGGCAGTCCCCCACCGATCTCGATATTCCCGTCCCGGATGAAGTCCTTGGCCTCACCCCGGCCGCAGAACCCGAGCTCCTCCAACTGGTACAGCACGTAGGGAGTGAAGTGGTCGTAGAGCACCGCTGTCTGGATATCGGATGGGCTCAGACCCGAGGTCTCCCACAGCTGCCGGGCCACCACTCCCATCTCGGGGAGTTCGCAGAGATCGTTGGCGTAGTACGAGGTCATCATCTCCTGACCGTCGCCCGAGCCCTGGGCCGCGGCCCGGATCACCGTCGGCGTACCGGGTAGGTCACGGGCCCGTTCCAAGGAGGTGACCACCAGGGCCTGTCCCCCGTCGGTCTCTTGGCAGCAGTCGAGAAGGCGCAGTGGCTCGACGATCCAGCGCGACGCCTGGTGCTCCTCGAGGGTGATCGGCTTCTCGTAGAACCACGCCTTGGGGTTGGTGGCGGCGTGCTTCCGATCGGCCACCGCCACCCGGCCGAGGTCCTCGGAGGTGGCCCCGGTCATGTGCAGGTATCGCTGGGCGGCCATGGCCACCCACTGGGCCGGGGTGAGCAGGCCCATGGGCGAGTACCAGCTGAAGTGGGCCGTCTCTGCATTGGCCGCCGGCGGACGATCCTGTACGCCGAGGCCGAAGCGGTTGCCCGAGCGCTCGTTGAAGGCCCGATAGCAGACCACCACGTCAGCCACCCCCGACTGCACGGCCAGCGCCGCCTGTTGCACGGTGGCGCAGGCGGCTCCCCCGCCATAGTGGATGCGGGAGAAGAACGACAGCTCGCCCATTCCCAGGCTCTGGGCAATGTTGATCTCGGGATTGGTATCCGAACTGAAGGTGACCAGCCCACCCACCTCGGCGGGCTCGATGCCCGCGTCCCGGAGGGCGAGGTCGACGGCTTCGGTGGCCAGGCGCAGCTCGCTGCGACCCGACTCCTTGGAGAACTCGGTGGCTCCGATCCCGACGATGGCGGTGTTGCCGGTGAAGCTATGGCTGGCAGTACTCACCGGGCCACCCTCTGCGAGCCGGCGGCGCCGGCCGGAAGCCGGAGTCGGACCGTGCCGGTCACATGGTCCCCGAGACCGTTGGCCCCCCGCAGGGTAACCTCGATCCCCCCGCTGCCATCAGCGGCGGCATCGTCCTTGGCCGTCACCGACCCGTTCAACGTCATGGTGTCGTCGGGGTAGTTGGGGGCACCCAACCGGATGTTGACATCGGTCAGCACCGTGCCGGGGCCCGACCAGTCGGTCACGTACCGGCCCACGATTCCGTTGGTCGAGAGGATGTTCATGAAGATGTCCTTCGAGCCGCGCTGGTTGGCCAGCACCGGGTCGTGATGCACATCTTGATAGTCGCGTGAGGCGATGGCGGTACTGATGATGAGGGTGCGGGTGAGAGGGATCTCGAGTGTGGGCAGGGCATCGCCCACCGAGACATCGTCGAAGGCGAGGGTGGTGGGATTCATCACGCCGACACCTCCTCTCCGGCCCGGAGGTCGGCCACCACCTGGCGGCCCAAACGGGCCAGCTGCGCGCTCGGGCCCCCGAGCATCAGTTCGATCTGCTTCCCCCACAGGAAGTACCGGTGGATGGGATAGTCGATGTCCGCCCCCAACCCCCCGTGAAGGTGTTGGGTGGCGTGCACCACCCGTTGGCCGGCGTCCTTGGCGAACCACGACGCCACACCCACCGCCCGGTCGGCGTCCAACCCGTGATCGAGCCTCCACGCCGCCTGCCACATGGTGACCCGCATCGACTCGGTGTCGATGGCGGCATCGGCGGCCCGCAGCATGGTCCCCTGAAACGTCGACAACGGACGGCCGAACTGCTCGCGGGTATTGAGGTACTCGGCGGTCTGGCTCAGCGCCGCCTCGGCCACCCCGACCTGCAGCGCGCACAGTCCCGTCCAGGCCCGATTCAACATCCACCCGAGGATGTCGGAACCCTTGGATGCATCCCCTGCGCCCAGCAGGTCGTCGGGGGAGACCACGACGTTGTCGAGGTGGAGATGGGGATGGATCTCGCGGTTGGTGGTGGCGGCCCGCTCGAGGCGCACCCCGTCGGCATTCGGGTCGACCGCGGCAATCACCACGCCACCGTCGGACGTCGCCGCCGGCACCAGGACCCGATGGGCCACGTGGGCGAAGGGCACGGCAAAGGCAGTTCCGGATAGGTGGGCACCCCCGGTCGTTCCTCCTGGATACTCCGCCCTCACCAACGGGTTCCCGACTCCCCCGGCAGCGATGTCCGCGGCCACGTCGGAGAGCGCGGCGGTGAGCATGATCCCTCCGTCGGCCACCCCGGGGAGCAGCCGGCTCCGCAGTTGGTCGGAACCGAACTTGGCGACGGGCAGGGACCCGAGGACCAGCGTGGCCCACAATGGAAGTGGCGCCACCGAGCGACCGTGGGCCTCGAGGATGATCGACAACTCCACCAGGCCGTAACCACCACCACCGTCGGCCTCGGGTACGGCCAGACCCAACAGATCGGCCTTGGCCAGCTCGGCCCACAGCTCCCGGTCGACCCGGTCCTCGGTGGCTTCCACCTCCCGTACCCGGTCGGGGGTGACTCGGCCGGCGAAGATCCCGTCGGCCGCCTGGCGGACCGCCTCTTGTTCTTCGCTGAAGGTGAAGTCCATCAGTGTGCCCCTTTGGATTCTGTGACCGTCCGGGTGTCCCCGATATCCGAACCGTCGACCGGATGGAACACCGGCAGGGTCAGCTCGTCATCGAATGTCTCGAACCGGGCCTGCACCGGCGTGCCGATGACCACCGCATCGCTGGCGATACCTGAAACATTCGCCACCAGCCGGGTGCCCTCCTCGAGCTCGATGAGGGCCACCACCAATGGGTAGTCGAAGGCCGGAACTTTCGGATGGTGATTGACCACATAGCTGTAGATGGTGCCCCGTCCCGATGACTTGACCGTGTCCCACTCGAACGACCGGCAGGTCGGACAGGCCGGACGGGGCGGGTGACGCAGGGTGCTGCAGCCGGAGCACCGTTGGATGAGCAGGTTCCCCTCTTTGGTCCCTTCGAAGAAGAACCGGTTGTCCTGGGTGAGGGAGGGGCGGGGCCGCTTGGGGCGGGCTGTGGCTTCGGGTGCCCCGGTCGATTCCGCACCGGAAGCGGCTTCCGTGCGGGGGCGGAACTTGAGGATGCGGAACCGCATGGTGGCCACCGACTCGCCGTGCTGATCGGTGAAGTCCAACCGGTTGCTGATGAAGTGGCCGACGCCGAGCCCGGTGGACTTCTCGGCTGACACCGACTCGATGACCGACGTCATCGACACCCGGTCCCCCAACACCAGTGGACGCACGTAGTGCTGATCACAGTTGGTGGCCACCACCGAGGTGAAGCCGGCTTCGTCGAGCATCGACATGAGCCTGTCGGTGGGACCGTCGCCCTGGGCGGTGCCGGCAGCCCGGGCGGCTTCGACGTCCTGGGAGGCGCGGAGACCGCGCATGATCCAGGCCTGCAGCATGGTCGGCGGGGCGATGACACCGGGGAAGCCGGCGTCCTTGGCTGCGGCATCGTCCACATACACCGGGTTGGTGTCGCCCATGGCCTCCACCCAATGGCGGATCATGGCCTGGTTGACCTCATCGGGACCCTCGGAGCTCTCACCCGAAGACTGGCCGGCGAAGCCCGACAGGCGTTGCTCGAGGTCGCCAGACTGGGCTTGGGCTTGGTCGCTCATCGGGCCGACCGCTTCATACCCAGGCCGGCCATGGCCAGGATCTCCCGTTGGATCTCGTTGACCCCACCGCCGAAGGTGTTGATCTGGGCCTGTCGGGCCGCCCGCTCGAGCTCCCCGTGGAGTACGGCACCGGGTGAGTGCGGGCTCAGGTACCCGCCGCTTCCCACGATGCCGAGCAGCATCCGGTAGACCTCGATGGTCGACTCGGTCCCGAACACCTTGACCGCCGACGAGTCGGCCGGGCCCAGGGTGTCGTCGGCCACCGCCGCGGTCATCCTCCAGTTGAGAAGCTTCTGCGCCTCGAGGAGGGCATGGGACCGGGCCAGGTCGGCCTGCACCCATCCGACGTCACCCAGGTCATTGGCCAGGGCCCACTCCGCCGCCTCGGCCCACAGCCGGTGGGCCAGGGCACCGACCGCGGCCAGGCCCACCCGTTCGTGGTTGAGCTGGCCGGTGATGAGCCGCCACCCTTCGTTGAGCTCGCCGACCAGGGCGCTGTGGGGAACCCGCACCCCGTCGTAGTAGGAGGCGGTGGTGGCCACGCCGCCCACGGTGACGATGGGCGTGCACGAGAACCCCGGGGCCGAGGTCGGCACCAGAAAGATCGAGATCCCTTTGTGCTTGGGGGCGTCGGGATTGGTGCGGGTGGCCAACCAGATGTAGTCGGCCTGGTCGGCGCCGCTGGTGAAGATCTTGTTGCCGTCGATGGTCCACTCGTCGCCGTCCCGCACCGCCTTGGTGCGCAGTGAGGCCAGGTCGGTGCCGGATCCGGGCTCGGTGTAGCCGATGGCGCAGTTGATCTCGCCTCTCAGGATCCCCGACAGAAAGAAGTCCTTCTGGGCCTGGGTGCCGTGGCGCATGATCATCGGGCCAACGGTGTTGAGGGTGACGAACGGGAAGGGAGCCCGCGCCCGCTGCACCTCATTGAAGAAGATGAACTGGTCCGATGCCGGCCGTCCCTGGCCGCCGTACTCCTTGGGCCATCCGATCCCCAGCCAGCCGTCCTTGCCCATTCGGCGGACCGTCGAGTGGAACACCACGCCCCCGTCGCCTTCACCGTCGAGGGCCGCCCGCACCTCGTCGGTGATCACCTCGGCGAAGTAGGCCCGCAGTTCCGCTCTGAGGGCCTGTTGATCAGAGGTCTCCTGAAGGTACATAGCGTTCGAACTCTCCCCTGGGTTCCATCTCGTGATCGCCGTCCCCCACACGGGCGGCGGCGGTGCCGACGCCAGCGTCGGCAACCTAACGGCATCGGGAAGGGGCGTCGAATCGTGCTTGGCGGTGGCCTCTCGGATGCTGTTCGCCTATGATAACTGATACGTGTTCTAGTTAGTAATGCAGGTTGGGGGAGAAACCACATGGAGCTTCAGGACATCGACCTGTGCGACTCGAAGAACTTTGTGAATGGGGTCCCCCACCACTGGTTCGCCTACCTGCGGCGCGAAGCCCCCGTGCAGTGGCACCTCGATCCGAACGGGCAGGCCGAGGGGTTCTGGTCGGTCACCCGCCATGACGACTGCGTCAACGTCAACCGCGACTACGAGCACTTCTCCTCGGCCCGGGCCGCCACCTTGTTCACCGACATGGACCCGGAGAACCTGGCCTCCCTGCAGCTGATGATGCTGAACATGGACCCACCCATGCACACCCGGTACCGGCGACTGGTGTCCAAGGGGTTCACCCCCCGGATGATCCGTGACCTGAAGGAGAGGGTGGTCACCTCCACCGACCAGATCATCGACGGTGTCTGCGAGACCGGGTCCGCCGACTTCGTCGAGCAGATCTCGGCCGAGCTACCGCTTCAGGTGATCGCCGAACTGATGGGTGTCCCCCAGTCCGACCGCCACCTGGTGTTCGACTGGTCCAACCGCATGGTCGGCTCCGAGGACCCCGAGTTCCAGATCTCTCCCGAGTCGAGCACCCAGGCCTCGATGGAGTTGTACGCCTACGCCGACGAGCTGTGTGCGAAGAAGCGTCTCGATCCCCACGACGATCTGTTCAGCGTGCTCACCCAGGCCGAGATCGAAGGGGACAGCCTTTCCCAACTCGAGCTCGACCTCTTCTTTCTGCTGTTGGCGGTGGCGGGCAACGAGACGACCAGAAACCTGATCTCGGGGGCCATGGTGGCCTTCTTCGACAATCCCGACCAGTGGGATCGGCTGTTGGCCGACCGTTCGTTGCTGCCCTCGGCCATCGAGGAGATGCTGCGGTTCGTGACCCCGGTCATGCACTTCCGCCGCCAGGCGACCATGGATTGGGCCATCGGTGACCAGAAGATCTCCGAGGGCGACAAGGTGGTCTTCTGGCACACCTCGGCCAACCGCGACGAATCGGTGTTCGGCGAGACCGCCGACATGTTCGACATCGGCCGGAACCCGAACAACCACATAGCCTTCGGTGGTGGCGGCCCCCACTTCTGCCTGGGCGCCAATCTGGCCCGCATGGAGATAAAGGTCATGTTCGAGCGCCTGCTCGACCGGATCCCCGATATTCGCCAGGGTGGCGAGGTGCAGCACCTGCAGTCCAACTTCATCAACGGGGTGAAGCACCTTCCGGTGACATTCACTCCCTCGGCCCCCGTCACCCCCTAGCTCCCTCTCACCAACCGGTACTTGTCCTCTTCGGAAGCGGTGTCCCTGAATGCGATTCCACCAGGCCGTGACGTTCCTGCCCATCGACGAATCCCTCGCCCTGGCGTCGGCCTCCGACGACCTGGGCTATTCGGGGATCTACCTCTCGGATCACCTGTTCAATCCCAAGGACCTGAAGTCGCGCTACACCTACTCGAAGGCACCCGACGGTTCGCCGTTCTGGGAGAAGGAGACAGCCTGGCCCGACCCGATGTGCCTGATCTCGGCCATGGCCGCGGTCACCACCAACCTCACCTTCACCACCGGGATCTACATCGCCCCGGTGCGCGACCTCATCACCGTGGCCAAGACTGTGGGGACCACCGCGGTGCTGTCCCACAACCGGGTCCGGCTCGGGGTGGGAGTGGGCTGGTGCGAAGAGGAGTACATCCAGACCGGTCAGGACTTCCGCACCCGGGGCAAACGACTCAATGACATGATCCCGGCCCTTCGGGCCATGTGGGCCGGAGGTTGGGTCGAATACCACGGGACCCACTACGACGTCCCGCTCTGCCAGATGAATCCCTCCCCCACCCTTCCCATCCCGATCCTCTGTGGCGGCGATTCGGAGGCGGCTGTCCAACGGGCCACGACCTTGTGCGACGGCTGGATCAACACCGGATCGGTACAGCCGGACGTGGCCTTCGAACAGGTCGACCGGATCAACGACGCGTTGAAGCGGGCCGACCGCCAGAGCGATGAGTTCTCCATCTACCTGGCCATCCGGGCCATGCCCGACCTCGACCTTTACCGGCGGCTCGAAGACCTGGGCGTCACCGATCTCCTCTGTGCACCATGGATGTCGGTCCGGGCCGGAGAGGGCGACACCCCCGAGACCGTTCAGGCTGCCCGGGTGGCGGTGTGCGAGCAGTTCGCCGAGAACGTCATCGCCAAGATGGCCTGATCGTGTCACCGGTCCTTCCCGTGGCCGGCGGCCGCCGATGTTCGGCACTGCATCGACGCACCTGAACTCACCGGACTCTTCGACGACCCGGTGCCACACCCGAACGTTGCCACCCATGGACGGATCGGTTTCGACGTCACCGGGTGAGTCGACCCCGCGTGCCGGGCCGGCTTCAACGAGGAGTCGCCAGAATGGTTGCGATCTGACGGAACCGATCGAGCTTGTCCGCGCTCGACCGGCTCAACAAGGGAGCCACCCCCTGTCCGAAGGCCTCCGCTCATTTCGATGTTCGAGTTGTCCCGCTCAGTCCTTGAGCAGTCCCCCAAGGATCGAACCGCCCGTGCTGCTGCGCGAGTTCCCATTTTCTGGCAGGTAGGGCACGATCGCGTGGGCAAGTTGCGAGATCGGCATGGTCTGCAGCCAGACCATCCCCGGTCCCGTAAGGGAGGCCAGGAAGAGCGAGTCGGCGCCGAAGAGCATGTTCTTGATGCCCTTCACCATCTTGATCTCGAAGCTCATGCCGGCGTCGAAGAGCCCGACGTGGCCAGGGATCACCCGCAGGTTTTCGCCCGGGGCCAGGTGGTACTCGACCAGCTCCCCGGAAAGTGCGATCCACGACGTGCCCTGGCCGGTCACCTTCTGGAGGATGAAGCCGCTACCCCCGAAGATTCCGGC
>JADGOI010000217.1 GCA_017883075.1 Acidimicrobiales bacterium
CACCTCAGCGTCGGTGAGAACTTCGGCGTTGGCCATGGATGCAACTGCAGCCAACTCCTCAGGAGCGACGCCTCCGTGATGACTGAAATCGAAACGCAGACGATCAGGAGCCACCATCGAGCCCTGCTGGCGGACGTGGTCGCCCAACACATTGCGCAACGCCGCATGCAGGAGATGGGTGCCGGTGTGATTCCGACGTAAGGCATCACGGCGGGTGGCGTCGATGGTGGCCAGCGCATCCTGGCCGGCGATCACGTCGCCGGTGATGCGGACCCGATGAGCGGTAAGTCCGGGCAGCGCGGGGACGGTGTCGTACACGAGGGCGGTTCCGGTCGAGGTCACAATGGTGCCGGTGTCACCGACCTGGCCCCCGCTCTCGGCGGAGAAGGGTGTCCGATCGAGGAAGACCTCCGCCTGCCCTGCATGGGCGGGGTCGGCATCGGCGAGAACGGCAATAATTCGGGCCGGGGCCGAGTAGCTGTCGGGTCGGTGCCCGATGAAGAGTGTCTGACCGTCCGCATCCAGGATGGATCGGTAGGCATCCTCGCCGGCCGCCGCCTTGCCACTTCGGGCCGCGGCCCGGGCTTGACGGCGTTGTTCGTCCATGGCGGCCTCGAACCCGACAAGGTCGACCGATATGCCGGCTTCCTCGGCGATCTCGACAGTGAGCTCCACCGGAAAGCCATAGGTGTCATGGAGCCTGAAGGCAATGTCCCCGGGAAGCGTCACCGCACCGGAAGACAGCTGGTCCTCGAGGATCGCGGTTCCCGTGGCCAGGGTACGCAGAAAGCCGTCTTCCTCCCGTGCCACCACATCGGAGACGAGACGGTGACTCTCGGCCAGCGATGGGTACGCCCCTCCCAAGATGCTGATCGCCGCGTCCACCATTCGGGGTGCGAAGGGCTCATCGACGCCCAGTTGTCGCGCCCGCCGCACCGCTCGCCGAATGATCCGACGGAGTACATATCCCCGTCCCTCGTTGGCAGGGAGCACCCCGTCAGCCACCAACATCGACATGGCCCGACCGTGATCGGCCAAAATGCGGAGTCCGACATCAATCTGCTCGTCCCGACCGTAGATGTGACCGGTAATCGACTGGGCGGTTTCGATCAACGGAAGGAACAGATCCGTGGCGAAAATCGAATCGACTCCCTGCAGGATCAGAAGGATCCGCTCGAGTCCGGCGCCGGTATCGATGCTGGGACGGGGCAGGGGCTCGACGGTGCTCGAGTCCCGGCGGTTGTACTGCATGAAGACGAGATTCCAGATCTCCACGAACCGCCCACTGCCGCCGTGAGCCGGGCCGCCCGGCTCGCCATAAGACGCGCCCATGTCGAAGTGGATCTCGGAACTCGGCCCACACGGACCGGTGTCACCCATCTTCCAGAAGTTGTCGTCGCCCATCCGCTGGATGCGGTCGGCCGGAACCCCGATGGCATCGCGCCAGATCTGTTCGGCCTCGTCGTCACTCTCGTGGACAGTGATCCACAACCTGTCGCCATCCATCCCGAGAGCTTCGGTGATGAACTCCCAGGCATAGGGAATGGCAAGATCCTTGAAGTAATCCCCGAAGCTGAAGTTCCCCAACATCTCGAAGAAGGTGGTGTGCCGACGGGTGGTGCCGACAATGTCGATGTCGACTGTCCGGAAACACTTCTGGACCGAAGTGGCCCGGGACCATGGGGCCGTCTCATCCCCGACGAAGAAGGGCTTGAACGGCACCATGCCGGCGATGGTGAACAGAACCGACGGGTCGTGGGGAATGAGGCTGGCCGAAGGCACCGCAATGTGACCGCGTTCAGCGAAGAACCCGGTAAATGCTGAACGAAGCTGGTCGGCGGTCACCACCGTGCCTGAGGCCACGACTTGGGAGCCTAGTTGCCCAGGTGAGAGGGTAATTTTGTCGGCTCGGCCCGACCGGGTGCGACACGTCGCTCGACCAGCTGTTGCCAGAGGAGCTCCTCGTGTTGACGCATCTCGATCCGACCGGTGGAGACGGCATCCCGAACCCGTCCGCCGGCTGTCTCGGCCATGTGGCGGGCCGACCTTCCAAGGTCGGCGGCCAGAGCATCGGGCTGCAAGCGATTGGCGGCGCCCTGCACGGTGCGACGAACCCGCCGTTCAACCCACAGCGTCGAGCCCGCACCCACAACAGTTCCGATGGCCAGCCAGAAGGGGCGTTTCGGCATCATGTCAGCGGGCCTTCTTGCTGTTTCTTACGGATGAGGCTGTGGGCGTCCTCGGGACGGAAGGCCGGGGCGATCCCGACGCAAGCCGACGCATGCCGCCGGCGGCACCAGCCTTTGCCGCCAGAACCTTGACCACCGGGTTGGCGAATGCCCGGTATGCCAACCGTGATGCCGAATCAACTGTCGAGTGCACTGATTCGGTGGACTCGAGAACCGCACCCACCCGTTCCATCTCCGTTGCCGCCTGGTCCACCACCCGGTGTGCCTCCGCCACGAGCGGCATCGTCTGACGGCGGAGGTCATCAGCCACATCTGCCAAGAGGCGTACCTGTCGACGCAACGAACGTATGGCGACAAGGAGGCCCACCACGGCCAGAATGCAGGCGGTGGCGGCGATGAGAACGGCAGTCTGACCCGCGGACATGATCCGTTCAGCTTAGAGGCCCCCGCTCCCCGGTTCGAACAGTTGCCTGCCGCCCCCGGGCCGGCGTACGTCGACGCCAGACCCACCTACGTCGATGCCAGGCCCACGATCGGCCGATTCAACGCCAGCCCACCGGTGGAGCCATGGAAGCCGGCGTCGCCGAAGGAGAAGATGCCGCCGTCGGATGCCGCCAACCAGTACCCCTGGCCATCGGGGGTGGACGCCATCCCCAC
>JADGOI010000028.1 GCA_017883075.1 Acidimicrobiales bacterium
GCCGAGGCCCACGCCTGCTCACCCAGGGCCACGTACCGGTTCTCCCCGAAACGCTCCTCCCAGGTTTTGGAGCGGCGGTCCCCGACCGTCCGCCACCGATCGAGGAATTCGTCGGTGAGCGATGCACCTCCCAGGTACTCGGCGATGGCCGGATGACCGGGTCCGTCTTCGGCGATGACCAGCGCCGCGGCTCCGTCTCCGCCGGCGGATTCGTCGGCCGAGGTGGGCATGCCATCACGCATGTCGGCCAGCACCACCAGGGTGGTGCCCGACCCTTCGGCCCTGAGCGCGCTGACCACGGCGCCGATCCCGGAACGGAGGGCCCCGCCGAAGTCGAAGGCCGGCACCTCGGCCGGGAGCCGGAGTGCGGCGTGGATGGCTGTGGCATTGGTCTTGTCGAGATAGGCGGGAGTGGCGGTGGCGAACCACAACCCGTCGGGCGCCACGGTCGGTGCGGCCCGAAGGGCCAGGCGGGCTGCCTCCACCCCCATGGTGGTGGTGTCCTCGTCATGGGAAGCCACCGCCCGGCTCCCTTTGCCTCCTCCGTTCCCGAAGACCTGGGCGATGGCGGACCGCTGCAGCCGGCGGTAAGGGACGTACCCGGCGACGCTGACGATGCCTCTCATTTCTCTGACGATCCCTTCGTTCTGGTTACGACCGGGCGAGTGGCCGGTCGGCTCCGTTTCGCCGGACTCCCGACGACAACCGTGCTGGGCTGGGAGAATGCTTGTGATACCCGCAGCGTTGGCTCGGGCCCGACCCTCATCCTATGATGCCCACAGTATCTGACGGTCAGTCAGGTAATCACTGCGGCGCAGGTGCGCCGGGAGGGAGGAGACCACATGGACTTCGAGTTCACCCCCGAGCAGATCGAATTCGTGGCGGAGGTCGAGGCGTTCCTGGACGCCAACGACGATCCTGAGGTCTTTGACGTCACCCGCGAGAACATGGCGCAGATTGTGGATACGCCCCCCCGCCGCAAGTTCATGGCCAAGCTCGGCGAACAGGGCTGGCTGGGAATCACCTGGCCCAAGGAGGTCGGCGGCTCCGAGGGTGAGGGAATCTACGAATACCTGTTGAACGAGGCGCTGGCCGCCCGGGGCGGACCGCAGATCGGCAAGGGTGTCGGCATCATCGGCAAGACGATCATCAGCCATGGCAGTGAACGCCTGAAGCACGAGTTCCTGCCCAAGATCCTCAACAACGAGGTCGAGTTCGCGGTGGGCTACTCCGAGCCGAACGCCGGATCGGATGCCGCCTCGATGCAATTGAAGGCCACCCGGGACGGCGACGGCTGGCGGTTGAACGGCCAGAAGACCTGGACCACCTCGGCCCACTTCGCAGACTGGTACTGGGTGGGGGCCCGCACCGACCCCGACGCTCCCAAACACCACGGCATCACCCTGTTTCTGGTGCCGATGGACCATCCCAACATCACCGTGAAAGAGATCTGGACGATGGGCGACGAGCGGACCAACGAGGTCTATCTCGACGATGTCTTCGTGCCCGACGACTACGTGGTCGGGGAGCTGAACAGGGGGTTCCAGTACATCTCCGAGGCGCTCGATCTGGAGCGGTTCACCCTCTTCACTTACTCACCGATCGCCCAACGGCTCGATCTGCTCACCGAGTATGTAGCCACCGCCACCCGGGACGGCGAACCCCTCAAAGACGATGCGGTGGTGCGCGAGCGGATTGCCCAGCTTCACACCGAGGCCGAAGTGGCCCGGGTCCTTGGCCTCAAGTTCGTCTTCAAGGCGGGAGAAGGTGGGGCGCCGCCGACCTCGGAAGCTTCCGAGTACAAGTTGTTCACCACCGAGTACTCACGGCGGTTGGCCGACGCGTCGATGGACCTGGCCGGCCCGGGAAGCCAGCTTCGGGTCCGGTCCGAGGATGCACCGATGAAGGGCCGGTCCGAGTCGACCTATCGCTACACGGTGATCGACACCATCGGCGGCGGCGCCTCGGAGATTCAGAAGAACATCATCGCCCGCCGCAAGCTCGGTTTGCCGAAGAACTTCTGATCGACGCCTCTCTGTGACCCCACCCACCCCGCCGGCCATGCCTCCCTCAGCGTCGACCGCGTCCTCGACCGGGCTGTTGGCCGGCGTGGTGGTGCTCGATCTGTCCAGTGTGGGACCGGCGGCGCGCTGCACCCGGTTGCTCGCCGACTATGGGGCGACCGTGGTGAAGGTGGGAGTGGTTCCCGGCCGGGGAGCCCAACCCATCAACCCGCCGTTCTACGCCTACAGCGCCTCGCGGGGGCTGCAACGCATCGCCATTGACCTCAAGGACCCCGACGGGCGCGACGCCTTCCTCGAGCTGGTGCGGACGGCCGACGTGGTGGTGGAGAGCTTCCGACCCGGGGTGATCGATCGGTTGGGCATCGGATACCACGCCCTGATGGCGGTCAACCCCGGCGTCATCCTGTGTTCGACCACCGGCTTCGGGCAGTCGGGACCCCGTTCGGACTGGGCCGGGCACGACATCAATTACCTGGCCGTCGGTGGGTATCTGGCGTCGTCCGAGCCACGGGGCGACGGTGGACCGCCGATCGCCGGAGCCACCCTGGCCGACGCCGCCGGCGGGGGCATGCACGCAGCCATGGCCATCATGGCCGCTTTGATCGGGCGGCGCGAGACAGGGGCCGGAGCCCATCTCGACGTCTCCATCGCCGAGGGGGTGTTATGGCTGACCTCCCTGGCGGTGGACGAGCACCTGGCCACCGGGGCCGAGGTAGGGCCGGGCCACAACATCATCAGCGGCCGGTATGCCTGTTACGACACCTATCAGGCCGCCGATGGGAAATGGTTGGCCATCGGCGCCATCGAGCCGAAGTTCTACGCCAACCTGTGCCGGCGACTCGGGTGTGAGCAGTGGGTGGCACATCAACTCGATGACGAGGTGCAGGAGAAGATCCGCGCCGACTTCCGGGCGGCATTCGCCTCCCGGGACCAGGCAACCTGGGTGGCCGAGCTGGCCGGATTCGACACCTGCGTGTCGCCGGTCCAGACGGTGGCCGATCTGGTCGACGATGAGCAGTACCTGTCCAGGGGGGCCATGGTCGATGTGGTCATGGCCGCCGAAGACAGTGTCGCCTCTGTCGACGGCAGTGATGCCGACGGGCCCAGGAGGTTTCGACAAGTCGGGCCGGTGCTGGCCGGGATGGTACGCCCGGATGGCCAGGTGGCGGTGCGTGATCCGGCGGCGTCCGATGCTGCTGCCCTCCTGGAGGCGGCGGGCATCCCACCCGAGCGGATCGCCGAACTGCGAGCGAAGGGAGTGGTGGCATGAGCGGCATAGGCGTGACCGATATCGAGGGCCTGATCGGGGTCGAGCAGTACGTCGAGGTAGGCGAGTTCCCGGTGGAACAGGGGTATATATGGACGACCTGCTCATCGGTGGAGAACGGCAACCCCTTGTTCTGGGACGACCAGGTGGCGAAAGAGGTGACCGGCGGGCCCATCGCCCCGCCTTCCATGGTGTCGGTGTGGTTCCGGCCCCACCACTGGGCACCCGGGCGCACCCGAGCCGCCCTGCCGCTCCAGATCCATTTTGATCTCAAGGAAGGGCTGGGTCTCCCCGAGGCGGTGATGAGCGACAACACCATGATCTTCCACGAGCCGGTGAGGCCAGGGGACATCCTCCGCACCAGCCAGATCCTCCGGTCGGTCAGCGCCGAGAAGACCACCCGGCTCGGGACCGGGCGCTTCTGGGTGATCGACGTCGAGTACCAGAACCAACGCGGCGAGCTGGTGGCGGTCGAAAGCTACACAGGCTTCGGCTACGGCCGGGCCGGTTCGGACGCCGCCGACGCCGCCCCGACCGCGGGCCAGAAGACGGGAGCCGGACAGTGACCACGAAGACAACGCCGACCTGGTTGCTCGGGGACGTACACGTGGGCGACACCCTTCCCGAGCTGGCCTATCCGGTCACCGCCACCACCGTGGTGCTGGGCGCATTGGCGGCCCGGGACTGGCGACCGATGCACCACGACAAGGACTTCGCCGTCAACCGGAACGGCACCCGGGACATCTTTCTCAACACCCCCAACCAGGCGGCGTGGTTCGAGCGGTTCATCACCGACTGGACAGGTCCCTACGGTCGCCTGCAACGCATGACGTTCCGGATGCTCGGCTCGGTCTTCCCGGGGGACACCATGGTGTTCCGGGGCGCGGTGACCGATACCGGAGTCGACCCGGCGGGATGCGGGTGGGTGGCCATCGACATCTCACTTTCGGTGGGCGACGATGCCAAGACCACCTGTAAGGCGCGGGTGGCTCTCCCGGTCTCGGGCCAGGACAACCCGTGGCGGCGCAAGGGCGACCAGTGGCAACCATGAGGCTCACCGCACCAGAACGCATCACACCAGTGGAGGAGAACTGACATGTTGGACCTCAAATTCAGCGCCGAACAAGAGATGTTGCGCGAGACGGTGCGGGGTGTGTGCGCCACCACCAGCCCTCTCCGTGTTGTTCGCGAGCTCGAGGACGACCCCATCGGGTATTCGCCAGACCTGTGGAAGCAATTGGCCCACCTCGACCTCATCGGGTTGCAGCTCCCCGAGGAGTACGGCGGGTCGGGCATGACCGCCCTCGAAGGCGTGGTGGTCTACGAGGAGTTCGGTCGGTCGCTGGCGCCTTCTCCCCACTTCGTGAGCTCGGTGCTGAGTGGAGGAGCCCTGGCCCGCTCGGGAAGCGATGAGATGAAGAGTGAGTGGCTCCCGAAGATGGTGGGTGGTGAGGCCATCCTGACTCCGGCGTGGCTCGAGCCCGAGAATGGCTTCGGACCCAACGGGATCCAGCTGCGGGCCGTCCCCGACGGCGCCGGGTTCCTCCTGACCGGGGTCAAACGCCACGTCGGATTCGCGCGCGCCGCCAGTCGCCTGGTGGTACTGGCCCGTACCGGTGACGGTCGTGACGACGTCGACCTCTTCCTGGTCGATCCCAACGCCGAGGGGGTGACACTCACCCAGCATCTGACCATCGCCTCCGATGCCCAATACCGGATCGATCTGGACCGGGTGCGGGTGACCGCCGCCGATCGCATCGGAGCTCCCGGCACCGGCTGGGCAACGTGGGACGCGGTGATGCACGAGGGAATCATCCTGGCCGCCGCCCAGGCAGTGGGTGGATCCCAGTACGCCATGGATATCACCGTGCAGTACGCCAAGGACCGCCATCAGTTCGACAAGCCTCTCGGGGCATTTCAGGCCCTGGCCCATTACTTGGCCGATGGCACCACTGCCGTCGACGGAGCCGAAGTGCTCGTGCACGAGGCGGCGTGGGCCGGTTCGGTGGATCGGGATATCTCCAAGTTGGCCCCGATGGCCAAGCTCTTCGCCTGCAATACCTACCGCCAGGTGACTGCCACCGCCCAGCAGATCTTCGGGGGGATCGGGTTCACCCTCGAGTTCGACATCCAGCTGTTCTTCCGTCGGGCCAAGCAACTCCAGATCTCCTGGTGGGATACCCGCTACCTGGAGGAACTGGTTGCCGCCGCCGTCCTCGACGCCCCCCGATAGCCGGTCGTTCAGGCCAGGGCCGGCGCCACCCGATCGACGAACAGCTCCAAGGACGCCCACCCGAGGTCAGGGTCGAGGCCGGCCACCAGGGGCTTTACCGTGAGGGCGGCCAGAGGGTCGAGGGTGGCCGCCAGAGCCAGGCACTCATCGGGGGTAACCACCGCGTAGAGCCCTGACTCCCTCAGCTGACTCACGTCTCGTGCCGCCCGGAACGGGCTGGCCCCGGGCACACCGGCGGCCCACGCCGCGTAGGCATTTGCCTCGTGGAGGGCGTGGGGGGCGAGTTGGGCCCACGACCGGTCAGGGTCCTCGGTGACGAAGACCCACATCGGCCCACCGGGCCACAAGAGGATCCCATCGCCTTTGCCCAACCTCCGGCATTCGGTGCGGTACGTGTCGGCTTGGGCCGGGTCGGCCACCGCCGGCAAAAAGGCGTCGCCCAGCCGGGCCGCCCGTTTGGGCGCGCTCCCACCCACGATGATGAATGGACGGGGTCGCTGGGACGGCGGTGGTGTGATGGTGATGATCCGCCCGTCGACCCGGCACGGTTGGCCGGACAACAACTGCACGAAGGTGGTCAGTTTCTCCTCGAACAGGGCGCCCCGCCCGTCGAAGGGAACTCCGAACATGGCGAACTCATCGGGGACGTACCCGGGAACGACCGTCAACTCCAGTCGACCGTTGCTGATCACATCGAGCACGGCGGCATCCTCAGCAGTCGCGACCGGGTCGCGCAGGGTCAGGATGAGGGCGGAAATCATGATCCGCAGATGCTCGGTGCGGGCCGCGATGGCGGCCCCGAACACGAAGGGCGAAGGCAGATAGCCATCCTCGGAGCCATGGTGCTCGGAGATCACCACTCGAGGACATCCCCGGGCGTCGGCCCATGCCGTCATGGCCAGAGCCTCGCGATAGAGCGCCGGTCGGGGAGTCCCGAATGCCGGCCCTCTCAGATCGTGATGGAGCACCCAACCCGGCATGCCTGAACCCCCTGTGACGAGTGGCGGATCCAACCCCGATCCGGTGTGCGACGAGCGTACGCCCAACGTCGCACCCACGATCTACGGTGGTGGCGATGAAGGACGAGGATGCCTTGCGGTCGGGGTTTGCGGTCATCGATGTGGAGACCACCGGGTTCTCGGCATCCCGTGATCGGATCGTCGAAGTGGCGGTGGTGGTCATCGATCCGGCCGGGGTCGAGCTCGAAGCGTTCTGCACGGTCCTCGACCCGGGATGTGACCCGGGTCCCACCCATGTCCACGGGATTACCGCCGCCATGGTCGTGGGCGCGCCGACATTCGGCCACATTCACCCCTACCTCGCCGATCTTCTGTCGGGGCGGGTGATCGTGGGTCACAACGTGGGTCGGTTCGATCTGGGGTTCCTCCGGGCCGAGTGCCACCGGCACGGTGGAGATGACCTGGTGGCGGACGATGTGCCTCTTGTCGACACCATGACGGTGGCCCGGGACCGGCTGGATCTCTACGGCCGGGCCAGATTGGTGGAGTGCTGTGACTACTTCGGCCTCAGCTGGGACGATCACCACAGCGCCTTGGGAGACGCCCGGGTCACCGCGGCGTTGTTCATCGCTATGAGGGACAGGCTGGGTGACGACATGCTGGGGATCACCGAGCTGTTGGCCCGGGCGCAAGGCGTCCGATGGCCGGGGGCGGCGAGCGTCCGCCCCACCATTCGGGGTCGTCAGGGCTCGGACCCGACCGAGGTCCCGGTGGTGTCGCCGAGACTGTCCACCGGGCGCAATCCACGGTGACGGGCGTTCGCCAGTAGCTCTCCGGGATCGTCGTCACGGGGGATCCCGACCACCAACGAGGTCTGGGCCAGCACCACCACCCCGGTGATCAGGACGGCCAGCGCCACGCACTCAAGTACCACCCACAGCGCGCCGCCGCGGAGCCGGTCTCCGAACATGGTGATCCCGATGATGATGCTGACCAGGGGGTTCACCGTGACCAAGGTGGTACGGGACGCGGTGATGGGCCCGGCGTGGAGAGCGTTCTGCAGCAGAAAGACGGTACCGAGCCCGGTGACCGCCAACAGGTAGGGCTGGGCGTGGGTGAAGACATGACCCCATCCGTGGGTGATGTACGTGGTGGTTGCCTTGGTCAACGCCGCGCCGTAGGCCGCGGTGGTGGCAGTGGCGGTGCCGAAGGCGGCCGCCCGCCACCAGCGGGGGCCCCGCATTCCGGCCACGATGAACCCGGCAATGGCCACGAGCAGAATGGTGGACGCCACGATCCACTGGCGATTGCCGGGGATGAGGGCGCCGCCGCTGGGTTCAGCGGCCAAAAAGAAGCCCCCGAGGCCGACCACGATGGCAATTGATCCGGCCCATTCCCGCCATCCCAGCCGATAGCGGAACCAGACGGCCAGGATGAGCATCAAGAACAACAGTTCGGTGGTGAGTACGGGTTGGACCACGCTGAGTTGACCCAAGCGCAGCGCGGTGGCCTGTAGGGCGAACTCCACCAACATCAAGGCGAAGCCGACAAGCCAGATCCGGCGCCGGACGGCGTGGGCGATCAGGCTCAGCCGCAGAGCCGCTGAGGACGGTGCCGACTCCACGCCGATCCTCTGCAACACCGAGGTGATGGCGTTGACGAAGGCGGCGATGACAGCCAGAAGGTAGGACACGGGCCTATTTGTAGCGCGTCGCCGGCTACGGTGCCGGGCACGTCGCCCCCACCTGGTTGGCCGCCACTGACCGTCGTCACCTGGTGAATGCTCTCTGCGATGCTCGGAATCGAACAACCTGATTACCGAGGAACCGCAGGCCTCATTGGCGTCCCGTCAAGGGCCAGCGCTGCTGGCGGCGGGGGAATCCCTGTCCGACAAGTTGATCGGTAACATGGCCGCCATGGCCGACACCATTGAGACCGCCGGGACCGCCGTGACCGCCGCGCCGTCGTCAGCTGAGGTCCCCGATCTATTGGACCCCGAATTCTACGTCGACATCGATGCCATGCACGATGCACTGCGCCCACTCCGCCATGACCATCCGGTGGTGTGGGATGAGAAGAACAGTCTGTGGGCCGTCCTCCGTCACGCCGACGTGGTCGATGTGGAACGGAGAGACGAAGTCTTTGTCAGCGGCCAGGGGTACCGCTCGTTCCACGCGCCGGGTGAGGACAACATCATTGCGCTCGATGACCCCCGGCATAGCGAGCAACGGAAGCTCATCTCGCGACGGTTTACGCCGAAAGCTGTGCGCAGCCTCGAGCCGAAGCTCGCCGGCATCATGGACGAGCTCATCGACGCATGGCTCGACCGGGGCGAAGTGGAGATCGTGTCCGAGCTGGCCGCTCCGTTGCCGGCCCGGCTCACCGCCCACCTCCTCGGGCTCTCTGAGGACCACTGGCCGGACATCAAGTCATGGTCGGAAAGGCTGATGCGCTACGACAAGGCAGCAAGTGACCTAGAGGCCGCACAAGGGTTCTTCGAAGCCATCGGCGAGTTCGCGGTGGTGCTGGCCGAGGTGGCGTCGGCCCGACGCGTGGAGCCGGCCGACGATTTGATCTCGGTGTGGACCCACGCGGAGATCGACGGATGTCCGATGGGCGACGGCACCATCATGAACGAGACAGGGCTGATGATCTCCGGAGGGGCGGAGACCACCCGGACCGTCATCACCAGATCATTGGCCGAATTCTGTGACCACCCCGACCAGTGGGAGGCCATGGGCGACGACCCGTCCCTCATCCCCGGCGCGGTGGAGGAGATGATCAGGTGGGTGACCCCGTTGAACAACTTCTTCCGTACGGCGGTGGAGCCGGCCACCATCGGTGGGGTGGGGGTGGAAGCGGGGGACCGGGTGATCCTCCTCTATCCGTCGGCCAACCGTGACGAGATTGTGTTCGACGATCCCTATGCATTCGATATCCGTCGGATCCACAACCCCCATGTGTCGTTCGGGTTCGGTACCCACTTCTGCCTGGGCGCTCCGCTGGCCCGGTTCGAGCTGCGCATGTTGATGGAGCGATTGACCCGACAGATCACCAACCTGTCTGTGATCGAGGCTCCCGATATCGAAGCGAACATCTTTGCGGGCGCTGTCCGCTCGTTCCGCCTGGGTTTTGACCGCCGGGGATAATCGTCGGGGTTGCCCCCGGCAATGACATCCCGCTCTACCCGACGATGTCGCTGTCGTCCTCGGTGTCGGGTCCAGGTGATGCACCCCCGTCGTCGGGCATGTGCAGACCCAACGAGTAACCATCGAGAAAGGTATCGGCCTCACGTTTCCGCGGATACCGATTCTCGAGTTCCTTGAATCGGGGGCTGTGATTCGGCTCGATGAGGTGGGCCAACTCGTGGGCGATGACCGCGTCGAGTACCCAACTGGGGACGACCCGTAAGCGCTCTGAAATCCGGATCTCCCGGGTGAGCAGCGTGCACGATCCCCATCGTTTGTTCTGGGTGGTCGACCACCGGATGGAAGAGGGTCGGATGCCGTCGAGGTACCTGTCACCCAGCACCTCGGCACGTTCTTCGAGATGCGCATCCGAAGCATGAAGGTAGGGACGATGGCGATGTAGCCGGCGGGACAGGTGGTCGACCATCTCATCCCTGTCGACCCCGCGTAGATGGGGAGGGACCACCACGATGATGCGATCGCCCTCCCAGTGGGCACCGGCCGTCTTCTTCCGTCGGCTACTGACCCGAATTTCGACGTTGGGCCGGAACAGATCGGGTGGTTCGGTGGTGTAGGTCATGGAGGCGAAGTTACGGCGGAGGTGTGACAACGGGGATACAGGACGAGATCTTAAGAAGTCCGGACAACGATGGGGTGGATCACCAGGGCCACTGGCGAACAGGACCTCGCAGATGTGGGCGGTACGCTAGTGCAGTGCACCGCTATTTCACGCCCCGCTGCATCGGGATGCATGTGACACTCCTGCTGGTGATCCCGATGTTTGCCTGGCTGACCTGGTGGCAGTTCGAGAGGGCATTTCACGGGAACACGTTGAGCTGGGCCTATACCTTTGAATGGCCGTTGTTCGGCGGGTACGCCATCTACGTATGGTGGCAACTGATTCACGACGACCCCACCGAATTCGTCCACGGCCGCACGGGTGAGCGGTTCGGAGCAGACGGTGAGCCGTTGGGCCCCCAGGAAGAACCGGGTTGGGCCCTCGAAGGGGGTCGGCGGGCCAGGCGCCGGGCCTCCCGGGCTGAACTCGGATCGGTCACTGGTACCGATCTCCCCGTCGGTACCGATACGTTAATCGACCCCACGGTGACCGCCCTGGTGGCGACGAAGGTCGCTGCACCGGAAGCTGCCGAAGACGATGGCCGTGAGGTGGAAGACCCCGAGTTGGCCGAGTACAACCGGTACCTTGCCGACCTCAACGCCAGTTCTGATACGAAGCGATGGTGAACGTGCCCGAGACCGTGTCGACGCCGCCGAAGAGGACCGACCCCATGGCTGGCGCTCTGATGCGCTACCGGGTGATGGCCTACATCGTGGGGACGGCCCTGATAATTCTGGTGTTCGTGGCCATCCCCTTGCAGTACTGGGGCCATCACAAGTTGGTGGCGGAGATCGTCGCTCCCATCCACGGCTACCTCTACATTGTCTACCTGGTAGCCGGGGTCGACCTCGCCCGTCGGGCCCACTGGCACTTGGGCAGAATCCTGCTCGTGGTGTGCGGTGGGTTCGTCCCGTTTCTCGCATTCTTCGTGGAGCACTGGATCACCCGGCGCACGAACGCAGAGCGGTCGCAAGAGGCGGGGGCGACGGCCCCGGCCGAACCGGTCACCATGGATTCTCTGGATCGATAGGGCCTGAACTCCCCGGCGATCGCGCCGGAGTGACGACAGGAGGCCGGATCGACTGCGTGGGGATCGAACCGCATGACCTTCAGACTGCCGAGGTGGATCAGGCGTACGTGGGCCCGAGGATCAGCGGGCGCCCCGCACCAGTTCGCCCGGTCGGGCCCCGGTGTCCTTTCCATCCAAGAAGGTGGTGACCCCTGTCTTGATGGTCTCCACGTAACCCGTGGCACCCTGCACCAGCCGCATACCGCCGGCCGGCAAGTCGGCCACCACCGTCGGATTTCCCAACTGCAGGCCGTCGTAGTCAATGAGGTTGACGTCGGCGATGGCTCCGGCTTCGAGGGTGCCCCGGTCGGTGAGACCGTAGAGGCGGGCCGTGTCGTGGGTCTGCTTCTTCACAATCCACTCGAGGGGGAGCCGTTCGCCGCGCACCCGGTCACGGGTCCAGTGGGTCAGCATGAAGGTGGGCTGTGATGCATCGCAGATGACCCCGCAGTGGGCGCCCCCATCCCCCAGACCGACGACAGACCTGGGGTGGAGGAGCATGTCCCGGGCCGGTTCGAGATCGCCGTTGGAGTAGTTGAGGATCGGCACGTAGAGCAACCCCCGCCCATCGTCGTTGAGCATCGCCTCGTAGGCCACTTCGAGTGGAGTCCGACCGGTGGCGGCGGCCAAGCCGGCCAGCGATCGTTCGGGCCCCGGCTCGTACTCGGGGGGACTTCCGAGGGCGAAGGTGGAGCGGTACGCCTGTTCCATGCGGGCGACCGACGCGGGGTCCGGGGGAGTCCAAGACTCGATCGAGTGCCGAACGTCGGGACGGCGGAGCACCTCGACCAGGTCCGCGGGTGGGAGCCCCTTGGACTTGATGGCCTGATAGGCCGGCACCATGTCGAGCAGGCTGTAGGTGGTGAAGTGGCCGGACAACAATCCGGTGGCCCGGCCGGCCACCTGGGGCCAGAGTTCGGCCCCTTCGGAGGTGGCCCGCAACGACTCGTCCATCAACTGTCGCCAGAGGTCAGGGGCGCTGTCCACCTGCACCAGGGCGAAGGTGACCGGTCGCCTGATGGCGGTGGACAGCCGCCGCATCCAGTCGACTTCCTTGGCCGGTCCGATGATGTCTTCACCGGCGGCGCCGGTGGGGGCGAGTTCGAACACTCCTGTTCTCAGCTCGGCAAGGGCGCTCCCGATGCCGAAGAGCTCGTCCTCTGCCGCGAACGTGCCGGGCACCGGCTCACCATCGATGGCCCGATGGGCCAGGGTCCGGGAGGTAGAGAAGCCGAGGGCGCCGGCGGCGATGGCTTCCTTCACCAGTTGCCTCATAGAGGCGATGTCCTCGGACGTGGCTGGTTGGTTGCTGGCGCCACGTTCGCCCATCACATAGGAGCGGACGGCGCCGTGGGCGATCTGGGTGCCGATGTCGACAGTCCAGTTCCGTCGGCCGAGCGTATCGAGGTATTCGGGGAAGGATTCCCAGTCCCAGGTGATGCCCTCGGTCAGCGCGGTGCCGGGGATGTCCTCGACTCCTTCCATGAGACCGATGAGCCACTCGTGGCGATCGGGTCGGGCCGGTGCGAAGCCGACCCCACAGTTGCCGGTGACGATGCTGGTGACCCCGTGCCAGCTGCTGGGGGCCAACACGTCGTCCCAGGTGGCCTGGCCGTCGTAGTGGGTGTGGATGTCCACCCATCCCGGGGTGACCAGCAGCCCATCGGCGTCCACGGTCCGCTCTGCCCCTGCCCCGGGAAACGAACCAACCCCGGTGATGCGCCCGTCGTCCACGGTGATATCTGCAGTGCGCGCCGCCGACCCGGTTCCGTCGACGACGGTCCCCCCTCTGATGACAAGGTCGTGCATGGCGAGATCCCCTCGTTCAATGTGCCTCTTCGATGCCCACCCTAGCCAGGCGGAATCGAGTAGGTGACCTGCGCCTTGGCAAGGATGGCTTCGCTCCGGTCGGACACCATGGCGACCTCCACCACCGCCAGGCGCTTTCCCAATTTGAGCAAGGTGGCCGTCGCCACCACGTCGACCAGGGCGGGTTTGCGGAGGAAGTCGATGTGGAGGCTGGTGGTCACAGCCAGCGCCACCGGACCGATGTGGCCCACGATGGCGAGCCAGGCCGCGCAGTCGGCCAACGACATCAGGGCAGGACCCGACACCGTCCCACCGGGCCGGCCGTGGAAAGCCGAGATGGGTAGCCGAAGTCGGATTTGTTGTTCACGTATGTCTTCGACCACGAAGGCTGGGGGGTCGAGAGGGAACCCGTCAAGCAGAAACTGTTGGAGCTCATCCACGGTCATCACGGGCATGGCCTACCGTACCGGCTGATGAACGGGACTCTCGAGCCGCCGCCCCCCGGCCGGCAGCCTGTCAGTGAAACCTAATCCTGGTGGAACTCGCCGTGGCGACCAACTCCGGACGTGAAGCGGGCAGCACCTTCGAGGGTCTCGCCACTGCCGATGGTGACCAGAGCATGGCGGACCTCGTTGAGCATGGCCTGGGGTTCGCCGAGGTCCCACTGTTCGATGGCCGAGAGGCGGTCGTGCCGCATGCAGGTCTGGGGAAAGTCCGAAAGTTGATGGCCGAGGACAATGGCTTCCTTCAGCGCTTCACCTGGCGCGGTTACCCGGTTCACCAGGCCCATGGTGAACCCCTCGGTGCCGCTCACGCCTCTGCCGGTAAGGATCAGATCCATGGCCCGGCTGTGCCCGATGAGACGGGGAAGGCGGATGGTCCCGAGGTCGACGAGCGGTACGCCGAATCGTCGGCAATAGACACCGAGGGTGGCGTCGGAAGATGCCACCCGCAGATCACACCACGTCGCCAACTCCAGACCACCGGCCACGGCAAAACCCTCGATGGCCGCGATGACCGGCTTGGACAATCGAAGCCGGGACACACCCATGGGCCCATCACCAACCTCGCTGACCCGGTTGCCCCCACCTTCGGTAAGTCCCTTCAAGTCGGCGCCGGAACAGAAGGTACCGGATGCTCCAGTGAGAATCGCCACCGACGCACTTCGATCTGCGTCGAAGGCCCGGAACGCCTCCGCCAGGGCGGCACCTGTTGCCCGGTCGACCGCATTGCGCCGCTCGGGACGGTCGATGGTGATGATCCGAACGGCTTCGTCGTCGGTGACGGAGATCAAATCTCGGTCGGTTGCCATCGGGAGTCTCCTCGCTGTTGCTCTCGTCCGAGCCGGTATGTACAAGGGGCATGGCTAGCCCATGACCAGCGGCCAAGCAAGCGGGATGGGGCCGATGGGACCGGAATTGCCGGCGCCGCAGGCTCGGACGCGCACGGAGCCGTCGATGTGCAGACTGCTTACGCCGCCCAGTTCCTCGAGATCACCGGCGGCTCGATGAGTGGTGCCCTGGCCAGGCTCTTGAACAGGGTCGACCGGACAGTTGGGCGCCCGGTACGTGACTCATGTCGAGCTCACAGCGTTGAGATCTCGCACCACACCGATTTGCCAGTCTCCGTCGGTCGAACGCCCCATCGGTCAGTGAGCGAGGCGACCAACTGCAACCCACGACCGTGTTCGGCATAGAGGTTGGTCCGCTGCATACGGGGCACGACGTTGGTGCCATCGTGAACGGCCACCACAATCCGGTCGGTGGTGCGGCTCAGCCTCAGCTCAATGGGCGATCGGCTGTGGAGGATGGCATTGGTAATGAGCTCGCCGACCACTACGACGAGATCGCTGGTCAAGTTGGGAGTGACTGCCCAAGCGGCCAGCACATTCGTAGTGAACCGGCGAACGCTCGCCACGGATCCCGCTTCGGCAGGCACAGGGAGCATGACGGACGCAGGGCCCGACGCCCGGCCGGGGACCTCGGCAACGAGCACGGCAACGTCATCGTCGGACCCATTGGGGAGCAGCGCGTCAACCAGTGCCAGGGGCAGATCCTCGACCCGGCCGCTGTCGACGGCGAGTGCGCGGACAAGGTGATCCATCCCGTGTTCGATGTCGCTACCGCGATGTTCCACCAGGCCGTCCGTGTACAAAGTCAGTACGTCTCCGGCGGACAGGGTCAATTGTGTCTCAACCAAGTCATGGGGCCCGGTGCCCAGTGGCGGCCCAAACGTTCCGATGAGACGTCGTGTTGCGCCACCAAAGGAGCGCACCAGTGGAGGAAGGTGCCCAGCATTCGCATACACGAGGGACCGGTCCTGCGGGTCGAAGACGGCGTAGATGCAGGTGGCAATCTTCTCTTCGCTTATCTCGCGGATCGTGGCGTCGAGGTGCTCAAGGACGCGGGCCGGAGACAGGTCGAGCTGGGCGTAGGCTCGGATGGTCGCGCGGAGTTGACCCATCACCGCGGCAGCGCGAATTCCGCGGCCCATCACGTCGCCCACTACCAAGGCCGTACGGTCGCGGTCCAACTCGATGACGTCGTACCAATCGCCGCCGACTTGGGTGTCGTCCACCCCGGCCTGGTAATGCGTCGCGACTTTCAGTTGCTTTGGAGTGAACGCGCGCTCCGGAAGGAGGCTCCGCTGCAGTTCCTCGGCGATCAGGCGTTCGCGAGCTGCGGTCTGTTTGTCGGCAATGGCAGCGTCAGAGGCTTGCTTGGCCAGGATCTGGTCGGTGATGTCCTGGATGCTTCCTCGCAGCTGCATGGGATGCCCTTCGGAGTCGCAAACGAGTTCGCCGACGGTATGGAAGGTCCGCTCCGCCCCCTTGGCCGTATGGGCACGCATTTCGAAATTGATGACCTCGCCGTCAGTCGCCGCGATCAGGGCAGCCCGTACCCGCTCGACATCGTCGGGATGTATCCGGCCGAGTACTTCAGCGATGCCGTTGTCATGCAACTCCTTCTGGGTGAGATGGATCTGGCGGAAGAACTCACTTGACCCGGCCACTGCACCGGAAGCGAGGTCCAATTCCCAACTGCCGACCTGAGCCAGGCGCTGCGCCTGATCGAGGAGGGTCCGTTGCTTCTCCAGTTGGGTCGCAAGTCGGCGCACTTTGTCGAGTTCGAGGTTGGCGCGGATTCGGGCGACGAGCTCTCGGGCGGTGAACGGCTTCGTCAGGTAGTCATCCGCACCCGCTTCCAATCCTTCGACGGCGGCTTCGTCCCCGGCCCGAGCCGACAGCATCACGACCGGCACGTGCATGGTGGCGGCGTCTGAGCGCATGGCGGCCAGTAGGCCGAACCCATCTAGACCAGAAAGCATTACATCGGTGAGAACGAGATCGGGTGGAGAGGCTCGCACCATCTCGAGCGCAACGGCGCCATCCCGGGCGGTTTCGACGGCGTAATGGTCAGAAAGCAGGCTGGTGATGTACTCGCGCATGTCGAGGTTGTCGTCGACCACGAGGATTCGCAATCGATCGACTTCACCGACTGACTGGACCGGCACCGGGATATCCGAATTATCGGTATCGCGGGTTTCGGCGTCGAGCCAACGCGACGACTCGGCCAAGAACCCCTTGGTCTTGTGAGCGGCTCTGTCCGTCGCGTCATGCTGTCCCGAGGCAATCTGCTCGACTGGTAGATGTTCAGCTCCCAGAGGGACCCGCACGGTAAATCGTGTTCCTTTGCCAGGCTCACTGCCTGCCACGATCGTCCCGCCGTGCAGACCAACCAATTCGGCCGTCAATGCGAGTCCAATGCCTGATCCTTCGTGGCTTCGAGAGCGGGCACCAGTGATCCGGTGGAATCGCTCGAACAACCGGTGCAGCTCTGTGGATTCGATCCCGATGCCGGTGTCGACCACCTCCAGTTCGGCTTCTCCGTCGCTGATGGCAAGTCGGATGGTGATACCGCCGACAAAGGTGGCCTTCAGCGCGTTCGACAGGAGATTCGACACGATGTTGGTCCACATGTCCGGGTCGACGTAGACAAGGGCATCCAGCGGGGGACAGTCAATGGTGAATGCAAGGCCCGCCCGTTCGACCGCCGAGCTGAACATGCTGGCGACGTCGGCTGTGTGCCGGGCCAGGTCGAGAGCCTCGAAGTGGGGATCGGCCCGCCCGGCCTCGAGACGAGAGAAGTCGAGCAGCACATTGACCAGCTTGAGCAGCCGCAATGCGTTGCGGTGCATCACTTCGATGCGGGCCCGATGTGCCGTCGGCAGAGGACTGTCCGAGTCGGCGAGAGCGTCAGCCGCCGGCCCGAGGAGCAGGGTCAGCGGAGTGCGAAGTTCGTGGCTGATGTTGGTGAAGAATGCGGTCTTGGCCCGATCCAACTCTGCCAACTCCGCCGTCCGCACCTGCTCGAACTCGAAGGCTCGGGCACGGGCGATGCTGGCGGCGACCTGCCCGCTGATGAGGTGCAGGAATCCCGTATAAGCGGCATCCAGCGGTAGGTACGGGTTCAAGCCGAAGACCAGGAAACCGTAGGGAACACCTTCGCCCCGCCGCAGCAGCGGCAGTCCCAGTGCCTGGGCCGGAGGTCGGTCCCAGGCACCACTCGGGATCGAGGGGAAACGCTCGGTCAATTCGTCGATGGCCACCGTCTGTCCCGTGGCCAACGCTCCCACCGGCCAGCATGGGTTCGGGTCTGCCAAGTCGATCAGTGCCGGTGCTGCGGGGTGGCCTTCCGGAATCCCGGGAGAGCATGTCAGCCGTGCCCCCGACCCGTCGTCATCAAACAAGTACATGAGGGTGAACGGAAAGCTGCGTCGCTCTGCACCGAGGCGTTCCTCGACTGCCGCGACTACATGGGCCTCGGTATTGGCCTTGGTCAGTTCGGAACCCAATTCGATCAAATCGGACATGCGACGCTCACCGATGACTTGGTCGGTGATTTCGCTCACCACGCACAACATGCCGACAATGCATCCATCATCGTCGGTGAGGGGGCTGTACGAGAAGGTGTGGTAGGTCTCTTCCACGTAGCCGTTTCGCTCGAGGAACAGCAGCATTCCTTCGTCCCAGGTTGCGACCCCTGTGCTCATCACCTGTTCAACAAGCGGGCCGACGTCCCCCCAAATCTCCGTCCACACTTCGGAAGCGGGTTTGCCCAGTGCCCAGGGGTACTTCTTACCGAGAGTGTCACGACGGTAGGCGTCATTGCAGAAGAATGTGAGCTCGGGGCCCCACGCCATCCACATCGAAAAGCGCGAACTCATAAGAAGGCGTATGACGCTGATCAGGCTTTGCGGCCATGTGCTCGGGACCCCCAGAGGTGTGGAGGCCCAGTCGACGGCCAGCAGGTCGCGGCCCACGTCACCGCTGGCGTAGAACAGTTCACGGGCCGTGTCGTCCAAGCGTCGCATGGCAGGGCCATCGGCCGGTTGGACCATGCAACCACACTACAAACGAGTCAATGAAGCGTAAAGACGCGGGTAACGGGCAATCTCCCATAAAGGGCTGTGCAGCAGCCATGTTATGGTGATGCGCCGAGCATGACGGAATTATGATCGTTCAGAGACGGTTCCTCGCGGCGTGAGTGTCAAGGAGCGTGTGGCAGATGGAGCATGGCTCGGCCGATCTGGAGTTGGGTACTCGGACGGAAGGTGGCGCCACCGTCGTGGTTGTCCGAGGTGAAATCGACCTGTCCACCGTCCCCCAACTCAGTGAACAACTCGACGAACTCATCAACGATGATCATGTTGACCTGATCATTGACATGGGCGGTGTGGGGTTTATCGACTCGACGGGGTTGGGGGCCCTGGTCGGCGCTCGCAAAAAGGCCCTGGCAAAAGACGGATCTATTCAGTTGGCGTGCGTGCAGCAGAAGATCCTCAAGGTATTCCGGATTACGCAGTTGACGGAGATCTTCCCTGTCCACGACAGCGTGGTCGATGCACTCACGTCAAGTTCTGATCGTCCATCAGATCCAGAGAGAGCCCCCTCCTGAGACCCAAGGCCCTGAATCCCTTCGCCATCGGCGGGGACCCGGCCACCGCGGATCTTGGGCCCTTCGATCCCTCTGCCCTTCCAAGCCTTCGGTTGCGAGGTCCGTGCCATTGATCAGGCACTGGAGCGTCACGGTCCGACTCAGTCACCACTCTCCGCAATTGGCCCTTTGCTGTCGACAAATCTGTCGAGTTGGGTGGCGAACTCATCCACATTGCGCCGCAACCATTCGACCAGCATGGCGGCATGCTCCATCTCGTCGTTCATATTGTGGATAAGGATGGCCTTCAGGTCGGCGTCGTCACAGTCTTCAGCCCTCTGGCGATACCAGTCCATTGCCTCCAGTTCCTCCATCAGGGAAACGGTGGCCTGATGGGCGGCGATGGTGCCGAGAGTCAGTCGCTCTCGCGGTGCATGCAGATCTTCGCTTGACAAGTTGATCCTCTACTCTTTCGGCCGACGCATACGCCATGCGCCCGCTGGTTCGATCCTAGCTGCTGGCGTCCAACAGATCAGTACGAGTCCATGGTCATAAGGGGAGTCCTTCAGTGAGAGAGTCGATGACATAGTCGGCGCCACCCTCACGCAATTGAGCAGCGTTGAAATTGTGGCTGGCGACCCCTACGCACTTGATGCCAGCCGCGTGGGCACCTTCGGCATCGTGTGGAGTATCCCCCACGACGAGACACTGTTCGGGGCTCAGCGGTTCCCCGTAGACCAGGCTGGCCTTGCGGAGAGCGATCTTGGTGAGTTCGCCACGATCGGCAGCGTCCGACCCGTAGCCCCCGAACGAGAAGAATCGATTGAGCTTCGCCCGGTGAAGTTTGATGTGGGCCGCGGCCTCCAAGTTTCCCGTGACGATGCCGAGCAGGTAGCCGTCGTCGATCAGGCGAGGGAGGAGTTCTTCTACGCCATCGAGGACCCGGTATCCCTTCGAGTCGGCAACGGCCGAATAGAGGTAATGCAGGCGCCGTTCGAGCAGTTTGCTGAATTCGGCTGGAGTGGGCTGGCGGTGAAGCACGGCTTCGAAGGTCTTTCGCCCGACATCGGGATCCGTCATCCCTGTATCGGTGAACTCGCCTATGTCTGCCGGGATTCCGAACAACTCATCGAAGGCCAGACGCCATGACGTCGCACCGGCGCCACCGGTGATGATGAGGGTGCCATCGATGTCGAAGAGGATGGCCCGGTATTCGGTTATTGCGGATGCACTCATTCGGCCCGATCGTCCTCACGCCTCACGGCAGATCCGTTGAGAGATGCCAGGCGCTCAACGCTGAGCCTGGCCCCGGATCGGCAACTGCCCGGTGATCAGAAACGGCATTCCCTGAATGCCTTACATCGTAGTGGATAGGAGGGATCGAGCCTCAGCCGGCATGTCGGCTCGTCACAGAGCCCAAGCATGCGTCGGCGCCGGCTACGAGTTCCTCGATGATCTGGTGGGCTGGTTGTCGGCGGCGAACGGCACCCACCGACTGTCCGGCGTAGAGGGGCATCGCCTCGATCGCGCCGGTGGTGTGGATATCGGGTGGTATCACCGAACCGGGAGGTATCGCGAAGGGGGATCCGGCGACGATACCGTCGCCCACTGACACGCCCTCGAAGCCGGCGAGCGCGTCTATGCAGCTCGAGAGCACGCGATGCGGTGCATTGGGCCACATCACCGAGAATGCGGTGGTCAGTGTTGTGTCGCCAGGCCCAGAAGCGATCAGAGCGTCAACATACTTGGGATGGGCCGGCGACTCCTCGGCGGCCACAAAGCGAGTACCTATCCGAACGCCGGCTGCTCCTGCAGCGAGGGCAGCGGCCATGGTGCGCCCATCACCGATCCCACCGGCGGCGATAACGGGCACATCGACAATGTCGAGCGCACCGGCCAGGAGGGGGAGCATCCCGATGGACCCCCGCACGTGACCCCCGGCCTCGGCCCCTTGGGCGATCACCAGGTCGCACCCTGCGTCGGCCGCGGAACGGGCTTCTTCGGGCGAGCCGACCTGCCAAGCCGCCAGCGCACCGGCCGCATGGACCCGGTCGACGAGTGAGCGCTGGGGATCCCCATAGAAGAATTCGACGAGCCGACACCGCTCGGCGGCGAGCTCGACGGCAGACAGATCGAGGAAGGGCATCAAGAAGTTGGCACCTACCGGGCGGGTGGTCCGCTCGGCAAGATCGTCGAATACCTTGGCAATGTCGCCGCCACCCACAACCGAAAGATTCACCATGCCCAGTGCGCCGGCATTTGAAACCGCGGCCGCCAATTTCGGTGTCGACACTCCGCCCATTGCGGCGAGCTGGATCGGGACCGAACAGCCCACCAATGCGGTGAATGGTGTCTGTTCCACGCTTCGTCCTTCCCGGTGAGGTCAGCCGACGACGGTCGTTCTACTGCCCAGTCTGACAGGTCGGTCGGACAAGTGGACCATCCGGCCGACACGTCCGACCTGACGACCTACCATCGAGGAGGTGAGCCTCACTGAACCCACAGTTGCCGATCTGCTGGTGCGCTGCCTCGAGCGCGAGGGTGTGAGGTTCGTCTTCGGGCTGCCCGGCGAGGAGAACATTCTCTTCACTGACGCCGTATCGCGCTCGTCATCGATCCGGTATGTCCTGGTCCGGCACGAACAAGCCGCGTCGTTCATGGCCGAGATCTATGGCCGCATCACCGGTCAGGCCGGCGTATGTTCATCGACGCTCGGACCCGGGGCCATCAACTTGCTGCTCGGGACGGCAGATGCCACCACCAACAGCACCCCGGTCGTGGCCATCTCGGCCCAGGTCGGTCTCAATCGGATCTACAAGGAGTCGCACCAGAGCGTTGACCTGGTTTCGATGTTCGATCCGGTTACCAAATGGTCGGCTCTGGTCCCAAATGCCGCTGCCGTTCCGGAGATGATGCGCAAAGCCTTCAAGCTGGCCCAGACGGAACGACCTGGAGCCGTCTATCTGGCCGTCCCCGAAGATGTGGAGTCAATGGCCGTCCCGGCCCCACTCGTGCCTCTTGCCGTCAATGTCCCCCGGCCCGACGAGCCGTCACAATCGCAGATCGACAGGGCGGTTCAGGTTCTCCTCAGTTCGCAGCGCCCGGTGGTGCTCGCCGGCCACGGCGCAGCGCGAGCCGGTGCCGGGGAGGCCCTCATTCGGTTCTCGGAACACTTGGGACTACCGGTCGCCACCACCTTCCATGGGAAGGGAGTGTTTCCGGACGATCATCCGAATGCCCTGGGTTCGGTGGGTTTCATGCACCACGACTATGTCAACTTTGGTTTCGACGAGGCAGACGTGATCATCTCAGTCGGATACGAACTGCAGGAATTCGACCCGGTACGGATCAATCCGGAGGGCGACAAGCGGATTCTGCATCTGAGCCGGTTCCCTGCGGAGGTGGACAATCACTACACCGTTGAGGTCGGTGTTCAGGCGGACCTCGGTCGCACCCTCGACGCGCTCTCGAGAGCTACCGACCGGCGCTTCGACCGAGCCACCAGCGGTGAAAGGATCCGGGGCCTGTTGGCCGGCGAACTTGCGCGCGGTGCGGCCGATGACAGCTTCCCCCTCATACCGCAGCGGATCGTGGCCGACACCAGGGCAGCCCTTGGACGTCATGACATAGTTCTGGCAGACACCGGTGCAGTGAAGATGTGGATGGCCCGGTTGTATCCCACCTTCGAGCCCAACACCTGCCTCCTGTCGAATGGGCTCTCGACCATGGCGTTTTCGGTTCCGGGGGCGATCGGGGCCAAGCTGGCCCGACCGCAGAGTCGGGTTCTGGCCGCCGTCGGGGACGGCGCCTTCCTCATGAACTCGCAGGAGATCGAGACAGCCCTTCGAGAGCGCGTGCCCATTGCAATTCTCGTTTGGGTCGATGATGCCTACGGGCTCATCAAGTGGAAGATGGAAATGGAGCTTGGCCACTCAACGGCCACCGGATTCACCAATCCGGACTTCGTGGCCTACGCGGAGAGTTTCGGGGCATGCGGAATCAGGATCACCGAGGCCGGCCAACTCCTCCCGGCCCTGCGAGAGGCGCTGGCGGCCGACACGGTCTCGGTCATCGCCTGCCCGGTCGACTACTCGGAAAACCTGCGCCTCACTGAGTCCCTGGGGGAACTGGACGGTCCATTCTGATCGATGGGCGTTCGAGAATGGCCTGTGGCTCATTCGGTGCCCGGAACAGAAGTGGTCTACTCCAACCGCCTACGATGAGTGCCCGAAGAAGAGAATTCCTGGTCTTGTGGCTTTCGACCAGGGTCTCTTCCGAACCCCGCCCACGTAGCTCAGGGGATAGAGCATCGGTTTCCTAAACCGCAGGTCGCAGGTTCGATTCCTGCCGTGGGCGCTGGGAAAACGTGATCGGAGGATTGCGATATCCCTCCAAGGTCCCGACCGCCTTCCGTATGGCAGGCACGATGAAGGAGAAGGCACCGGGACGCCGGTAGCTTTGGGAGTTCATCAACGGGTGTGGTGTGCGCGAACTCGATTCCACCCTCGTGGCGGTTGTGTTTGGTCGAAGAGAGCTGGTCAAAGCATGACTGACACCGGTCAGAGTCGGCGGATGGGCGCCGGTCCGGTCGTGAGGAACGTGTTCGGGCTTGAGTCCCCCGACCGGGGCCGATCGCTCTCGACGGAGCTGGCAGGAGAAGGGTTGTGAAGGATGACGAGGCGAGCCTGAGTGACTGAGGCAGCCCGTCGACTCGTTGATGAGACCGCCGAGGACGTCACGACATTCGACCTTGCCAACGGGATCACCGGTGACCGGCACTCGAGCCGTTTCTCAACCGTCGCTCATCTGGATGACGACCAGACGGCGCCCATGACGCAGATCTGGCGTAGGGCGAACGTGCCAGGTTCTGCCCGAAGAGCGCTGGATTGGAGCGATCCCCCGGAAGACCCGACTACTGGGCGTAGGTCGCCATGCCGACCATTGGGGCATTCAGAGGTTGGCCACCCATCGACCCGAAGAAACTGGCGTCACCGTAGGTGAAGATGCCCCCGTCGGAGGCGTCGGTCCAATACCCACCCCCATCGGGCGTGCTGGACATGCCCACCATCGGGGCGTTCAGAGGCTTGCCGCCCTGAGAACCGTAGAACTTGGCGTCACCGAAGGCGAAAACGCCGCCGTCGGAAGCGACCAGCCAGTAGCCGCGTCCATCACCAGTGGGGGCAATGCCGACGATCGGCTTGACGAGCTTCTGTGCGCCCGCCGAACCGAAGAACTTGGCGTCCCCGAAAGCGAACATGCCGCCATCGGAAGCCACCAGCCAATAGCCCTGCCCGTCTGGCGTGGCGGCCATCCCCACGATTGGCGAGTTGAGGGGGTTACCGCCGGTCGAACCGAAGAACTTGGCGTCCCCGAAAGCGAACATGCCGCCATCGGAAGCCACCAGCCAATAGCCGTTCCCGTCGGGGGTCGGTGCCATATCGACGATGGGCTTGTTCAGATTCGTGTTGCCGGTCGAGCCGAAGAACTTGGCGTCCCCGGCGTTGAAGATGCCGCCATCGGAAGCCACCAGCCAATAGCCGTTCCCGTCGGGGGTTGGAGCG
>JADGOI010000104.1 GCA_017883075.1 Acidimicrobiales bacterium
ATTCCGAGATCACTCTGAGCCGGTCGGTGGTCGCCGGAGGCCGTTCAAGAGCCTGGGTCAACGGTCGGATGACCCCGATTACCGGCCTGACCGAGACCGGATCATCCTTGGTGGAACTGCACGGCCAGCTCCAACATCGCTCGCTCATCCACACCGGTGCGCAACGCCAGGCCCTCGACGAGTACGGCCAGGTCGACCTGTCGAAACTTCAGCTGACCCGCTCCCGGCTCCGATCACTCACCGACGAGTCGGCCTCCCTGGGAGGCGAAGTGGCCCAGCGGGCCCGTGAGATGGATGTCCTGCGCTATCAGATCGATGAGATCGAGTCAGCCTGCATCGAAGACGATGCCGAGGACAGCCGACTCGAACTGGAAGAAGACCGGCTGGCCGCGGCCTCCGCCTATCGGGACGCCGCGGCCGAAGCCCTGGATGCACTGGCCGAGGCATCGGTCGGAAGCGCATTGGACCGCATGTCAGAAGCGTCGGGAGCCCTGGCCGGGCGGCCACCGCTGGCAGCGCTCGAGGCTCGGGTCCGCGCCTTGATGGCAGACCTCTCGGATCTTTCCACTGATCTGCGCGACGTCGTCGAAACCTGGGAAGACGATCCCGAACGCCTGACGGAGATCCGGAGTCGCCGACAGCGCTTCCATGAGCTCGAACGGAAATACGGATCCACCCTCGGACAGGTTGTGGATTTTGCCGACGAGGCCAGACGACAGTTGTCCATGGTCGAGGTCCGGGAGGCGCGCGCTCGGGAGCTCGACGCGGAAATCGCGGTGGCCCGACAGGATCTGGCGGCGGCCGATGCCCTGGTAGCAACGGCACGACGGGCCGCGGCTCCGTCACTGGCCGCGGAGATCCAGACCACCCTGCGCACGCTGGCCATGCCTTCAGCTCGCTTCGATGTGTCGGTGGAAGGGGACGGACCTGCCGACCAGGTCAGTTTTCAGCTGAGCGCCAATCCCGGTGAACCTCTCCTCCCGTTGACAAAAGTGGCGTCGGGGGGCGAGTTGGCGAGAACGATGCTGGCTGTCCGGCTGGCCCTCACCGGGGAGCCCGGAGTGCTGATCTTTGATGAGGTGGACGCCGGTATCGGTGGAACCGCCGCCACCGCGGTCGGAGCCGCCCTGTCGGCATTGGGACGGCGATCCCAGGTCCTGGTGGTGACTCACCTGGCCCAGGTGGCGGCACAGGCCGACCATCAGTTGGCAGTTCTCAAGTCAGAACAAGCGGGTCGCACCGTCTCGGAGGTTTCCGTGCTGGGAGCCGAGGATCGGGTGGTGGAACTGAGCCGCATGCTGTCGGGGAGCCCCAATAGCGAAACGGCCCGGATCCACGCCCGCGAACTTCTTTCCGGTGCGGCCAATGCCGGTGCCACCACCCGGCGCTGAGTGATGTCAACCCGGGGGGTCCGCCTGACCACCACCGCGATTCCGCTAACCTCGGCGAGTGCCCGACCCGCAAGGCCCGACGGAATATCCCCGAGACGATGCCACGGAAGCACTACCTCTCGAAACAGCTGAGGACGCAGATCGGTTGGACTTCTCGAGGAACGGGGAGTACCTGAGGCCCGGGGCGCACCGTGGTAACGGAACCAAGTTCATCTTCTTCACCGGCGGGGTGTCCTCTTCGCTGGGCAAGGGGCTCACCGCTTCGTCGTTGGGGCGACTGCTGAAGTGCCGGGGGCTTCGGGTCACCATGTGCAAACTCGACCCGTATATCAACGTCGACCCGGGCACCATGAACCCGTTCGAGCATGGCGAGGTCTTCGTCACCGAAGACGGTGGTGAAACCGACCTGGACCTCGGCCACTACGAACGGTTCATCGACGAGAACCTCCACAAGGACTCGAACGCCACCACCGGACGCATCTACTCGTCGGTTATTGCCAAGGAGCGACGCGGCGACTACCTGGGCCGGACGGTTCAGGTCATCCCGCACGTCACCGACGAGATCAAGGAACGGGTCAAGCGGCTGGGCACCGACGATGTCGACGTGGTGATCGTGGAAGTGGGCGGTACCGTCGGCGACATCGAGATCGTCCCGTTCCTCGAGGCCATCCGGCAATTCCGGCGGGACGTGGGACGCGACAACGTCTGTTACGTCCACCTGACCCTGGTGCCGTACCTGGGTCCGTCGGGAGAGCAGAAGACCAAACCCACCCAGCACTCGGTCACCGAGCTGCGCAGCCGGGGCATCCAACCCGACGTGATCGTCTGTCGTTCCGACCGGATGATCTCCGACGATCTGAAGCGAAAGATCTCGCTGCTGTGCGACGTGCCCATCGAAGCCGTGGTCTCAGCCGTCGATGCCGACAACATCTATCAGATACCCCTGGTGTTGCACGAGGAGGGCCTCGACCGATACATCCTCCGCCTACTGCGCTTCGATGAGCGCACCCATCCCATCGACCTGTCGGGTTGGGAACGCCTGGTCGACCGGGTGGAGGCGGCGACCCGTCCGGTTCGTATCGGGATCATCGGCAAGTACATCGACCTCCCCGATGCCTATCTCTCCGTGGTGGAGTCGTTGCGGCACGCCGGCTTCCACCATGGTGCCAAGGTCGAGATCACCTGGATCCAGGCCGCCAATGTGCCTGATCTGTTGCACCACGATGGTCTTCGCGACTTTGACGGGCTGGTCATTCCCGGCGGTTTCGGAGAGCGGGGTGTGGAAGGGAAGATCGCCGCCGCCGGGTACGCCCGCGACCACGAGATCCCGCTCCTGGGGTTATGCCTCGGCCTGCAAGTGATGGTGATCGAGGCGGCGCGGACCTTGGCCAACCTCGAGGGCGCCAACTCGCGCGAGTTCGACCCCACCACCCGTTACCCGGTCATCGACCTGATGGACGACCAGAACGACATCGTGGACAAGGGCGGCACCATGCGACTCGGTTCCTACGGGGCCCGTCTCCTCCCAGGTTCGCAAGTGGCCCGCGCCTACGGCACCGAGGTGGTGTCCGAACGCCATCGCCACCGCTACGAGGTCAATCCCCGCTACAGGTCGCGACTCGAAGCCGCCGGCTTGGTGTGTTCGGGCACATCGCCGGATGGGCGCCTGGTCGAGTTCATCGAGCTCCCCGGTCATCCCTTCTGGGTGGGCACCCAGGCCCATCCCGAGTTCAAGAGCCGCCCCGATCAGCCTCACCCGCTCTTCCGTGAACTGGTGGGCGCATCCCTGGTCCGAGCCGAAGGGCGCGACCCGCATCTGATCGACATCGGTTGACGCCGGTGGAATCCAAGGAGGCAGGCGAACTGGCCGGGTTCCGCCAGACCGGCGAGACCCTGATACACCGGGGCTGGTTCATCACCGTGGCCAGAGCGGAGTTCGTCGGCCCCGACGGGAGGCAGTTCGATCGGGACATCGTGCGCCATCCGGGGGCGGTGGCCGTTGTCCCGATCACCGCCGACGGGGCGGTGCTGCTGGTCCACCAGTATCGGGCGGTGGTGGACCGATGGCTCTTCGAAATCCCCGCGGGGACATGTGATGTGGAGGGCGAGCCACCCGAGATCACCGCCCGGAGGGAATTGGCCGAGGAGATCGGTCAGGACGCAGCCGAGCTGAAGGAGCTCACCCGATGTCTCAACACCCCGGGGTTCTGTGACGAGGTCACCACCATCTACATGGCCACCGGTCTCACCGAAGTCGCTGACAACCGCCAAGGGGTCGAAGAGCGTTTCATGACCGTGGAGAAGATCCCACTGGATCGGTTCGATGGCATGGTGGATGACGGGACCATCGTGGACGCTGCCACTATCTTGGGGGTGGGCCTGTCCCGCCGACACCTCGCCACCCATCGGTGAGCACGCCATTGTCGAACGGGGCAGAGGAGTACCTCTCGTGGCTGGCGGTGGAACGGGGCCGGGCCCACAACACCCTGGTGTCCTACCGGCGCGACCTTCACGGATGGGAGGAGTGGGGGAGGACGGAGGGGGTCGACCCCCTGGTGGCCGGACCGGTTGACCTCGAGCGCTATCTCTCGAGCCTGCGGGCGAATGGTCGCAATCCTGCCTCCATGGCCCGGACCATCACCGCCCTCAGGGGCCTCTATCGCTTCCTGGTCGACGAAGGCTCACTGAGGATCGATCCGACCGTCGACCTGGCATCGCCCCGGATACCCAAGCGCCTCCCGAAGGCTCTCGATGAGGATGAGACCGTCCGGCTGCTCGACTCGGTGATGGGTAGCGAGCCATTCGACCTCCGCGACCGGGCCCTCCTCGAGCTCCTCTACGGCACCGGCGCCCGCATCTCTGAGGTCGTCGGGTTGTCTCTCCTCGATGTCCAGAACGACGATGGGCTGTTGCGGGTGTTCGGCAAAGGCTCGAAAGAGCGCATGGTGCCACTGGGCCGGGTAGCCCGCATTGCCCTCGACAATTGGCTTTCCCCCGGCGGGCGGCCTTTGGTCGTCCCGGTGCGATGGGCCAGCCGAAGCGATTCCGAGGCGGTGTTCCTCAACACCCGGGGCGGTCGCCTCAGCCGGCAGGGAGCATGGGCCATCCTCAAACGGCGGGCCGCCCCGGTCGGATTGTCGGCTCGGGTGAGTCCTCACGTCCTCCGGCATTCGTGCGCCAGTCACATGTTGGCGCACGGTGCCGATATCCGGATTGTCCAGGAGCTGCTGGGGCACGCGTCGATCTCCACCACCCAGTTGTACACAAAGCTCAGCTCCGAGCACCTCCGCGCTTCATATGAACACGCTCACCCGCGAGCCGGAACGCACCAGGCCAGGTAGGATCTGTCCCGTGCCCGGTGAAGCCCCGACTGTCGACTACCGCCATCTTCTCGAGGAAGAACGGCAACAACTGCTCTCTCAGCTGGCCGAACTCGGGTTCGGGGATGGCGGGAAGGGCCTCTCCTACGACTCCAATTTCGCGGATTCGAGCCAGGTGACTGCCGAACGGAGTGAGGCCGAGGTGTTGGCCACCCAACTTCAGGAAACACTCGATGACGTGGCGCACGCCTTGGACAAGCTGGCGAGCGGTAGCTACGGGATCTGCGAAGAGTGCAAGATGGCCATTGACCCGGCTCGCCTCGATGCGATGCCGGCCACTCGCTTCTGCATCAACGACGCCAACCGGCACTGAGCAGGCGGATCAGGCGTGGGGTTCGGCGGGGGCTACGGGGGAAGGTCGGGCCCGGTCGGGGGCAACCGTCGGCCGCCCCGTCGGTTGGCCGGTAACGAGCGCACCGCCATCATCGTGGTGGTGGCGATAGCCATTGTCGCCATCCTGTTGCGAACCCACCGCCTCACCCGGTTCGAGATCATCTACTTCCTGGTCTTGATCCCGTCGATCATCCTCCATGAGATCTCCCACGGGGTGGTTGCCCTCGCCTTCGGGGACGACACCGCCAAACGGATGGGCCGGCTGAACCTCAACCCGATCCGCCACATAGACCCGGTGGGGACCCTGCTGGTGCCGGCCATCCTCTCCCTCTCGGGCCTCGGGGCCTACGGATGGGCCAAACCGGTCCCCGTGAGTACCAACCGGCTCCGGAGCCCGCGCAACCATACGGTGCTGGTCTCCTTGGTGGGCCCACTGACCAACATCGCCCTGGCTGCTCTGTTCGGCCTCGCCTTCGTCCTTACGACGCCGCTGGACGTCCGCGAGATCGTCTACCACGGTGGCTATTACCCCCCGACCCTCCTCGGTCAGATCCTCTTCATCGGAGGCATCGCCAACATCGTCCTGGCTGTCTTCAACCTCATCCCGTGCCCACCGCTCGATGGTGCTTCGGTGCTCGAGCGGTTCATTCCGGTGAGGTTGCTTCCTGAGTACTACCGGCTCCAACCGGTACTGATGTTTCTGCCTTTCATACTCATCCTGTTGTTTCGCAACGAGTGGGGTCAGCTCATCGGCCACCTCATCAACTGGTGGTCGAGCCTGTTGGTCTGACGACATGAGGGGGCATCGTTCGGATACCCCGTGGTTCAGTGGCTGCCGAGCAGCCCGATGGCGTCGGCGGCGCGCTGATAGGTCACCGAGGCGATGGCGCCGGCCTTCTCCGACCCGTGGGCCAGCAAAGAGGTGACCTCCCCCGGATCGGAGGCCAGCTCCGCCCGCCGCATCCGGAGGGGACGGAGCAGTTCGACCAGGGCCTCACCGGCGTCTCGTTTCAAGTCTCCATAGCGCTGATATGCCTCCGCCACGTCGGCAGGGGCCCGATCGGTGGCCACGGCCAGGAGCTCCAACAGATTGGCGAGGCCGGGCTTGGCTTCCGGATCGAATCGGACCTCGCCGTCGGTGTCGGTGACCGCCTTCTTGATCTTGCGCTCTATTTCCTCTGGCGGATCGAGGATCAGCACGGTCCCGAGGGGGGAGCTCACTGATTTGGACATCTTGCGGGTGGGGTGTTGGAGGTCCATCACCCGTGCCCCCACCGAGGGGAAGGCCGCTTCCGGCACCACGAACGTGTCGCCGTACCGGACGTTGAACCGGATTGCCAGCTCGCGGGTGAGCTCGACATGTTGGCGTTGATCGTTACCGACCGGCACCCGATCGGTGTCGTAGAGGAGAATGTCAGCTGCCTGCAGGATCGGGTAGGTGAACAGTCCGGCCCTCACCGACTCCTTTCCTTCCGACTTGTCCTTGAATTGGGTCATCCTCCGTAATTCGCCCATGGTGGCGGTGCACTCGAGGAGCCAGGTCAAGCGTGGATGCTCAGGAACCTGGCTCTGGATGAACAAGGTGCACGCCTGCGGGTCGAGCCCGGCGGCCAGCAGATCGAGGGCTGTTTCGTAGGTGCGGGAACGAAGCACGGACGGATCGATGTCCAGGGAGAGGGCATGCAGGTCGACGATGCAGTAGATGGCGTCGTGGACATGCTGGTCAGCCACCCAGTTACGGATGGCTCCCAAATAGTTCCCCAAGTGGAGATCGCCGCTGGGCTGGATACCGGAGAAAACCTTCGACATAGGCGGTCATCGTAGGCGTCGGCGAACGGTGCACGGATTGCCCCGGTTGAACCGGTATCGTCGGGGGTCGTGAGTGCCACCGTCTCCACTCCCGTCTTCGACGGGCCCATCGAACTGTTGTTGCAGCTGGTCAACGGCCATCAAGTTGATATCTACGACATCTCACTGACCGGCCTGGTCGACGCCTTCGTCGCCGAGGTGGCGTCCTGGGAATCGATAGACCTGGCTGCGCTGTCTGAGTTTCTGGTCATCGCCGCGGTGTTGATCGAGTTGAAGTCACGCCGTCTTCTGCCCGGTCCCGACGATGTCGAATCGGACGAAGAACTGGTCGGATGGGAGGAGCGCGACCTGCTCCTGGCCCGGCTCCTCGAGTGCCAGGCCTATGCGGCCGCGGCCGACAGCTTCACCCTTCTGATGGAACGAGCCGCCCGGTCGGTGCCCCGCACCGCCGGCCTCGACGATGGTTTCGTCGGCAACGCTCCCGACCTCCTCGAAGGCGTCACCCCCGCCCATGTGGCGGCCGCCTACCTGCGAGCCACTGCGGCACAACCGGTCCCCAGTGTCGACCTCTATCACGTCACCGTCGACGCCGTCACCGTCTCCGAGGCCGTCAATGAGCTGGAAATCCGGCTGCCCCTCGAGGGGAGAGCCACCTTCCGGGCCCTGACCCGACACCTTTCCACCCGGATCGAGATCATTGTGCGGTTCCTCGCCCTCCTCGAACTGTGCAAACAGGGTCGGGTCTCGCTCGACCAGGGGCAGACTTTCGGCGAGCTGCAAGTGGAATGGGTCGCCACCACCTCGGAACCCGTGCTGGTGGGCGCCGAGTACGACGAGTACGAGGGCTGATCGGTGGCTCTCTCGGCTGAGTCGCGGGCCATTGAAGCCGTGTTGATCGTGGCCGTCGAACCGGTGGCTCCTGGTCTGCTGGCCGAGCTCCTCGAGATCCCCATCGAGCAGATCGAACCGCTCTGTGACGAGTTGGCCGAGTCGTGCCGGGCGGAGAACCGGGGGTTCGAGGTCGCCCGCATCGCTGGCGGGTTCCGCATACAGACCCACCCTGACCTGGCCGCCTACGTCGAGCGATTTGCCAACGTCGGCGTATCCTCACGGCTCTCGGCGGCGGCGTTGGAGACCCTGGCCATCGTGGCCTACAAACAACCGGTTTCGCGGGCCCAGATCGCTGCGCTTCGGGGGGTCAACGTCGACGGCGTGGTCCGTCTTCTCGAACACCGGGGTTACATCGAGTCGGTGGGCCGAGCCGCCGGTCCCGGTCAAGCCGTTCTCTATGGAACCACTGATGCCTTTCTTGAGCGCCTGGGCCTCGACCGACTCGATCAGCTACCGGCAGTGGCGGATCTGTTGCCGGGACCAGAAGCCGTTGCCGAGTTCGAGGAGCAGATGCGCCCGGTTGCCGATGGTTGATCCGTCTTCCTTGGTCCCCCCCACACAGCTCTCTGAAGGTGAACGGTTGCAGAAGGTTCTGGCTCGCATCGGGCTCGGATCCCGCCGGGTATGTGAAGACCTGATCAGGGCGCGGAGAATTACCGTCAACGGCGAAGTCCCCGTGCTCGGGCGCCGGATTGATCCCTCGGTGGACGAGGTGGAGCTTGACGGGGTGCCCCTCCCGGTACTTCCCGGATTGGTCCACTACCTGCTGAACAAGCCGACCGGGGTGGTGAGTACGGTCGAGGACACCCATGGGCGACCCACGGTGACCTCCCTCGTGCCTTCGGATCCCCGGGTATTCCCGGTGGGCCGGCTCGACATGGACAGCGAGGGCCTCCTCATCCTCACCAATGACGGCCGCCTCACCCACCGCCTCACCCATCCTTCGTTCGGTGTCCCCAAGGAGTACCTGGTCGAAGTGGAGGGGGAGCCCTCTGCCGGCGACGTCCGCCGGCTCCGTGACGGCATCGACCTCGACGACGGGCCCACCGCACCGGCCCGGGTGGCGGTGGTGGCACCGACACTGCTGCGGATCGTCATCCACGAGGGAAGGAACCGCCAGGTTCGCAGGATGTGCGAAGCGGTGGGACATCCTGTCCTCCGCCTGGTCAGGACCCGAATCGGGCCCCTGACCGATCCCACCCTCGCCCCGGGATCGTGGCGTCCCCTCACCATCGACGAGGTCCGGGCGTTGGCGGCAGCGGCGATCCCGGCAGACGACCCGGCGTCCACCCCTGAGTAGCATGCCTGGCTGATGTCTACTTCTGTGCGAGCCATTCGGGGCGCGACCACCGTCGACGCCGACGACGCCGAGGCCATCACCACCAGGGTGGTGGCGCTACTGCGCGAGATCATCGAACGCAACGGGCTGTCCGAGGACGACATCATCTCGATTCTCTTCACCGCCACCGAGGACATCGTCTCGACCTTCCCGGCCACCGCCGCCCGGTCCATCGGCCTCGGGGCCGTCCCGCTCATCTGTGCCCGGGAACTCGCTGTGGCCGGCTCCGT
>JADGOI010000029.1 GCA_017883075.1 Acidimicrobiales bacterium
GGCAACGGCTACTACGGCGCTTACCAGTTCTCTCTCGGGACGTGGCAGAGCATCGGGTACTCGGGACTTCCCAGTGATGCCGCGCCTGCCGTTCAGGATCAGGCCGCCCAGCAACTTCAGGCTCGCAGCGGATGGGGCCAGTGGCCATCATGTTCGAGGCAGCTCGGGCTGAGTTAGGCAGATCCAGCCCGGGTTGTCCGGACCCAGAGCGCAAGACTTGGCTCCGAGGACCAGACACGCCAGGCTTTCGGGGATGCACAATTCCCGAAAGCCTGGCGTGATCGCCTTCGTATTCGCCATGCCGATGGAATTGCGCCCCCTGTCCGGAAGTTGTCGCTCCACAAGCCCAGATCGGCGACCTCAGGGTTCGAGCCTGCTCCCAGGCCTAGCCCCAGCCGGCCATCACCCTCTGGCCGGTGCAGTTCAGGCGAATCGTTCGTCCAGCCAATCGAAGACGACTTGGGCCTGCAGCCTGATGTTGTCGGTTTGGCAATGGGTCGACGCCCCATCGTCCACGTTGAATCGACGGGTGCTGACCTGACCCGGCAGGGCCCCGACAAAGGCATCGAACTGGGAGAGGGGCTCGTTGCCCTCACGGTCCCCGATGAGGGCGAGCACCGGGCAGGTGATCGCCCCGACCAGGTCGCCGAGTCGGTACTCGGTGATGACGTCCCGCCAGGCGGAGAACGACGGCACGCCGAAACGACGGCAGATCGACTCGATCCCCCACTGCATCTGCTTGGGCATCAGGTCCTCGGGAACACCCAGTACGTCTTCGGGTCGGATGTCCCGAGACATCCCGAAGACGTCGCTTCCCACCCACGCCTCCATGTAGCGGCGCATGTCGATGACCGGTGGATTGGCCACCAGTGCCCGTACCCGGGGATCGGTGGCGGCACTGCGGGCCGCGAAGTACGAGCCGAAGCTTTGGCCGACCAGGGCCACCCGGCCGGGATCCACGTCGTCACGGGCACAGATCACATCGAGCACCGCAGCCAGGGGAGCCTCGTAGTCCGGGCGGAAGGGCAGCGCCGGGTCGAGGCGCATGCAGCCCGGTTGTCCCGGGCCGTCGAAGGCAAACACGTTCCACCCCCGCTCCACCCCCGGGGCCCCGTAGTGGAAGTAGAGCTCTTCCGCACTGGAATCGAAGCCGCCGACGCACACCAGGGTGGGAAGCCGTCCGGGACCAGCCGCCACCGTCGCACTCGGACGCAGAAAATAGCCGGGCAGCATGGATCCGTCGAACGGCACGTCGACCAGTTCCAACGGTGGCACAAACAATGACCCCGCCTCGGTGAAGCATTCCCGACTCCGTTCTCCGGAGTGACGGGACGCCTCGATGGCCGGGTCCACGTAGTACTCGGCCGTCCGGTAGTAGGTCGACGCTCGCAACAGGTGATCGCGCCCGCTCACCCGGTGGCCGGCCGCAAGACAGGTGCGAGCTGTCGCCTCCACCCGATGGGCCAACTCGTCAAAACACCGGGCCCAACTCTGCGGGCTGCCGTCGGTGATCTCGGCCGCCACCGCCAGGCACTCCCCTATCGTCGAGCCGCCGTAGTCGGCTACTCCCAACGCCTTGATCAACTGGTAGTCGAACTCGTCGTCGCGGAAGCCTTCCACCCGGATGGCACTGCGTACGATGTCTGAGTCTCCAAACGACACCACGGCTCGATTCTTCTCGGTTGCTTCTCGGTGACTGCCTCGACGGCGGTTCCGACCTCTGCCTGGGCGGTCATTGTGCCCGATGGCTGCCCTACCATGTCACCATGCGAGTGGCGGCCATCCAAACGACCGCCACCGCAGACCTCCACGCCAACCTGGATGCCGCGGCTGAACTGGTGAACCGGGCCGCCGGGGACGGTGCCGAGCTGGTAGTGCTCCCCGAGTACTTTTCGGTGGCCGGTGGCAACGCCCACCTTCGAGCCAATGCCGAAGCCATGGACGGGCCCACCATGACCTGGGCATCGGACCTCGCTCATCGTCATCGGATCTGGTTGCTGGCCGGAAGCTTCCCCGAGCGGCCGCCGGTCAGTACCGGCCCCGGAGCCGGTACTGACGGGCGGCTCCGCAATACCAGCTGTCTGGTCGATCCCGGAGGCTCACTGGCCGCCACCTACCGGAAGATCCATCTCTTCGACGTCAGCGTGCCCGGGGCAGAGCACCGAGAGTCGGAGACCATCGCCCCTGGTGGCAGCCTCTGCCTGGTTCCCCTGCCCTCACGATCGGGCAGCGATGGCCCGCCCCCCGTCCTCGGGCTCTCGATCTGTTACGACCTCCGATTCCCTGAGATCTATCGGGCCCTCGCCCTGGGTGGCGCCTCCATTGTGGCCGTTTCTGCGGCCTTCACCTCCTCCACCGGGCCGGGCCACTGGGAGGTATTGCTCCGGGCCCGGGCCATCGAAGACCAGGTCTTCGTCATCGGTGCCGGTCAGGTCGGCGTACTGCCCGCCGGGATGCCGCCATGTCACGGTCACTCGATGATCGTCGATCCGTGGGGGACGGTGATGGCCGAGCGAGTCGACCCCTCACCGGGCGTGGTCACTGCCGACCTCGATTTCGAGTTGCAGCGCCGTATTCGCCTCGAGCTGCCCGTCTTGGCGAATCGTCGTCCTGGCACCTACGCTTGGCCCGATGACAACTCAGGGCGCGATGTCGAACGCTGACGGTAGGAGTGACCCGACGGTAACCGGGTCGGCGGAGTCGGCCACGGCCCCATCAGGTGCCGCCCCCTTCGAGGTCGGGGAGTTCGAATCGGATGGCCTGCGCCTGTACTACGAGATCCATGGGCACGGACCGAACGTCCTCGTCTACATCCATGGGATCTTGTTGGACGCCAACCTCAACCGGCGTCTCGCCGTCGACCTGGCCGCCAAAGGCAACCGGGTCATTCTGCTCGATCTGCCGGGCCACGGCCTCTCCGACAAGCCCCGACGGGCGTCGTTCCACCGGATGGACACCTACGCCCGCCACGTGGTGGCCCTGCTCGATCATCTCGGCATCGACAAAGCGGTGATCGGTGGCGTGTCGCTGGGTGCCAGCGTCGCCCTGATGGCGGCAGCCCAGTCGCCCCAGCGGGTCCAAGGGCTGATCATCGAAATGCCGGTCCTCGAATGGGCAGTCCCTTCAGCTGCGCTCACCTTTGTCCCGTTGCTGCTGGCCGTCCATTACGCCAGGCCGGTGGTGCGGGCGTTCGCGGGTGTGATGCGACGCCTCCCCCGTACCGGCATCGGTGCCCTCGACAGTGTGATGAACAGCCTGTCCAACGACCCTCTGGAGACTGCCGCCGTTCTGCACGGAGTCATCGCCGGGCCCATCACCCCTACCGTTGATGAGCGAACAGCCATGATGATGCCGACCTTGGTCATCGGGCACGGTGCCGACCGAATCCACCCGTTCCACGATGCCGATCGGCTGGCTCTCCGGATGCCGAACGCCCGGTTGGTGCGGGCCTCCTCCCTGTTCGAGTTGCGGGTGCGCCCCGGGCGGCTCACCAACGAAATCGCTGATCTGCTCGACACCGCGTGGCAAGCTTCCGAACCGGTTCACGGCATCGCCGGGTGACCCGTCGGGTCCACCACGACCCCTGACCGGGCCCCGAAGCCGGCCTATGTCGAGGACGCGGCGGGCTCGTCATCCAACTCGAGGAGCCTCGTCCACGTGTCCACCACGATGAGCGTCTTGGTCCCGGTGACCCGCCCGCTCCGCCGTAGTTGCTCGATGACGTGCCCGAGCCGCTCCACGTCGGGCACCCGAAGCCACACCAGGGCGTCGGGGTCACCGGCGGTGGCGAAGACCGCCTGTACCTCCGGCAGGGTGCTGGCCGTGGCCCGGATCTCATCGAGGTCGGCAGTGCCCGAGAACCGAACCTCGGTGAACGCCTGAAGGGGACGACCAGCCTTGGCGTGGTCGACGACGACCGTGTATCCGCTGATGACCCCGTCCCGTTCGAGCCGGTCGATCCGTCGGGTGACGGCGGACGCCGAAAGCGAGACCCGTTCGCCGATATCGGCCATGGTGCGGCGGGCGTTGCGGGACAACAGCTCGAGAATCCGATGATCGATGACATCCAGTTCGCGTTCGGCCACCCGTCCAACGGTAGCGGAGGCCGATTCAATGCACAATCCGTGCGGCCGTCATGCCCTATCCATCGTTCTGCTGCGTATTCATACACATTTCCGGATATTTTCACCTATCAGCGGGCATGGCGGTGTTGACTTGGAGCGTGAGCACCGTGATCAACGTGGAGGACACTATGCCGGCAATTCGGACCCCGAGGGTGGCTCTTCGCCACGACGATGTGACCGGCATGGAGGCGGTCATCGCCATCGACGACACCACTCTGGGCCCGGCCCTGGGTGGGGTGCGCTGGATGCCCTACCCCGACATGGACGCTGCCGTCACCGAGGCCTGCCGGCTGGCCCGGGGCATGACCCTCAAGAACGCTCTGGCCGAGTTGCCCTACGGCGGGGCCAAGTCGGTCATCCTGAGCCAGGACGGCGAGGCGAATCGGGCCTCGGTGCTGCGGGCCTTCGGGCGGTTGGTGGCCGAGCTCGATGGCACCTACATCCCCGGTGTCGATATGGGGACGACCATCGAGGACCTGGCGGTGATCGGTACGGTCGCCCCCGACGTCGCCTGTGATCGGACCGACCCGTCACCATGGACTGCACTCGGGGTCTTCTGCGGCATCGCCGCCGCCGTCCGCCACCTCGACCACACCGACCTCGCCGGGCACCGGGTGGTCATCCAAGGAGCCGGCCACGTCGGTGCGAGCCTCGCCCAACGGCTGGCCGATGCCGGGGCCGAGGTGGTGGTGTGCGACATCGACCGGGCCCGGTCCGAGCGCGTCGCCGCGTCGGTGGGCGGCCGGTCGGTTGCACCCGAGGATGTACTCGGCACCCCGTGCGACGTGCTGGCTCCGTGTGCGCAGGCCCGGGTGATCACCACCGCGACCGTGCCCAACCTCGGGTGCCGCATCGTGGCCGGCGCCGCCAATGACATGCTCTCCGAGCGATCATGCGCCGACAAGCTGGCCGGGATGGGGATCACCTACGTCCCCGATTTTCTGCTCAATGCCGGGGGCGTCATCCACATCCATGCCATCCGGTCGGGGTGGGATCACGCACGGTTGGAGGAGGTGGTCATGGGCATCGGCGATCGGACCGGCGAGGTGCTCGAACGGGCCGAGGCGGCCGGGCGGACCCCGCTCGACGTCGCCGAGGAGTTGGCCGACGAGCGACTCGGGCACCCGGTTTCCGTACCGCTCTGAACCGGCGAACATGTCCTCCATTCCGTTCCGATCCCCACGGCAACCAGGAAGGCGACGGCAATCAGACGCGCGGCAAGCCGGGCGGCATGGCGCTGGGCGTAGCCGATCGGGGGTCGCAGTGGACAACGTGGTCGATCTGGTAACCGGCACGGCCAGGCCGGCGCCCCGGGTGACCTTGGATGAGAAGTTCACCGCTCGCGACGGGCGGGTGCTCATGTCGGGAATCGACGCCATCGTGAGGACCGTGCTCGACCAGCGACGGCTCGACGACACCAGAGGCCTTGATACCGCCGCGTTCGTCAGCGGTTACGAGGGCTCCCCGCTCGGCGGCCTCGACCTCGAGATGCAGCGGAACCGCTCACTGCTAGACGGTGCCGGCATCGTGGTCAGTCCGGGAGTAAACGAGGAGCTGGCTGCCACCGCGGTGGCCGGGACCCAACTCCTCGAAGAGCTCCCGGGACGTCGCTACCGCGGCGTCGCCGGCTTCTGGTACGGGAAGAACCCCGGGTTCGATCGAGCCGCCGACGCCATCCGGCACGGCAATTACTCAGGGACGGCCCCGCTCGGCGGGGCGGTGGCGTGGATCGGCGACGACCCGACGTGCAAGTCCTCCACCATCCCGAGCTCGTGTGAGGGCATGGCCAAGAGCCTGCTGATTCCCCTGTTGGCCCCGTCCACGGTGGCCGAGGTCCGCCAGTTCGGCCTTCATGCCGTGGCGCTGTCCCGCTTCGCCGGAACCTGGGCGGCAGTGAAGGTGGTGGCCGACATCGCCGACGCGGCTGCCACCGTCGACCTCGATGATCCCGCCGGGTGGATTCCCGCGCCCGATCTCTCCCGCCAGTGGCGATCGTCGATGTTGATCGGGGCCCAGTCGATGGTGGCCGAGGAGGACCTGATCGAGGTGCGACTCCCCCGGGCCACGGAGTACGCCGACTCGACCTCGTTGAACCATGTGGCCTACCAGCCGGCGCGGCCCCGCCTCGGGGTGGTGGCCTCCGGCCTGGCCTACGCCGCTGTCCTGCGCGCCCTGGTCGATCTCGGGATCGACCACGACGGGCTCGAGGCTCTCGGGATCCGCCTGGTGAAGATGGCCATGGTGTGGCCGATCGATCCGGGGCACCTGCGCCGGATGCTGGCCGGGCTCGAAGAGGTGGTGGTCATCGAGGACAAGGCGGCGTTCCTCGAGACCCAGGTGAAAGAAGCCCTCTACCGACAGCCGCACCAGCCATTGGTGGTGGGCAAGCGCGACCACGAGGGGCGTCCACTGGTTCCCGAGCACGCCACGGTGACCAGCGATCTGGCCGCCCAGGTCTTGGCCGCCAGAATCGGCGACGCGCTTCCCGAACCCGCCCGCCGTCGCCTCGAGCAACTGAACCGCACCGATCAGCTCCGAGTCAGTTCCGCTCCCCTGTTGGCCCGGACCCCGTACTTCTGTTCGGGGTGCCCTCACAATCGCTCCACCCGGGCCGGCGACGACGACCTGGTCGGTATGGGTATCGGCTGCCACATCATGGCGTCGTTCGACCCGCACGGCCGAGGTCACCCCGTCGGCATCACCCAGATGGGCGGCGAGGGTGCCCAGTGGAACGGCCTGTTCCCCTTCACCGACGATGCCCACTTCGTCCAGAACCTCGGCGATGGGACGTTCTTCCATTCGGGATCATTGGCCGTCCGGGCAGCGGTGGACAGCGGGGCCAACATCACCTACAAGCTCCTCTACAACCGGGCGGTGGCCATGACCGGGGGGCAGGAGCCCGTCGGCCTCATGCCGGTACCCGAGCTGACCCGGTGGTTGGCCCTCGAAGGCGTGAAGCGGATAGTCGTGACCACGCCCGAACCGGCGGACTATCGGGGGGTCACCCTCGACCCGATCGCTCAGGTCCGCCACCGCGACGAGCTGGACGAAGTGCAGACCGAGTTGGCCGAGGTCAGCGGGGTCACGGTGCTCATCCACGACGACCGCTGCGCCGCCGAGGAGCGCCGGATGCGAAAGCGCCACCAGCTCCCGACGCCGGCCATGCGCCTGTGGATCAATGAACGGGTGTGCGAGGGCTGCGGCGACTGCGGTCAACAGTCGACCTGCTTGTCGGTGGTGCCGGTCGACACCGAGTTCGGCCGGAAGACCGCCATCCACCAGGGATCGTGCAACCAGGACTACTCATGCCTGAAGGGTGACTGCCCCTCGTTCGTGCAGGTCTTCCCGAAACGGCCGGCAAAGCGGCCGGCAAAACGGCCGGCCACACCGCCGGCCCTCCCCGAGCCGCCGGTCGTCCTGGTGCAACCGGTCGGGCGGGTGCCCGCCGATGACGTCCTCATCCGGATGCCCGGGATCGGCGGCACCGGGGTCGTCACCATCTCCAGGGTCCTGCAGATGGCCGCCCTCCTCGATGGTCGCTTCGCCGCCGGAGTCGAGCAGACCGGGCTGTCCCAAAAAGGGGGGCCGGTCATCTCCGACCTGCGGATCTCGTCCCACCCCATCGAGGCCGCCGTCCGGGCCGGGGGCCGAAGCGTCGATGTCCTGCTCGCCTTCGACCTGCTCGGCGCAGTCAGTCCCACCAATCTGGCCACCGCCGATCGGCGGCGGACAGTGGCCGTGGTCAATACCGCCGAAGTGGCGACAGCGGAGATGGTCACCGACCCGACCGTCACCTTTCCGGAGCGAGCCAAGGTGGTGGCTCGGATCGACCGGGAGACCTGCCGGCGGGAGAACCTCTACCTCGACGCCAACTGGATCGCCGAGCGGATCTCGGGTGACCACCTGGCCACCAACATGGTCCTCACCGGCGCGGCGTTCCAGCACGGGTGCCTGCCCATCACGGCGGGATCGATCGAAGAGTCCATCCGGCTCAACGGCACTGCGGTGGCGGCCAACTTGGCGGCCTTCCGGTGGGGGCGCGCGGCGGTCATCGACCCCGTTGCTGTCCGCCGGGTGCTGGCATTCCCCGACCGCGGGCCGCTGCCGACCGGTCAGGCCGCCCGTCTGTTGCTCGGGGACCGCGACATCCCCGATGTCCTCCGGCCCATTCTCGAGCCGCGGCTCGATGATCTGATCGCCTATCAGAGCACCGGGTATGCCCGCGGCTATCTGAACCATGTCCTCTCTGTGTCAGCGGTCGAAGTGGCCGAGGCACCGAGCCAACAGCTGCCGGTCACGACCGCTTTCGCCATGGGCCTCCACAAGCTCATGGCCTACAAGGATGAGTACGAAGTGGCCAGGCTCCACCTCGACGCCATGGAACAGGCCAAACTGAGCGACGAGTTCGGCCAGGGGGCACGGATCCGGGTCATGCTCCTTCCTCCCCTGCTGGCGAAACTCGGCCTCCGCAAGAAGATCAGCCTCGGCCCGGCCACGGCACCCGCCTTCCATCTGTTGCAGACCGCCCGCCATCTGCGGGGGACACCATTCGATCCCTTTGGCTATGCCCGCATGCGCCGGACCGAGCGGGCCTTGGTGACCGAATACCTCCGCCTGGTCGGGCAAGCCTTGACCCATCTCACCCCGGATACCGCCGCGGCGGTGGCCGAGATTGCCGGCCTCCCCGAGCTCGTCCGGGGCTACGAGGGAGTGAAGAGAGAGGGCATCGATCATTTCCGGTCAGAGAGCGCCTTGCTGCTTGGTGCCCTTTCGGAGGCGAACCGGCCGGCGGTGCGATCGGCCTGAGTCGTCGCTCGGTCAGTCGTCAAAATCCGGACGCCGGGACCGCTTCCGCTCGGAGAGCTGTCGCTTGGCGGTGAGCCGACGCTCCTTGGCGCCCTTGGATGGTCGGGTCGCACGGCGCGGTTTGTCGACGTGGAGGGCGGCGGCCATCCGCTCACCGAACCGGGTGACCGCCAGTTGACGGTTGCGACCCTGGGATCGCTCATCGTCGGCGACCACCCGGATCTCCGCACCCAGCTTCTCGAGGAGTCGGGCCCGCTGGCGGGGTCCGAGCGACGGAGAGGCGGCCACATCGAAGCGAAGCTCCACCCGGGTGTTGACCTTGTTGGCGTGTTGGCCGCCGGGCCCACCGCTCGGGGTGAAGCGGAACTGGAGCTCGGACAGCGGGATGGACAATGACGAGGTAATTCGCACCCGGTCGGGGCCGCCCGATGGTGCGGTCATGGCCGGTCGGACCGATCCCGATCGGGTCGACCCCGGTCCGCTCCTGGTTCGTCGACCACCGGGTTGGACAGCTCGCCGATGCCCTCCACCACAATCCGCACGGTGTCCCCGGCGGCGAGCCAACGGGGTGGGTCGTCCTTCGCCCCCACACCCGCCGGTGTTCCGGTGGAGATGATCATCCCCGGCTCGAGGGTGAATGCCGTCGACAAGTGCTCGATCATCTGTGCACAAGTGAAGATCATGTCGCCGGTGGCGCCATCCTGACGGAGTTCGTCATTGACCCAGGTGCGCACGGTGAGGTCCTGAGGGTCTCCGAGTTCGTCGGCGGTCACCAAACACGGACCCGTCGGACCATGGGTATCAAAACCCTTGCCCATCATCATGGTGGGGGATCTCCACTGCCAATCTCGGACGCTGACGTCATTGACCACCGTGTACCCGGCCACCACCTCGAGCGCATGCTCCACCGGCACGTGGCGACACCGTCGGCCGATGACCATGCCGACCTCGCCTTCGTAGTCGACGTCGGTCGACACCGATGGGACTTCAATGGCGGCACCGGGCCCGATCACACAGGTGGGTTGCTTGGAGAACCAGGTCTGACACTCCGGCCGCTCGTGCCCGAGCTCACGGATGTGGGCGTCGTAGTTGCGGGCGATGGCCAAAAAGGAGGGCGGCCGCGGCACCGGTGCCAACAGAAGGGTCGAGGCCATCGGCAAGCGACGAGCGCCGGTGGTCGCCGCTCGTCGGAGAGGATCGGCGGCATCGGGGCCCAACGTCAGCAAGGCGACCATGTCGCCGGGCAGCCCGATGGCCGGGTCGGTGAGATCGACGATCTCGTCCCCCTCCACCAGGCCGGTCCGAACCCCGTCATCGAGCATGCTCACCAGTCGCACGGACAGACCGTACGCCACCGGCAGTCCTACACTCCTCTCATGTCCGATGCCACCACCCCCACCAGTGCCGATCCCCTCTCGCCCCTCCATGGTCAGGTGGTGCTGATCACCGGGTCGTCGTCGGGGATCGGTGCCGCCACCGCCCGGCAACTGGCCTCTGTCGGCGCCACGGTGGTGGTCAACTCGGTGCACTCGGTGTCCGCTGGGGAAGCATTGGCGGGTGAGCTCCCCGGGGCCGATTACGTCCAAGCCGACATCGCCGATGAGGAGCAGGCCCACCGCTTGATCGAAACGGTGATCCAACGTCACGGGCGGCTGGATGTCCTGGTCAACAACGCCGGTGCGACCGCGGTGATCCCCCACGGGGACCTCGAAGCGGCCACCCCCGAGATCTGGCGCCGCATCTTCGACGTGAATGTGATCGGCACGTGGCAGGTCACCGTGGCCGCAGTCCCTCATCTGGTGGCTTCCGGACGCGGCCAGGTGGTCAACGTGTCGTCGATCGCCGGAGAACGACCAACCGGCAGCTCTATTCCCTATGCCTGCTCCAAAGCCGCGGTCTCCCACATGACCAGGTTGTTGGCCAACACCCTCGGTCCCGACATCCGGGTGAACGCGGTGGCACCGGGATTGGTCGACACCCCGTGGACGGCCGAATGGGACACCGTCCGGGCCTACGTCCAGGCCCAGGCACCGCTGAGGCGGATTGCTACGTCCGAGGACGTCGCCGAGATGATCTACGGCCTGATTCGGGCCTCCTACGTGACCGGAGAAGTCGTCCTGGTCGATGGCGGGCTCAACCTACGCTGACCGGCGGATTCTCTCCTCCCCTTTCTTGGGTAGGAATGACTACACTATGAGTATGAAGAGTGTCGTGTCCGAAAAAGGCCAGGTCACGATCCCTAAAGCCCTCCGCGATCGGATGGGTCTGGTTCCGGGACAAGTCATTGATTTCTCCGAAGACCGAGGCACACTGATCGGTCGCAAGGTTGCGCCAGTCGATCCTGTGGCGGCGAGTTTCGGAATCGTGCAGCTGGGTCGCTCCACAGATGCGTGGATGACCGGCTTGCGCGGCGAAGAGGAACCCGTGTGATCAGCGCTGTTGACACCAATGTGCTGCTTGACGTGTTCGGCGCGGACTCCGCCTTCGGAAGACTTTCGGCCGACGCGCTTCGCTCCGCTCTGGTTGAAGGCGCCCTGATTGCATGTCCAGTGGTGTGGGCCGAAGTGGCGACAGCGTTCCCCGACCACCTTGCCGCCATCGACGCCATGGGAGCACTCGGTGTCACCTTCAGCGGGTTCGACAGAGATTCAGCGCTACTGGCGTCAACCGCATGGCGCGCTCACCGAACGGCAGGTGGACGTCGGTACCGTACGGCTGCTGACTTTCTGATCGGCGCGCACTCAGTTGTCTTTGCCGATCAATTGTTGACCAGGGACAAGGGGTTCTTCCGTTCATACTTCGACGAGGTCAGGATCACCGACCCGACGGAGTTGGCTGACTGACGGCGGGTCTCTCGCTCCGGGATTGCCACTCGTCGCGCCCGAGCCGGCCATGGCCGCGTACCACTGCAACGTCGCATCGCCGATGATTCCGAACGCGTGCTCCACGCCCTTGGCACGGAACGCATGCGCCAGCACCTCGTAGGTCTTCATGCTGCTCCTCCATCTCTCCCTCGACAGTCACGGTCCCGTCGGCGCAGGTCCGACCATCGTCACCTGTCGTGTGAGCGGTAAGGGTCATTGTCGGGCCCTTCTCATCGATCACCTCGAACCGGCACCGCAGGGACTCCCCCACATGCACGGGTGACCGGAAAGAGATGTCCAACTCGCGGATCGTCCGCGCCTCATAGCGAAGGCCGATGGCGTGGGCTATGGCCACCACCCCGATACCGCCCGGGGCGATGATCCCGGGCAATCCGATCGATGCGCAGAACGATGGGTCGAGGTGAACCGGGTTGGGATCCTGCATCGCTACGGAGAACTGCGCGATCCGCTCTTTCGTCAGGGCACCCGTGCTGAACTCGCAATCGTCGCTCATCGCATCTCCTCGGGGTGGTGGGTCGAGTACGTCACCGATTCCTCGGCTGCCAGTTCGCCGTCGACCGAGTAACGGGTGGCGATCACGGTGGTGACGATCGTGGCCTTCGTCGAGGAGCGAACCTCGACGGTGTCGATGAGCGACAGACCGTGCACCACATCACCCACGTACAGCTGGCGATGATTACGGATCTGACGTCGCACCGCGAGCGAACGGTCGAAACAGATCCCGGCGCGCTCGAGCCAGCTGTCGTCAGGGAGGAACGAGAAGAATACCAGCGCACCGGGTGGCACGGGGATGTCGGGATGGCCTGCGGATCGGGCGACTTCGGGATCCTGATACTCCGGGACGTCGAGCCCGACGGCCCAGTCGACACGCCATACCCTCGCCCGGTCGAGTACCGCGTCGAACTCGGCGAGCACAGTTCCGACAACGGGCGTGGCCGTCATCCACGTCTCCGATCCACGAGTCGCTTGGGCTTGAGATCGGGCACCGCCAGCGAAGGATCGAAGCTGATCGACGGTCGAACGTTGGTGCGCGCCTTGACCCTGCGGGACAGGATGGCGGCATGCGCATCGACCCCACTCCCGGTGGCGTCGTCGGGTCTGATGACGACCAGCAACTGCTCGACCCCGCGGGCGTCGACGACCACCTCGGCTCGATAGTCCAGGACCCCCGGGTCGCCGAGGAGCGCCTCGTCGAGCTGACCGGGCTAGACGTTATGGCCACGGAGCTTCACCATGTCGTCCCATCGGCCGATGGATCCGACCCGCAAGCCGAGCAACGGCGTGTCGTCGCCATAGCTCCCGGGGGGCACGACGTCGACCCGATCGTGGGTCCTGAAGCGGAGGATGGGTGACGCCACCCGGTCGAGGCAGGTGAGTAGGAGCTCGGCCTCGCCTTCTTCCACCGGATCAAGCGTCTCGGGGTGCACGGCTTCGACGATGAACTGGCGCTCGATACAGCGCATGACCCCAGGCACCCCACCAGGCGCGGCGCCCTCGGACCCGGTTCCGGCGATGATCCCGGCCGCCTGGGACATCCCGTACACTTCGTGCGACACAACCCCCCAGGTCTCCTGCAACGCCATGGCCTGAGACCCGGACAGGCCGGAGGTGATGATGCTCCGGAGCGCTCACTCGGTGTCACTCCATGGCCGGCCGTGGCGGCCGACGTGACACGCCCCAGCTGACGATCGGGATAGCTGACAAGTCGGTGGTGCACGACTCGGGTCTCCTGAGCCGCTGGGAGGGCCGTCAGACTCGGGTGGTGGATCGCTCGCCCAACGGGATGGCAAGTTGAATGTTCGCGGCAGAGCCGAGTGCGCCTGCGGCCATCACCGACAGCAGGTCGATCATCCGAGCGCGTGGCAGGGTACTGCTGAACGGCGTGGAGTTGATCAACCCGAACCCGGCGTGTACGGCGGCACGGGCGCTACGCGGGTCGACGCCATGGCCCCGGGCGAGGACAGCGTCGACCCACAGCCCCGCGTAACTCGCTTGCAGCCGACGGACGCGGCGTTGGTCGCCGCCAGTGGCTTGGATCAGATCACGGAACTGGACCGCTATCAGTGATCTGTTGTCGACGGCGAACTCACAGTGGAACAGGATTAGGCGTTCGAGCAGGTCGACGGGCTGGCCGTCGGCCAGCAGCGTCCCGCCGTCGAGGAGGTGCTGGCTGATAGAGACCAACATCTCACCGAGCAGTGCCTCCTTGCTGATGAAGTGGTGGTAGAGCGCAGGCCCCGATACGCCGGCCGCGCCGCCGATGTCGTCGACCGTCACATTGTGGAACCCGTAGGCGGCAAAGAGGTCGGCGGCGATGGCGAGCAGCTCGAGGCGGCGTGTACCTGTGGGTGTCATGGCGGAGTCCGCTAACTGTGGAACAAGGGAAGCGGGCCTGCTGCCGCCGTTCGGCCCGGGACGGAATGCCCGACCAACGACGGCAGCATGCTGGCTACCCGAAGGACGGCATCGAGGTCGATGCCGGTGGAGACGCCGAGGTCGTCGAGCACGAGGACGAGGTCCTCGGTGGCGAGATTGCCGCCGGCTCCCGGGGCGAACGGCGATCCTCCGAGACCACCGGTGGCCGTGTCGAAGCGTCGGATGCCGTTCTCCAACGCCCAGAGTGCATTGGCAAGTGCGGTGCCCCGTGTGTCGTGCAGGTGAAGTCCGAGATCGGCGCGCGCCTCGCCGACGAGTTCGCCGACCACTGAGGCGATCCGACGGGGGGTCGCGGTGCCGGTTGTGTCGGCGAGCGTGATGCGGGCGCCGGGCATGGCCCGAAGTGCGGCATCGACAACGTCGATCACTGGCGCCGGGCTGCTCACATCGTCGAACGGGGAACCGAATGCACACGACACCACGACATCGAGGGTGGCCCCGGCAGGTTGGGCGATGGCAGCGATATCGGCGAGGCCGGCGATTGCTTCGGCCGTGCTCCGTCGGACGTTCTTCTCGCTGTAGGCCGCCGATGCCGACACGGTGACGGTGATGCACCGGGCGCCGGCAGCCAGAGCGGCCTCGGCCCCCCGGGCGTTGGGAACCAGGGCCCACCACGCCGTGCCACAGTCAGGGAGCAGTCCGAAGACCTCGTCGGCGCCGGCCATCGAAGGGACCGCACGGGCTGACACGAATGAGGCCGCCTCGACGTGAGCGAGTCCGGCGTCGGCGAGCGTGATCGCCAGTTCGGCGCGGGCAATGCTGGACACGGGATTGCCGGCCTGCAGCCCGTCGCGTGGGGTCACGTCACGAATGGTCACCGTCGCTGTGTGGTCGGTCATCGTGCTCCCTCGTCGCACCTGGTCGTGTCGCCCGGTTGCCCTCCACACCTTAGTCAAGGTTAAGGTGCAGTCATGCTTGACGGGACCGAGGTGAGTTGGCCGTTGCTGAGCACCACGTGTGATCCCAGGTCGGAGGCGTTCCGGCGAAATGCCGTGTTCATGGATGGCCTCGTCGCTGCGTTGCGCAAGGCGCGGGCGACCGCGGCTCTCGGCGGACCGGCTCCGGCGCGTGATCGCCACATCTCCCGTGGCAAGCTGTTGCCGCGGGATCGGGTGGAGATGATGCTCGATCCGGGTTCACCGTTCCTCGAGTTGTCGCCGCTCGCAGCCAACGGCATGTACGGCGGTGAAGCACCCGCCGCGGGGATCGTCACGGGCGTCGGTCGGGTGTCGGGGCGCTTGTGCGTGATCGTCGCGAACGATGCCACGGTGAAGGGTGGCACCTACTACCCCATCACCGTGAAGAAGCACTTGCGCGCCCAGGAGGTGGCACTGGAGAACCGACTGCCGTGCGTGTACCTCGTCGATTCCGGTGGCGCGTTCCTGCCGGCGCAGGACGAAGTGTTTCCCGACCGTGAGCACTTCGGGCGGATCTTCTACAACCAGGCGCGGATGTCGTCACTGCGCATCCCCCAAATCGCCGCTGTGCTCGGATCATGCACGGCGGGCGGAGCATATGTGCCGGCCATGAGCGATGAGGCGGTGATCGTGCGCGAGCAGGGCACGATCTTCCTCGGTGGCCCCCCGCTCGTGAAGGCGGCCACCGGTGAGGTCGTGTCCGCGGAGGACCTGGGCGGGGGGTACGTGCATGCACACATCTCCGGGGTGGTCGACCACCTCGCCGACGACGATGCTCACGCATTGCGGATCCTGCGCGACATCGTGGCCACGCTGCCGCCTACTGTGCCGCAGGTGGTGGCGACACCGGTCGATCCGGTTGTCGATCCCGTTGAACTCCACGGGATCGTGCCGGCCGACAGCCGGACACCATATGACGTGCGCGAGGTGATCGCTCGCATCGTCGACGGCAGCCAGTTTTCGGAGTTCAAGCACGACTACGGTTCGACATTGGTCACCGGGTTCAGCCGCATCTGGGGGCACCCAGTGGGCATCGTGGCCAACAACGGCGTGCTGTTCTCCGAGTCGGCGGTCAAGGGCGCGCACTTCATCGAACTGTGCGACCAGCGCCAGATCCCACTGCTCTTCCTGCAGAACATCACCGGATTCATGGTGGGGCGCGACTATGAGGCAGGCGGCATCGCCAAACACGGCGCCAAAATGGTGACCGCCGTGGCTTGCGCCCGAGTGCCCAAACTCACCGTGGTGATCGGCGGGTCGTTCGGAGCCGGCAACTACTCGATGTGTGGTCGGGCCTACTCGCCGCGTTTTCTGTGGACGTGGCCGAGTGCCCGGATTTCGGTGATGGGCGGCGAGCAGGCAGCGAGCGTGCTGGCGACCGTACGACGCGATCAGATCGAGGCGAACGGCGGCTCGTGGCCGGCCGAGGAGGAGGAGGCGTTCAAGGCGCCGATCCGCGACCAGTACGAGGTGCAGGGCAATCCTTACTACGCCACCGCACGCCTGTGGGACGACGGCATCATCGAGCCTGGCGACACTCGCACCGTGCTCGGGCTCGCGCTCGGCATCGTCGGGGGTGTCCCGCTCGATCCTGTTGCCTACGGCGTATTCCGGATGTGATCGGGGTGCCGGACGTGTCTCGACCAATGTTCTCGAGGGTCCTCGTGGCCAACCGCGGAGAGATCGCCGTGCGAGTGATCCGCACACTGCGCGAGCTGGGCGTCGGCTCGGTGGCTGTGTACAGCGACGCCGACGTCGCCGCCCGACACGTGGGCGACGCCGACGTCGCCATGCGGCTCGGCCCTGCCGCCCCGACCGAGAGCTACCTGGACGTCGACCGGGTCGTGGCGGCCGCGCTCGCCTCAGGGGCCGACGCGATTCACCCCGGGTACGGTTTCTTGTCGGAGAACCCGGCACTAGCCAGCGCCTGCGAGGCCAATGGAATCGTGTTCGTCGGGCCGCCGGTGGCAGCGATGAGGACGATGGGCGACAAGATCGCCGCGAAGCGCTCGGTGGCTGCCGCCGGTGTGCGCGTGGTGCCAGGGAGCGACGAAGCCGGTCTGGACGATGAGGCGTTGGTGGTGGCGGCGCTCGAGGTGGGACTACCGGTGTTGCTCAAGCCGTCGGCGGGTGGTGGTGGCAAAGGCATGAGGATGGTGCGCAACGAAGCCGAGCTGCGCCCGCAGATCGAGTCCGCACGGCGCGAGGCTCGCAACGCGTTCGGCGATGACACGATCCTGGTCGAACGCTACGTCGTGAACCCGCGGCACATCGAGATTCAGGTGCTGGCCGACACGCACGGCAACGTGGTCCACCTCGGCGAACGAGAGTGCAGCCTCCAGCGCCGTCACCAGAAGATCGTGGAGGAGGCCCCATCGCCGTTCGTCACTCCCGAGATTCGAGCAGCGATGGGCACACAGGCGATCGATGCTGCCCGGGCCTGCGGGTACACCGGCGCCGGGACGGTGGAGTTCATCATGTCCGACGACCGACCCGGTGAGTTCTTCTTTATGGAGATGAACACCCGCTTACAGGTTGAGCACCCTGTCACCGAACTGATCTTCGGCATCGATCTCGTCGAGCTGCAGCTGCGCATCGCCGCTGGCGAGCCACTGCCATTCACACAGGCAGACCTCTCGTCGGTGGGTCACGCCATTGAGGCACGGGTCTACGCCGAAGACCCGGCTCGCGGCTTCCTCCCGACCGGTGGGACCTTGCACCGGCTGGTCGAACCTTCCGGCGTAGGAGTACGGGTTGATTCGGGTGTCAACGTCGGTACGGTCGTCGGTGCCGACTACGATCCGATGCTCGCCAAGGTGATCGCCCACGGCGCGGACCGCGACGAGGCACTGCGGAGGCTCGACGCCGCACTTTCGTCGATGGTTCTCCTCGGCGTCACTACCAATGTCGGATTCCTGCGGCGGCTGCTCGCCGACGAAGAGGTGATCGCCGGCCGCCTCGACACCGGGCTCGTCGAACGGCGCGGCGATGCCCTCGGGGCCGGCGAGGTACCCGATGCCGCGGCCGTTGCCGCCGCCGTGCTGCCCCTGCTCGACGCCAGGGGTGCAGACGATCCCTGGCAGGCCGCGGTCGGATGGCGCCATGGCGGACCATCCTGGGTGCGCCGACGCCTCGACGTGCCGGGCCGCGGCACGGTGTCCGTGGCGTTCCGCTTCCACGGTGGTTCGGCGGCAGACGCCATGATCGACGATGCGGCGCCTCGCGCTGCGTCGGTGGTCGCCGGAGCCGAAGGGGTGGTCCGGGTCACGCTCGAAGGCGTCGCCACACCAATGGTCGTGCACCGTGACGGTGGGGTCACCTGGGTCGGCATTGCTGGATCCGCCTGGCCGATCCGTGACCACAATCCACGCGCCGATCACCTCCGCCCCGACGCCGGTCCAGCGGATCACGGCACGATCCGTAGCCCCATGCCCGGCATCACTACCGCGGTACTGGTGGCCGAGGGCGACTTGGTCGCTGCTGGGCAGACGGTAGCGATCATCGAGGCGATGAAGATGGAACACACGCTGATCGCGTCGGCTGATGGAAAGGTCACCGCCGTACACGCCCGCCAAGGGCAGCCAGTCGGCCTCGACGACCCGGTGATCACCGTCTCCGCTGTCGACCTGCCGCACGAGCGCGAGAATCCGAACCGAGACGAATCCGAGGAGCAGCCATGAGCAGTTGGGAACTGAGCGACGACCACGAGATCTTCCGCAGAGTCGTACGCGACTTCGCCGAGTCCGAGATCGCACCGCATGCCGCCCAGTGGGACCGCGATCACCACTTCCCAGTCGATGTCGCTCGAGCGATGGGTGACCTCGGGCTGTTCGGTCTCGTCTTCCCCGAACGGTGGGGTGGGGGTGGGGGAGACTTCGCGTCGCTGTGCGTGGCCATCGAGGAGATCGGCCGGGTCGACCAGTCGATGGGGATCACGCTGTCGGCCGGGGTTGGCCTCGGCGCCAACCCGATTCACCAATTCGGTAGCGAGGACCAACAGGACCGCTGGTTGCCCGACCTCGTCGCCGGTCGCTCGCTCGGCGCATTCGGACTGACCGAGCCCGACGCTGGCAGCGACGCCGGGGCCACCCGGACCCGGGCGCACCTCGTTGGCGACGAGTGGGTAATCGACGGGAGCAAGGCGTTCATCACCAACTGTGGGACGGAGATCACGTCGATCATCACGGTCACCGCCCGTACCGACGACGGCATTTCCGCATTCGTCGTGCCGGCCGGCACGCCGGGCCTCGTAGTCGAGCCGCCGTATCGCAAGCTGGGCTGGCATGCCAGTGATACCCACGGCCTCCTTCTCGACGGCTGTCGCGTGCCCACGACCAACCTGCTCGGCAAACCCGGCCACGGGCTTCGCAACTTCCTCTCGATCCTCGATGACGGCCGGATCGCTATCTCAGCGCTTGCGCTGGGCTGCGCGCGGGCGTGTCTGGAACACGCGGTCGATTACGCCAAACAGCGCAATGCCTTCGGAGGCCCGATCGGTCGTTTCCAGGGACTGGCATTCCAACTCTCCGACCTCGCCGTGGCGATCGAGAACGCCCACAACCTCACCTACAAAGCGGCTTGGTTGAAGGACCAAGGTCGCCCGATCGGGCAGGCTGCGGCGATGGCCAAGCTGTACTCCACCGAAACCGCGGTCACCGCCACACGAGTCGCCACGCAGGTGTTCGGTGGGGCCGGCTTCATCGAAGAGACCCCGATCGTGCGCTTCTACCGCGACGCCAAGATCCTCGAAATCGGTGAGGGTACAAGCGAGATCCAGCGGCTGGTGCTGGCCCGCGGCCTCGGGCTGCCGGTCGGGTGAGCTCACCTCGTGACTTGCAGCCCACGGTGCTGTGGTCTCCGTCAACCGACGCTCGCGCGACCACTCGCCTCGGTCGATTCATGGATTTCGCCGAGCAGCGCACCGGCCGGAGATTCGCCGACTACGACGAGTTGTGGCGCTGGTCGATCCACGACCTCGAGGGGTTCTGGGCCGCCGTGTGGGAGTTCTTCGGTGTCCGCGCCAGCGTTTCGTACACGCGAGTGCTCTCCGGCCGCGAGATGCCCGGCACCCGCTGGTTCGAAGGAGCCCGGCTGAACTACGCCGAGCACGCGCTCGCATATAGGGGTGATCGGCCGGCGGTGATCGGCCGGTCACAGACCGTCGGCCCGTTGGAGTGGTCGCGCGACGAACTGCGTGACCAGGTGGCCCGTGCCCGGGCCGGCCTGCAGCACCTCGGTGTCGGGCACGGGGACCGGGTCGCTGCATACCTGCCCAATGTTCCCGAGACGATTGCCGCGTTCCTCGCCACCGCAAGTCTGGGCGCGATCTGGACCTCATGTGCCCCGGAGTTCGGCGTGCGCGCTGTCCTCGACCGGTTCGACCAGGTCGAGCCGACGGTGTTGCTGGCGATCGACGGATACCGGTACGGGTCCCGCGACGTGAGCAGGGTCGACGAGCTCGCCGAAATCCGCGCCGGCCTTCCAACGGTTCGTGCCACGGTGGTGCTGCCATACCTTTACCCAGCGATCCAAGGCGAAGGGGTCATCACCTGGGAGCAGTTCACAAGTGAGCGGGGGGATCTCGAGTTCGCTCAGGTCGGACCGGATCATCCGCTCTATGTGCTGTACTCGTCAGGGACCACCGGGCTGCCCAAGCCGATCGTGCACGCGCACGGCGGGATGCTGCTTGAACACCTCAAGGTGATCGGCCTGCATGCCGACATGGGTGAAGGCGACACGTTCTTGTGGTTCACCACGACTGGTTGGATGATGTGGAACTTCCTCGTCGCAGGCCTGCTCGTGGGGGCCGCCGTCGTGACCTTCGACGGTGATCCGAATGCCGAGGGACCCGCCACGTTGTGGCAGGTCGCGTCGGGGCTCGGTGTCACGTGGTTGGGTGTGGGCGCGCCGTATCTCGTCGCCTGCCGCCGCGCGGGGCTGCGCCCCGGTGATGAGCTCGACCTGTCGCACCTTCGCTCCGTGGGCTCGACCGGGGCGCCACTGCCCGTCGACGAGTTCCTCTGGGTCTACGACGCCGTGAAGCCCGACGTGATGTTGTCGTCGATCAGCGGTGGCACCGACATCTGTTCGGCGTTCGTCGGCGGAAGCCCGCTCACCCCGGTGTGGGCCGGGGAGATCTCGTGCCGCTATCTCGGCGCCGCCGTCGAGGCGTTCGACGAGTCCGGTCGGTCGGTAGTGGACGAGCAGGGTGAACTGGTGGTCACGGCTCCGATGCCCTCCATGCCGGTCGGCTTCCTGGGTGACACTGACGGGTCGCGGTACCGCTCCGCGTACTTCGATGACTATCCGGGTGTGTGGCGCCACGGCGACTGGATCACGATCACCTCGAGGGGCTCGTGCATCATCACCGGCCGGTCCGACACCACGCTAAACCGGGGCGGTGTCCGTGTGGGAACGGCTGAGATCTACCGCGTGATCGACGACATCGATGGCGTGACCGACAGCCTCGTCGTGCATCTCGAGGACCCGAGCGGCGACGGGCCCGGCACGCTTGTCCTGTTCGTCGTCTGCTCAAGCGGGGTCACACTCGACGATGAACTCGAGGCCACGATCTGCGCGACAATTCGTTCCGGCTTGTCGCCACGCCACGTCCCTGACGAGCTCTACCAGATCCCGGCAATCCCGATGACACTGTCCGGCAAGAAGCTCGAGCTTCCGGTGAAGAAGATCCTCCTCGGCGCCGAGCCGGACGCTGTCGCCAGCCTCGGCGCCCTCAAGGACCTCGGCGCTCTCGACGACATCGCCGGCGTCGCCGTCGACCGTCTGAGGCACCGAGGCGGGTAACGCCTCACGTTCCGACCCCCCCGTGGTCAGAAACGATCGGCTCCACAACGGCCTTGCCGCGGTGCTCGTAGACGAGTGCCGTTCGGGTGTCGGCGACGTTGTCCATGCCCATCCCACCCTCAGCGAGGGGCTCCGCGAAGCAGCCCTCGCCACCGCCGGTTCACCGTTCCACCTCCACCCGTGACGTGCTCCACCAGGTCATCAAACAGATGTGGACACCCGAGCCTGGGGAACTGGACCAGTACGGCGGGCAAGCCAAGCTCACGGCCCCGTGCGAGGCCCAGCGCCTGGTGAACAGCCGCGGCTTCGCTTCCGGTGACGGATCGGGCGGGTCACGCGCGACCGGGAGGTGCCCTGAAGGCTCAGGTCTGGTCGAGTGGAGGTGCCAGTGGGTAGCGCCGCAACGGGTCGCCACCGCCCAGCAGAGCACCGCCCACGAAGAGGTCGAGAAGGGTGGCTCGCAGCGAGCTGACGCCGGTCTGGCCCCGATGCCATCGGGCGACCCAGTTGACCATTCCGAGGAACGCCTCACTCAGAATCATGGTGTCGAGTTCTCGTAGCTCACCCGCGGCGCGCATCTCGTCGAACATCGCTTTCATGCCGTGAAGGTACTTGCGCTCCAGTACGAGCACCCGGTCACGCTCTACGGGGGAGAGGCGGTTGCGTTCTCCAAAGAAGGCCCACAAGGCGCCGCCGTAACGCAGTACCAGGTCGAAGTGCTCGCTGACCAGGACCTCGATGCGCTCCCGCGACGAGCCTTCGTGGGCTCTCGCCTTGTCGAGACCCTCGAGCATCTGATCAGCGGCCATTTCGCACACCAGAACCAGGACGTCGTTCTTGGACTGGACGTAGTGGTACAGCCCTCCCTTCGAGAGACCGACATGCGCCAGCCGTCGACGGTCAGGCGGTACTCATCGCGGAGTTCCATCAAGCGTCCGTGTTCCGTACCGTAGACCATTGCTTCGCCGCTGTAGGAGCCATGAGCGTGGTAGGTCATCACGTACACCGTGCCGGTGGCGACGTCGTGGGCTCGACAGAGATTCAGCGCTGCTGGCATCAACCGTATGGCACGGTCACCGAGCGGCTGGCGGAGATGGCTGACTGACGGCGGGCCTCTCCGTTTGGGGTTTCCACTCGTCGCGCCCGAGCCGCCAGATCCCGTGGGGCATCTCGGAGAAGTGGGCCATCACCCGTTCTTCGAGGAAGGTGAAGCCGAGCCGTATCGCCACCGCGATCGAGCGGGTGTTCTCGGGCAGGATGACGCTGAAGAGCTCATCCGCACCGACTACCCCGAATCCATACTCGACGGCACCGGTCGCGGCTTCGGTGGCATAGCCGTGTCCCCAGTGTTTCGGATCCATGGTCCACCCGACTTCGATCCCGGGCCAGTCTGGCCGCTCCGGTTGGTTGAGCCCGGCCCGCCCGAGCAGCGTTCCACTGAACTTGTCGACCACTGCCCACTGCCCGGTCCCCCGAAGCTCCCACTGACCGAGCCACGTGGCCATGCCTGTCCACGCGTCCGCACGCGAGAACCCATCGGGGAGATGGAGGGCGGCACGCACTTCGGGCGAGCCGACGATGGCGGTGTAGGCATCGAGATCGGACTCTTCGAACGGACGGAGGATCAACCGCTCGGTGGTGAGGGTCGGGCACGCGCTCACCGTGTTACCCGCGAACGGTGTCGATGGCCACACCGGCACGCAGCGTGCGAGTGACGGGTGTCCGTTCGGCGATCTCCATCAGCCGATCGACCTGCTCCTCGGTGAGTTGGGCCCCGAATCGGATGGACCGCTCGACCTGTTCGGTCTTGGACTCCCCATCCCCGATCCGGACCAACCGGGCCTCAACCCGGATCTCCCCCGGTTTCCACCCTTTCCGGTCGCTGTACATGCGCAGCGTCGCCGATGTGCACTGGCACAGGGCGGTCATCAGGAGTTGATACGGGTTCGGGCCTTCATCGTTACCGCCGTCCACCGGACCCTCGTCGACCACGAACCGGTGGGTGCCGGTATGAGCCTCGCCCCGATATCCATCGGAACTGGTCACCGTGGCCATGGCGATGGCGATGGGCTCGGCCGCAGCTGTTTCGTTGTCGGCCACGCTCGCCAGGATACCCAGGAGGGACGGCACCGCCTAGCGAGGTGAGCGGGCCATCTCTCCGCCGCTACTCCTGGATGACCATGCCGCGCAGATAGGCCGCCTGCCCGGCGTGCTGCAGGTCGTCGGAGATCACACTGACGAGCCGTACGCCGAGGGTGACGGGAGGATCCCACGACCGGTCGACGACCCGGTCCAGCGAGCTATCGATGAGGGTGGAGAGGAAACGGGTCGTCTGCTGGTAGACCGCATCGTGATAGCCGGTCAGGAGCTCCCCCGATGCCACCGTGACCTTGGCGACGTCATCGGCGCCGTGGCCGTAGCCGGTGTCCGCTGCGTCGAAGGGTAGTCCGAAGCGCTCGAGCCAACCCTTGGAGGTCCAGGCCTGCTCGAAGCCGGCCGCCCCGGCCACATGGTCATCTTGGATGCGGGTCAGGTGCCAGATCAGCCACGCTATGGAGTTGGCATCATCGCCGGGACGGAAGGCCAGCTGATCGACGGTGAGACCATCGACAAT
>JADGOI010000218.1 GCA_017883075.1 Acidimicrobiales bacterium
CGGTCCGGGCTCGGTGCCGGCGGCCGGCGACGCCGTCTTGTTCGGGACCGGACCGAGTTCAGCCGACACCTCAACTCATATGGGTATCGTGGCCCAGGTTTGGCCGGACGGAGCGATTGTCTCGATTGAGGGCGACGCTGGGCCCGAGCCGAACGGCCAATTCGCCGTCATCATGAACGGTCCGTATCTGCCGGCCAACTCGGTGGAGTACAACGGGGATCCCATCTATGGCTATGTCCAGCCGTGAGCCCGGTCGGACGGCACCACCGTGGGCATCTCGGTGGGCATCGAGGCCTACCCGGGCGGCTCTCGGGAAGGCAGAATTGCGGATGGGCATGGTCGGCTCCTTCCGCATGTCGGCCCGATCCACATCATTGGGGCAACCCACGTCAACGGTGGATTGAACCGGCCGTCGCATTGTCATCTAGAGCCGTGAGTAGACACCCGCTTCCACTTCGAATCGTCGAGCCGCATCGGGGCTGACCGAAGGTCGGGTGAGACTGATGGCGGCCAGCACATCGTCGGCGCCGATCTGTGGCAATTCCCCCGAGAGCGCACGGTCGAAGGCCAGCTGGGCACTGCGTTGGGCCACCAGCGCGAAGTCGGCCGGAGTGAATCCCGGGGTTCGCTTGGCTACTTCTTCAGGGTCCCCAGCGGGGAGAAACTCCGCGGCCAGCTCGGCCCGCTCTATCTCATCGGGCGCACCGACCGGAATGATGAGATCGAACCGGCCCGGACGGAGGAGCGCTTGATCGATGGCGGCTATCGAATTGGTGGCCATGACCATCAGCCGGTCCGGTCGAGACTTGAACACCGGGATAGCCTTCAGAAGTTCATTGACGAGAGGTTGGCCCTCGGGTCGTTCGGAACGATCCGAGGCGATCTCATCGGCTTCGTCGATGAAGCACACCAGACGGTCGATCCGGCCGAGCTCTGTCAGTCCGTCCCGAAGGGCGCGAGCCCCCTCCACTCCCTGGCCAAGGAGTGACGGGTGGAGCTCGACGAATGCCCAGGAGAGTCTGGAAGCGATAGCCCGGGCGAAGGAGGTCTTGCCGGTTCCCGGCGGGCCGAACAGCAGCACTGCTGCGGGCGGAATGAGTCCGAGTTGATCGGCGAGTTCGGTATGGGCGAGGGGGGCGACCACGCGCCGTTCCAGAATGAGCTTGGCTGATGAAAATCCCTTCATCGACTCCCACAGGCCCGTCTCGGGGACTTGGCCACTGAACCGCTCGACGATGGCGAGTTCCTCGGGAACCATCGACGCATCTCGAAAGTAGAGGTGCAACCCGTCCAGATGAGTGAATCCTTGGTTGGAAAAGGCAAGCTCCCCGACCTGACCGGGGTGGATCAGGGCCAGGAGACGCCGGGCCCCGCGGTGGATGATCTCCCGGTCCAACTCGCGGAGCAGCGCGGAGCCGATTCCCTTTTGGCGCCAGTCTGGATGAAGAGCCAACGTCATCAGATGTGCGTCAGAGCCGCACACGCGGGCCACGATGGCACCGACCAGCGCGCCTGACGAGACGGCGACACCGGCAGGTTGATGTTCGTGGAGGGCTTCCACCACGTCGCTTCGGCTGTAGGCCGCTCCCGTCGCTGAACCGGACATGTCGATGAGACGGACGATCTCCTCGAACGGGATGGCCGGATCGCGGTAGTCGAGGGTAAGCGCACGCCACTGGCTTTTCACTCGCACGACCTCCCTGCTTCGCTGGCGCTGATGCTAACCCTGATCGTGCCGTAGGCGACCGGCGATGGACGTTCGGGACGGCAAAACGCGGTTGGAGGCACAACAACTGTTCATTCATCCGGGCGGCGTCCCGGGCCAGGCCGCGGGCGACGTCGTCCCACGAGCCTCATCGCTCCGGATTCTGAAGACTTCCGGGCACCCGACATGATGCGATAGGAGAGCGCCGAGCGGATACCTCCGCTCGGCGCCATCTAGAACTACCCATGACCGAGATGCGAGCGCAAGCCCCTGGCTTCAGCCATGGGGTCGAGCGAGTCGGGGCGCAGCCCCGGAGGCTGTCACATCCGACCGGCAAGATTGAACCGTGAGTATCCGCCAACGCCTCCGTCCGGACCATGAGTCCGCCGCCTGGCTTGCGAAGCATTGTGCGGATGCCAGGTTCGTCTACAATCTCGGCCTGGAGCAGCGGAACCTCTGGCAGCGTCACCGGCTCCAAAAGGTCACCACCGCCACCCAGATGAAGGAGTTGGCCCAGGCCCGTCAGGCAAACGACTGGCTCAGGTCCGGGTCATCCTCAGTCCAACAGGCCGCCCTCCGGGACCTCGACCGGGCCTTCCAGAACTGGTGGAAGAGTCCCCACCACTTTGCCCACCCCACCTGGCGAAGGGCCGGAATCCACGAGGGCTTCTACGTCCGAGACCTCCAAGTACGGCAGATCAACGGTCGGTGGGGCGAGGTGTCGATTCCCAAGGCCGGTTGGGTGCGGTTCCGGGTGACCCGGTCGTGGGCCAGTATCGAGGCAGCCACCTCCGCCCGAGTCACCCTGGACAGGTCCGGCCGGTGGCACGTCAGCTTCACCACCCCGCCTCCGGCGTTCCAACGGAAGGCCAGTGGGGCTGAGGTCGGCCTGGACATGGGGGTGGCTGCCTCCATCACCACCTCCGATGGGGTCCACCTTTGGATTCCGACCCTGCTCTCTGCCGGTGAGGCCCAACGGAAGCACCGGTTGCAGCGTCAGCTCTCCCGACAGCAGAAGGGCTCCAACCGAAGGGCATACACCAGGCGGTGCATGGCCAGGCTGGCAGCCAAAGAGGCGGACCGCCGGAGGAACTGGATCGAGAAGACC
>JADGOI010000219.1 GCA_017883075.1 Acidimicrobiales bacterium
AAAAGCGTGAGGGTGACGTCCCGATCCTGTCCGCCAGAGCCGCTTGAGTGAGTCCGGATTGCAGAAGCAGACCACCAACCTCGGCGGCGACTTCGGAGCACTCGAAGTCAGCGGCGCCGGATCCGGCTTTGGCAATCACCATCTCCATGAGATCGGCTGTTCCATACGGACGCGAGGTGACTTCTCTGACGGCTGAAGCCGCCAGCTTCTTTTCACGCAGCTTGGTCGGCTGCGAGAAGGGCCAGTCCAGCCCGGAGGATGTTGTGAGCAGCATGCTCGTCGGCGTGCGCGGTGTGACTACACGCCTGACAGCGGAACACTGCTTGGCTGACGCGGTTCTCTTTGGCGGTGTGACCGCAACGGCCACAGCGGTCGGAGGTGTGCCGGGGATCTACGCCTATCACTGTGCGTCCAGCCTCTTCCGCTTTGGCGCGCAGGATCGCGACGAAGGCTCCCCAGCCCGCATCGGAGATACTTCTGTTCAGCCCGGCCTTGGCTGCCTGCCCGTTGGCCAGGAAGGTCCCGGGGGTATCTGGGTCAGGACGGGGCTTGGCCCGGCGGACCATGTTGGCGATCTTGAGGTCCTCGACGGCGATCACGTCATAGCTGCCCACCAGGTTGCGGGCGGTGTTGTGGTGGAAGTCCCGTCGTTGGTTGGCGATCTTGCGGTGCCGGGCCGCCACCGTCTCGCGGGCCGCCCGACGATTGTTCGATCCTCGTTTCTTGCCAGCCAGGACTCGTTGGGCGTCGGCGAGCTTGTCCGCGGCCCTACGTCCGTGGCGGGGGTTGTCGATGTGCTGTCCCGCCGAGGTGGTAGCGAAGCTGGCGATGCCCACGTCGACGCCTACCACTTCTCCGGTCGGCTCCAACAGCCGGGCCGGAACATCATCACACGACAGCACCAGCATCCACTTGCGGCCCTCCCGGCGAACCTGGACCGTCTTCACCCGACCCTCCACGACCCGATGCGCGGTGACCTTGACGTCGCCGACGCCTTGGAGGTACACACGCCCGGCCTCGGGCTTCCACCGGCACCCGTCGCCTTCCGCGGGCCATTCCACGCTGTCGAAGCGATGCGCGGCCCGGAAACGGGGGTAACCGGGAGCCTCGCCTATCTTGACTCGGCGGAAGAACGCCCCGAACGCCTTGTCGAGACGACGCAGCGTGGCCTGCTGGGACGAGAACGACCACCGGGCCATCTCCGGGCGCACCGAACGGATCTCTTTCAACTGTGCCGACTGGGTGCCATAGCGGACCGGCATCTTCGCCCGGCCATCCCCGAAGAACCCCGGGGCGCGGCGCACCGTTCGCTCGTAGGCATCCCGGCGCTCTTCGAGCGCCCCGTTGTACAACTCGCGGTGGTCGTCCAGACATGCCTGCAACCGCAGATGCTGGCCCTTGGTGGGCCGCAGACGGAACTTGTACGCCCGTCTCACGCCACCTGGTCCCACTGGTGGTCGATGTATCGTCGGACGGTGCTTTCTGAGACGTATCCGACCGAGGCGGCGAAGTACGACCTCGACCACAGAACCCGTCGGCGCCCGAGCCAGGCGAACTCGGCGCCCAGCACCCGCGACGTGCGACCCTTGAACCTGCGTGCCACCTCGGCGGGCGAATCGGTGGGGCGGACCCGCACGAAGATGTGCACGTGGTCGGGCATGACCTCCCGAGCGACAATCTGCCAGTCGTTCTCGGCGGCGATCTCGTCGAGCAACTCGTTCAGGCGGAACGCGACCCGGCCGCCGAGCACTCTTGTGCGGTACTTCGGGCACCACACGACGTGCAAACCCAGCGATGTGACCCCACCGGCAGAGCGACTAAAGCGAGCATCCGACATGACAAGATCAGGCTACGAGCAAGGTGTGACACCCACCGTGGAAGTCGGGGCTTTGCCCCGAGCCCCGATTCACCTGACGGCTGAAGCCGCCAATCCCCTCGGGACGATCTGATGGAAGTTCAACCTCGGCAACTTCCAGTGGAACCTTGCGAATGAGCTGACGGACGCCGGTTTCAATTCCTCCCAGTTCTCCGAGGATGACCTTTCCGGGTGTCAGCCGATTGGTCACCCAACCGTCAGTCGCCTCGATCGCTTCCAAGACAGCGTCGTACCGTTCGGCCAGATCGTTCAGCACGTGGTCGTGCACATCGGACACGCGGTGATCGCCATAGAGGGCAGCAGCTGAGTCGCCGACCAACACAGCGTCAGGAACAACCTCCTGGAGCAACGCCGCTGACTCCAGAACTACAAGTAAATCTGGTCGTCTCGTGCCCGGAGTATCTGGGCGGGGATGACGCGTAGCCATGGAAGAGTCTTGTCATATCGGATAATATCGAAGTCATCGGCACCCTCTGTCAGTCGAGGCGGAGGGTGGCGATCCCGTGGGCTCGGAGTTCGAACCGACCGTCGAAGGGCAGGAGGGGCCGGCCTCGTAGGTCGACCAACCACCCTGATCGGCTGTCGACCTCCACCACCGCAGGGAGGTCGCCCGGGTTGAACACCCGCAGTTCGAGGGCACCGGCCTCTCGGCGTACCGAGGACACCTCCGCACCCCGGATGGTAAGTGGCGACCCCGAGGCGGGCCGTGTGCCACCGCCGAAGGAGCTCACCGTCAGCAGGGGTACGAGGACGTCTTCGGCCAATCGGTAGGGACTGGTGTTGTCGACCGACAGGGCATATCTGGCCTCGACCGGCCCGATCATCTGTGGACCCTCGATGGGGGTCATGGGGCCGGCCGGGAGAGGGCGGGTGCTCATCCCCAATCGGGACAGCATTCCGGTGGACCGGAGCAAGGTGAGGGCCAGGCCGGTTGCC
>JADGOI010000220.1 GCA_017883075.1 Acidimicrobiales bacterium
CACCTGCGCGCGACACGCGACTGGCCCCGAAGGCTATGAGCATCAACTGCTCAAGCACTGGATTCGAGATCGGCTGAAGCAGCACGGCTACGACGCCAGCTGCGAGCAGAAAGGCGGCCAGCGGACCCCTGACGTGACCGCCAGCCGGCATGATCGCGCTCTGGCCGTCGAAGTGCAGCTGGCGGCCCTGCCCTTCGGCGAGGCGCAGCAGCGCACCGCGGACATGCAGGCCGAGGGTTACCAAGTGGTCTGGTTGACACACCACTGCGATTGGGTAGCTCGACTGCCGGCCGTCGGGCTGCACGTCGAGCGTAATGAGTCCAGCTATCGAGCGACGGAGATCGACGGCAACTACTACTCGGTGAAGGAGGGGATGTTGAAGCCAGCTTGAACGATCTTGCCCGCATGTCTGGAACAGGATATCCCGTCCGTCGGTCTGGCAGGGGAGAGAATGGGACTCGGGTCCCGACCTGTTCTCCGCCAACCCCAGCGTGAGCGTCGAACACCAAGCAGCCTTGCGTGAAAGCGGACTGGACCGGCCAGCTCAGCAGAGGTACATGGGGCTGAGGAGGCGGACGCCGCTGTCCTCCGGACGGTGTCCCGCGCACACCTCGACGAAGCGCAGAAGGTGTAGAAAGTCGTCGCAGGCATCCCTGAAGGCGGTGCGAGCACGGGCCCGCACGTCGGGCATCTCCCGCCCCTCGTCCTCGATCGCTTCGACCAGATCGCGCATGATGGCGATCGGCGCGGCATTCATCGCCCGCTGCAACTTCAGGCACTCGACGTACGAGACTAAGCCCGTCCGACGGAATCGGGCGAACTCGTTGTAGGCGACGGACAGCGTGTCCGCAGACTCCATCACCACCTGGTAACACTCACGGACTTTCGGGTCCAAGAAAGACCATTCGTAGTCGTAGTAGGTACCACTCAACCGGCCCTCAGACCGAAGCTGTGCCTCGAGGGCCGTTCCGTGGTAGACGCGCATGGCGGTGACGAGAGCGGTCAGCTCGATACACCCGACGTGGTCAAGGAAGTCGAGGTTGTACCGAAGCTCCTCCATCGTCGTGTCCGGGCGGAACATGATGAACCCTGCACTGGGCAAGATCTCGAGCTCCTTGAGGACGTCAATCGCCGCGACACTGCGGGCCGACGTTAGGCCCTTGCGCATCTGCTTGAGTGCGGGGTCATAGCCGGACTCGAGGCCCATGAACACCGCGCTAAGACCTGCCTGACGCAAGGGAGCGAACACGTCGTAGGTCACCCCGGAGGCACGGGTCTCGACGTACCACTTGACCTCAAGTCGGCGCCGGACTATCTCCGCCGCGATCTCGAGGGCCCGCTGGACGCCCTGACGTCCGTGGCCAAGGAACTGCTCGTCGGCGAACGCGAACTCGTGCACGCCGTACCGGCGGGAGACGAACTCCATCTCGTCTACTACGTTCTTGGGTGACCTTCCGCGCCAAGCTCCGTTCGGAGCCGCTTTGAAGTAGTTGTGCACGGAGCAGAACTCACACCGAAAGTTACACCCCCGGCTGGAGTAGATGAGAGGCGCATTCCCTGCTCGTAGGACCAGCAGCAGCGTGTCACGGGCCGGAAACGGCACCTGGTCGAGGTCTGGCATGTTCGGCCGGGACGGGTTGCGGTGCAGCTCAGCGCCTCGTCGGTAGGTCAGCCCCAGCACGCCGTCCGGGTCCTCGCCAACCGACAGGCTCTTGGCGAGTTCCACCATCGTCAACTCACCCTCACCGCGCACAGCCGAGTCGAACTGCGGGAAGTCCCTAAGCACTGCTCTGTCGTGGAGCGTCGCCAGGTGGTTTCCGACCGCCACGTGCGTCCCGATCCCGCGCGCCCGCAACCCGGCGACGTCCTTGGCCACCCGGCGCACGGTCTCGGGATAGATCGGAAATCCGATCAGCTGGTGGTCGCCGTCGCGCATTTCCCGCAGGGTTGCATCGTAGCGATCGGGCTCGAGCGCACCGTCGACGATCTCGGCGGTGAGCCCGGCTGCCCGCGCTGTCCCGGCGATGTAGGACAACCCGAGCTGCTCCATCGCGAAGATCCGACTGTCGACCTTCCGACCGCGTGGTCGAAGCAGGAGGATGTCGGACCTCACTGCTTGCCTCGGCACGGGATCGCCTCGCCGCTCAGTTGCTACGACGATTCGCCGCGCAAGCGCTGGAGCCCGATGCCCTGTGCCACTTTCTGTGCCATCGTGTTGACGGTCTCTGCAGCCTCCAGCACTAGGTCGATGTCGAGGTTCTCGGCGATCAGGTTCGCTTCGTCCTCGGTCAGCTCAACACCCAGCATCTCGGCTACGCTCCTCGGATCACGTTTCAACCCTTTGGCTACGCCGGGGTTGACGGCGGCGAAGTCGAGGAGTCCCTCAATGTCGCGAACACGTTGCATTTCACTGTTCCTTCCGCTCGAACTTCCACCGTGTCTCCATGGCCGCTTATGCGATGTCCACAGTAAGAGGGAAACCCCACTCTGACAATCCCCCGAGTTGACTCGTCAAGAATGCGCGCGAGGGTGGGTTCGTTGACCCTCAACGACGACCTCGCCGACCAGTTCCGCCGCTGGCACCCGGCTTCACCCACACCATCGAAGGCTCGCCAGCCGGGCTCGCCGTCGCCGCGTAACCTCCCACGGTTTGCTCCGCTCTCCTACTCCCGGGACGGCAAGAAGGGCCTGCCGCAGATCGAGTACGGGCTGCTCACCGACCCGGCCGGGCGACCGGTCGCGGTCCGGGTCTTTGCCGGCAACACCGCCGACCCGGCCGCGTTCAGCA
>JADGOI010000105.1 GCA_017883075.1 Acidimicrobiales bacterium
CGATGAAGCCTTCGCTTTGGGTGCCTCCGACGCCCAGCCGGCCCCCGTCAGGCATGGCTTGATAGGCGTTCGTGATGAGTTTTGTCAGAATCAGGACCAGTTGGCCCCGGTCAGCCTGCACATCGGATCCGAGGCCCTCTACGGATACTTCGATTCCCGGTGGTGCCGGAGTCGATTCGAGGACTTCGTCCACCACAGCACCCAATTCGAGGGGGACGATGACGGGATCGCGTTCTTGCATAAATGCGATGAGGTCCTCGGAGAGCTTCGCCGCCCGGTTCGTTTCACTCTCCGCCCGACTTAGGTAGCCGTCGAGCTTGGGGTTGTTCTGGTCGGTGAGCCCGCTGCGGGCAAGGAACAACAAATTGATGACAGCCCCCAGTGGGTTGCGAAGCTCGTGGCCGATCACGGTCGCCATTTCCCCGACAGCAGAGAGCCGCTCCTTGCGCACCAGGGACGCCTGGGCTTGAAGGCCTCGACTCTTCTCGGCCAGCAACACACTGGCTCTTTCCAACGACGCGGCGAGCCGGCCCACCTCGTCGTGTCCCGACGGCAGATCGGTGAGGGGAAGCTCGTCCTGGAGGCGACCGGCGTTCTCCTGAAGGCGCTTCACCCGCCGTGCGATCCCTGTGGCGAAGAACAAGGAGGCCACTACCCCACCGGCCAGGCCGAGGCCAATCACGACGACCATGGCCAGGTTGAGCAATCTCGTCTGGCGGGTGTGCGCCGCGGTGCGCGCCGCCAGCAACCCAGCTTCGACGTGGTCCATCTGGCCTAACTCGGCTCGCACCGCATCCATCGAGGTTTTGCTCTGGTTCAGCAGACCGGTCTCAACTGAAGAAGACGTTCCGCTATAGGAGAGGAGAGTCTGGAGGTTGGCGAGGCGGGCGGCAGCGAGTGAGGCCACCTGCTGGACCCGAGCCTCCTCAGGAGCATTGTCCCTCACCAGGCCAACCAGGAGACGTATGTCCTTGGTTGTGGCCGCCTGGCCATCTTGGTAGGGCTGGAGGAAATCAGCTTGGTGGGTCAGTAGATAGCCCCTCACCCCGGTCTCGGCGTTGACCAGGTCGACTGTGACCGTCTGGATGGTTTGGCGCACTTCGTAGCTATGGTTAACCCACTGGGTGTCTTGTTGGTCCTGGTGCTGCAAGCCGGCGAACACGGCGCCGGCCAGAGCCAGAGCCGTCAAGGGCACGGCGACGACCGCGAGACCCTTGGTCCGCAACTGCCAGTTCCTCCACTGCCACGGGAATCGACCTCCGGCTTCAACCATCGCACGGCGCCCCTTTCCGGATGGTCGCGCTCAACACGGTTGAATCGCCACCACGGTGCGCGCCAGCACTTCGTCTCTCTGTATAGGATAAACCGACCCGTGGACTTTCGCGCTTCCTGAGACCCCGCCGATTTCAGGGTGAGAGGGATCAACAGGGCCTGCCACCTCACCTTGGCTCCCACCGAACGTCGCGTTCGACCATGCGCAAGGTGACGGTCTCCAGCTTTGCTAGGAGTTCTTTGATCCTCCTGGCCTCGTCGAAGTACGGCTGGTAGTCCTCGCAGAGGCGGCGGTGCACGGTCAGATCTCCTGGGCCAGGTCAGCCATCCAGGACGGTGAGTACTGACTACTCGGGAAACGTTTGCCGAGCGTTCGACCACGGATGGCTGCGCGGGCGCGCCGCGGGCACTGCGGCTGGTGCATTCCTGCCTGGCGAGGCCGGCACATCCGGCGCCTTCCATCAGCCGGCTCTCAGACTCACTTGGGTGGCGCGCCTCGGCCCTGCCCATTGGTGACTTCGAGATCGACGCGAGCAACTGGTCCACCAAGGTCCGTTGCGCCTCGGTGACCCACTGGGCGAAGTCAAAGACCTGGCGGCCGTCTTCATTACGTCATCCGCGATCGGAGAAGTGAACCGGTCCACCTCCTTCGCGATGCCCTCGGCCAGATGCCGACTCGCGTCGGAGACGTCGCTTTGCGCCTTGGCCGCAAATTCCACGATCTTCTCCACCCATGTTGTTGTTGCCGTGGCACCTCGTGTGTCCGCTATTCGCCCGCAGTTGTCGCCCGACCGATGCCTGTGGCCGCTTCCTCCTTCCGGTGCCCGCCGCCATCGACCCCCGGTAGGGCGTCTCGACTCTGGACTGTTGACTCGGACCCAGGGGCACGGACCCAGGGGCACGGACCTATCACAGGACCGATCACCGCCGGACGAGCATTGCCACCGGCTCCGCGAGCGGTCATCCCCCAGGTCGGGTCCCCGTCACCGGCCGATGGACGCTGCCAGGTTGGACAGGCGGAGCCCCCGCGCCCCCTCCTTGAGCGTGTTGGCGTCCAGCCCGTTGGTCAGATAGGCGAACGAGACGCCGGTCTCCGGATCGGCCCATGCCACCTGGACGTGTGCTCCGGCATGACCGAAGGACCCGGCCGAATTGCGCTCGGCAAACGCTCCGTACCGCATCACCTGGAGCCCGTCGTCCCCGGCCACGACCAGGCCGATGGTCCGGTTCACGGCCACACCGAGGAGAGGGTCGGGAAACGTGCACCGCACCTGCGACGTGGCGTCCTCGAGCACGGCGGCGTCCCAGAGCCCCCCGGGGTTGTGCAGCAGCGCCTGATAGAAGAGTGCAACCTCCGCCGCGGTGGCCACGCCTCCGGCCCCCGGTGCCCCGGCGGACAGTATTTCCGGCGCGTCCCATTCGAAGGAGAGATCGCCGGATCCGGTGGTGCCGGCGGCATCGCCGACCCAGGTGAGGGGGGCGATCTCCATCGACGGGTCGGCGAGGACGCCGAGCAGCCGAGGCAGGCCCAATGGCCGACAGACCCGTTCTTCCACGAAGTCCCGGAAGTCGGTGCCGCTCACCCGCTCGATCAGGTCGGCCAGCACCCAGTGTGCGGACGTGGCGTGGTACTCGAACCGGCTACCCGGCTCCCACTCGAGTCGCCAGGTCCCGAATCGGCGGCGCCGGGCCGCCGGGTCACCTCCCTCGATCGGGCCCATCGGGGCGTTGGGGAACCCGCACGTGTGGAGTAGTAATTGCTCGATGGTCACTGCACCCATCCCCCCGGCAGCCAGCTCAGGTACCCACTCGGCGGCCGGATCGGCGAGCTCCAGCCCGCCCTCGGCCAGAAGATGCCAGACCGCCGACGCCACCAATGGCTTGGTGGCCGAGAAGATGCAGAAGCGGGTCTCGGGGCCGGCTTCGCCCAGGGTTGCGAACGTGAGCAACTTCCCATCCCTTGCGACGGCCAGCTGGCACGCGGGTAGCCACCCCTTGTCCACGTCGCGCCGGGCCAGCTCGACCAGATCGTGGAGCGTTCCTGCGTCCTGATCGGCGAGCGGCTGCCCGGTCACGTTCGGTGACGATGATCGCCGACCGTCCCGGCGGTAGCGATCTCACCGCACGCGGCGCGCAACTCGTCCAGTGCACCATGGAGCAACTCGGTGATCTCCCAGGGATCGGGAACGCTCTCCGGGCATCCGAGAACCGACACGGTCAGATCGTCCTCGTAGCTCCACGCGGTCATGTTGAGGCCGATCCCTTCGAGAATCGGGCCGACCGAGTACAGCTCCTCCAGCACGATCGGCCCGATGCGGATTCGTTCCTTCGGCCCGGGCACGCTCGAGAGCACGAGGTTCAGGGGCGGAGGGACCCGGTTGGCCAGCCGACTGCGCGACCAGAGCCGGACCGCGGCCCGGTAGAGCTGCGGGGGGACGATGGCCGCCCGCTGTTCGAGCATCTTGTATCCGAGGACGCTGCGGACCTCCTTGGCTCCGGTTGCCACGGCGTGGATGTGCCGGAGCCGCTCGATCGGATCGGCGATGTCGGTGCCGATGGTCACGTAGATGCTGTCCACGCGGTTCCCCGAGAGCCGTGTGGTACTCGGGTCGGTGGAGACGGGGACGCTGGCCACCAGGGGTCGATGGGGGAGCCCGCCGTGATCGCGTAGGTAACCGCGCAGTGCTCCCGCACACACGGCCAGGTACACGTCGTTCAAGGTGGTTCCCTGCGCGCGGCGGACGGCCTTGAGGTCGTCGAGCGGCAGAGTCGTCATGGCGAAAGTCCGCGCCGGGCCGAGTGACACGTTCAGCGGTGTGCGGGGTGCCAAAAGCGGGAGTGGAGGCTTCACGGCCAGGTGGCGGCGGAGGACCTCCGAGTCGCGCATCCCCCGGATCGAGTGCACCGCCAGGCGGGGAAGGCCGCGCAGCCGGGCCACGTGGTCACGGCCGGCGATCCGGAGGAGCTGGCTGCGGGTGGGTATGGCCTCGGGGTGCCACCCGTCCCCCGGCGGCGCCCCCGGCGGCTCGCCGACCGCTGCGACGATGTTCATCAGCAGCGCGACCGCGGCCGAGCCGTCGGCCAGCGCATGGTGCAACTTGACCACGATGGCGATCCGCCCACCGGCCAGCCCTTCGACCACCACCATCTCCCAGAGGGGCCGGTCCCGGCTGAGCGGCCTCGATGCGATCTCGGCGATGACGGCGCCGAGCTGGCGTGGCCCTCCAGGAAGGGGAAGCAGGCGCCGGGACAGGTGCCGGGCGAGGTCGAAGTCGGGGTCCTCGACCCAGACGGGATGGCCAAGCCCGAGGGGAACCGCGACGACCCGCCGGCGGAACGTCGGGAGTCCGCCCATATGCTCGCCCAGCACCTCGACCAGCCCGTCGTAGGTGAAGCCCCCCGGCATCCCGGAAACGTCGGTGATCGCCACCTTCATGGTGTGCATGTGCGCCGTCGGGGTCTCCGAGTAGAGGAACTTCGCATCGATCCCGGCCATCGATTCCACCGCGACCCCCCTCAGTTGCCGGCAGCGGGGGTGCGACCGGACAGCCCCGAAGCGGCAAGCGACTCGCACAGGAAGTCCGCGACCTGCCGGGACCACAGGTAGCCGACGTGGTTGCCCGCGTACCAGCTGATCGACGGCTGGTCCCAGTGTTCCCAGAGCCGCTGTGCCTGGGCTGGGGTGGCCAACCGATCTCCGTAGCCGGCGAAGACGAATCGCCGATCGTGCGGGACGAGCGGAGCGAAGCTGAGCGGGGAGACCACGGTGAAGACGTCCTCGGCGGCGCCGCCCATGATGCGGTGCTCGATCGATCGGGCCCGCAGATGGTGGGGACTGTGCTGGTGGAAGAGCCCCGGGAAGTCCGACACCGGGATGCCGGCCACCACCACGTCGATCCCTGGTTCGAGCCCGGCCATGAGTGCGGCGATATACCCGCCGAGTGACACGCCGTAGAGACCGATGGAGGTCGCGCCCTGGTCCCGGATCCACGAGATGAGGCGCCGGATGTCCCACACTGCCTGGGTCAGGCCATGCACCGCATTCATGAGGTCGAACGAGAGGAAGGGCTCGCCGCTCACCAGGGTCACCTTGCGTGATCCGTGGAGCGGCAAGACGGGAAGGGCCACGTTGAGCCCGAGCTCCCGGTGGAGGCGGGCCGTCTGGAGGCCGACGAAGTCCATGAACGGGTACCCGGTGCAGAAGCCGTGGAGGGCGATGACCCACGGGCGTGGTCCGCCGGAGTGGCGGACCACCGCGGCGGACGCCGTGTGGTTCGGCCCGAACGACGCCCAGCGTTCACTGCCCGGCTCGCCGTGCCGTGGCACGAACTCGCTGGGGAACGAGAGCCGCTCGTACGCGATCCCGTCGGCCCATCCCCGCCCGATGTCCGGGGCGCCTGCCACGAGGGCAGGGGGCTGGCGGTGGTACGACGCGGGATGGGCGATCCAACCCCGCCGCACATACATGGCGCGGGCAGCGGCCAGCTCGACAGCAACCCGCTCGAAATCGGAGCGCAGCGGGAACCGATTGGGAGTCATGGCGATGGCGAGGAGCGCCTCGTCCATCGCCACCTGGGCAGCGAGCCCGAGCGTAAGGTGTGGTGCCGGCACTGTGTCGGCAACCTCGCCGCGCACGATGGCCGATCCCATGAACCCGAGCGTGCGGGGAATCGCCCGTATGGCGCGGGTTGCGGCATGGCGGCCCACGAACCTGCTGATGGCTCGGTACGGCTCGGTGGCACGCTCTACGAGCGAACGCTGCCCGACACCCTCCCCGAGCTGCCTTTGGGCAAGGTGCCCACCCGACTCGGGTGAACCCTCCCCGACTGGCTGCGCTTCTTCTTCAGCTTCTACCTGTTGGGATTCCTTCACGGACCCCCTCCGACCCTGACTCGCTTGACACTGGGCCGCTCGCCCGGGGACCTACCTCGGGAGCGCGGTCAGCGCTATGGGTCCATACTACGTTGCCGCGTTCGAATTCGAAATGCGCGGGTTGGGAGCGGCCGACTGGAGGAGTGAACGTGCAATTCAACCTGGCCGACCTGTACGAGAGCGTCGCCGATGTCGTGCCCGGTCGGACGGCCATGGTGACCGGTGACCGCCGGCTCACCTACGCGGAGCTCGATGACCGCGCCAACCGGCTCGCACATCACCTCGCCGGGACGGGCGTCGGTCCTGGTGATCGTGTCGGGATCCAACTCGTGAACGGTACCGAGTACATCGAATGCATGCTGGCCTGCTTCAAGATCCGCGCCGTCCCCGTCAACGTGAACTACCGCTACGTCGCGGCGGAACTCCGGTACCTCTATGAGGATGCCGACCTGTCCGGTCTCGTCTACCACGGGCGGTTCGGTCCGGCCGTGGTAGACGTCGGCTCTGCGCTGAGCGAGTGCCGTGTGGTGCTTCAGATCGCCGACGGCACGGAGCCGACCGGGCAGGGAGCGGACTACGAGTCGGTGCTTGCAGCGTCGGACGGCGAACGCCGATTCGGGCCCCGCTCGACCGACGACCTGTACTGCGCCTACTCCGGTGGGACGACGGGCATGCCGAAAGGTGTCCTCTGGCGCCACGAAGACATCTTCTTCGCGGCGATGGGTGGCGGAGATCCATTTTCCCTCGGAGACGTGATCTCGACCCCGGACGAGCTACCCGGGCGCGTGCTGCCGACTGGCATCGTGACTTTGGCCATCCCACCGTTCATGCATGCCAGTGGGCACTGGCTTGCTTTTTCCAACCTGTTCGGAGGAGGGACCGTGGTCACGGTGCCGGGCGGCCGGTTCGATCCGACAGAGGTGTGGCGCCTGGTGGACGTCGAAGGAGTGAACGCCCTGGTGGTGGTGGGCGACGCCATGGCCCGGCCGCTGGTGGCGCTGCTGCGGGCCGCACCTGGTCGCTACGACCTGTCCTCGCTGATGGCTGTCGGTTCAGGTGGAGCGGCGCTGTCGCCGTCGACCAGGGAACAGCTGGCCGAGGTGCTCCCTGGTCGGATCGTCGCCGACCTGTTCGGATCCTTGGAGACCTGGCAGATCGGGGGAGAAGCACCGTCTGACGATCCCTCCGGCGCGCCGCGACTGAGGGTCGACGAACGAACCGACGTGCTCGATGACCGCCTCGAGACCGTGGCTCCGGGTTCGACGACAATTGGCAGGCTGGCTCGCGCCGGCCACATCCCGATCGGGCACTTGGGCGATCCGGGCATCACGGCTTCGACGTTCGTCGAGGCCCGCGGGCGGCGCTGGGCCCTCCCTGGCGACCTGGCGACGGTTGGCGAGGACGGCACCATCACCGTGCTGGGCCGGGGAACGCTGTCGATCAACACCATGGGGGAAGAGGTCTTTGCCGACGAGGTGGAGGCGGCGGTGAAAGGTCACCCCGACGTGGTCGATGCAGTTGTCGTGGGGGTACACGACGACAACTTCGGGGAGCGGGTCGTGGCGGTCGTCCAGGCCCGCGCCGGCCGGACCGTCGACGTGACGGTGCTCCGCTCCTTCTGCCGCGACCGCCTCACCGGTTACAAGATCCCCCGGCAGGTCGTCACGGTTGCGGAGATGGTGCGTTCGCCGAGCGGCAAGCCGGACTATCCATGGGCCCGGAGAACCGCGACGACGGCCGCGGTCCGCGGGAACCTCTGATGGGGTCGTGATGCAGCAAATGTCAGGGCTCGATGCTGCTTTCTTGTACCTCGAGACACCAACGACCCACATGCACGTCGTCGGGGTGGTCCTCCTCGACCCTTCGGGAGTGCGGGGGCGGTTCGGCATCGACGTGATCACGCGGGTCATCGAGGAGCGCCTCCACCTCATCCCGCCGTTCCGGCGACGGGTGCTGGCCCCGCCGGCGGGCATCGACCATCCGCTGTGGATCGAGGATCCCGGCTTCGACCTGGGTGACCACGTGCGAGCGGCACCCCTCCGGCGCCCGGTGACGTGGGCCGACCTCGAGGCGTTCACCGGCCAGGTCGCCTCGCTCCCGCTCGACCGGAACCGGCCGCTGTGGGAGATGTGGGTGGTGGAGGGGATGGCCGACGGTGGGGTGGCGCTGGTAACCAAGCTCCATCACTCCATCATGGACGGTGCTGCGGGCGGCGAGCTGATGACGTCGCTGTTCGATCTCACGCCCGTTGCCGAGCCCGTGGCCCCGCCGTCCGAGCCTTGGGAGCCCGACCGCCCTCCGTCGGCACCCGCTCTGGTCGGAGGTGCGATGCGATCGCTCGCCATCCGCCAGAAGGAGGTACCTTCCTCCCTGGCCCGCACCGCGAGAGGTCTCGCCGATTCTGCCCGCACGTGGGCATCCCAGCGCGCCTCGGGGTCGGGGATGTCGCTGGTGGCACCACGCACGCTGTTGAACGGGGCGACGAGCGCGGCACGCTCAGTGAGCCTGGTGACGGTGGGGTTGGACGAGGTCAAGACGATCCGGCGAGCATTCGGCACGACGGTCAACGACGTCGTGCTCGCTGCGGCAGGAACCACCCTCCGCCGCTATCTGGAAGCCCGAGGCCCCTTGCCGGAGCAACCGCTGGTGGCGGCGGTGCCGGTGAACGCGAGGGCGCCGGGTGCAGGCGGCGAGCTCGGCAACCAAGTCTCGATCATGATGGTGACCCTCCCGCTCGCGCCCGATGACCCGGTGGAACGGCTCCGGCGTGTCCACGACAGCGCCCGATCCGCGAAGGATCTCCAGTCGGCGTTCGGCACCGAGTCGCTCCGCCAACTGACCGCACTGGCCGCACCACCCCTGATGGTTGCCGGCGCACGGCTCTATTCGGGATTGCGGTTGGCCCGGTTCCACCGGCCGCTCGTCAACCTCATCGTGTCGAACGTGCCGGGCCCTCCGATCGATCTCTACTGTGCCGGCGCCCGGGTGCACGCGATCTTCCCCATGGGACCGATCATGGAGGGGTCGGGGCTCAACATCACCGTGCTCAGCGAAGCGGACCACCTCGATGTCGGTGTCATGGCGTGCTCGGATCTGG
>JADGOI010000106.1 GCA_017883075.1 Acidimicrobiales bacterium
ATGACCGGCACCCCGGTGGAGAACAGCCTGACCGAGCTCTGGTCGATCATGCAGTTCCTCAACCCGGGCCTGCTCGGCTCAGAGAAGGGTTTCCGCGAGCGCTTCGTCAAACCCATCGAGCGCGATGGCGACGATGAGGCCGCGGCCCGCCTCCGTCGCATCACCGGTCCCTTTGTACTGCGCCGGCTGAAGACCGACCGGTCGATCATCGCCGACCTGCCGGAAAAGCTCGAGATGAAGGAGTTCTGCAACCTGACCCGCGAGCAGGCCACCCTCTACCAGGCCGTCGTCGATGACATGCTGGCCAGAATCGACGAGTCCGACGGCATCGAACGTCGTGGCCTTGTCCTCGCCACCATGATGAAGCTGAAGCAGGTGTGCAACCATCCGGCGCACTTCTTGGCCGACGGCTCGTCGCTTGCCGGGCGGTCGGGCAAGCTGATGCGGCTGGTCGAGGTGCTCGAAGAAGCGGTAGCAGAGGGCGACCGTGCCCTCGTCTTCACTCAGTTCACGGAGATGGGGAGCATGCTCGAACGCCACCTTCGCCGCCGGCTCGGCTGCGACGTGCTGTGGCTCCACGGCGGGGTCTCGAAGAAGAGCCGCGACAGTATGGTCGAGCAGTTTCAGGGTGACGATGGCCCACCGGTGTTTCTGCTGTCGCTGAAAGCCGGAGGCACAGGTCTGAACCTGACGGCGGCGACCCACGTGGTGCACTTCGACAGGTGGTGGAACCCTGCGGTGGAGAACCAGGCGACCGATCGGGCCTTCCGGATCGGCCAACATCGCAACGTTCAGGTTCGAAAATTCGTGTGTGGTGGGACCCTCGAGGAACGCATCGATGCCATGATCGAGAGGAAGGGCGCTCTGGCGGAACGGATCGTCGGGGCCGGTGAGGGCTGGATCACCGAAATGTCCACCGAGCAGCTCCGTGAAGTTGTCGCCCTGTCGGCCGACGCCGTGGGAGATGACTGATGCCGCCCCGACGTCCAGCAGGCCGATCCGGGCGAGAAGTCGATGGATGGTGGCCACCTCCCTCTACGCCGATCGCGGTCGAGGGAGGCCTGCAGGCGCGCAGCCAGCGCGGGCGGATCGGTGACACCTGGTGGTCGCAACACTTCATCGCCGTGCTCGAGTCGTTTGGCATCGGGAGCCGCCTCCAGCGCGGGAAGCGGTACGCCCGCGCTGGCCAGGTCCTCGGCATGGAGATCTCTCCAGGTCGGATCACCGCATCGGTACAAGGTTCGCGGGCCAAGCCGTACCGGGTCTTCATCGAGACCAACGCCCTCACCACGGCCGAGTGGGATGCGGTTGAAGCCGTCATGGCGTCGAGCGCGATCTTTGTGGCCATGCTCCTGGCTGACGAGATGCCCGAGGAGATCGAGAAGGCATTCGCGAGCTCGTCGGTTTCGCTGTTCCCGGCGTCGGCAAATGAGCTCGATTCGGCATGCTCGTGCCCGGACTGGGAGAACCCGTGCAAGCACATTGCCGCGGTCTTCTTCTTGCTGGCGGAAGCCTTCGATCGCGATCCTTTTCTCATTTTTGCCTGGCGCGGCCGAAGCAAGGAAGAACTCCTCACCAGCCTGAGGGCCCGGCGACGTGGCTCGGATTCAAGCGATGGACCCAACTCGGACCCGGTGACCGAGGTTCCTGACGCCGGGAGGTTTGGGTGGCCCGTGGCTGATCCCGGGCGCATCGACGCCCAGCAGCAGGCGGACCCGATGTTCCTGTGGGGAGGTGATGTGGATTTGGGAGCCATCGAGATTCGACCACGCCTGGCCGTCGCTCCCGATCTGGTACTTCGTCAGCTCGACCCTTCGCCGCTCGTCGAAGATGCAGTGCGGATCCCCGAGGGACTCCGTTCGCTCTACGAGGCGATCACGACCGGTGCCGCCGCCCTGACCCTCGGTGACCCATCGTTGTAACCACGGGCCAGTGCTATCCGGGATTGACCGCGACCCCCCGGGTGAACCAACTCCAGGGTTTCGGGCCGATGCCGTACTGCTGCGCCACGTCCTCGATGACGAAGCCGGCGCTTTGCACCAGGGAAACGGGGTTCCGGGTGAGGTGGCAGCCATCAGCCAGCCGACGCTGCAGGGGCTCGAACCGGCGCTGCCATGTCTCCACACCGGGATCGGGGGCAAGGCCATGTTCGAGGAAGTGGAACCGGCCCCCGGGGCGAAGCACACGCCGCACCTCGGCAAGCGCGGCGTCGGGATCGGGAATCGTGCACAGGGCGAAGGTGCACAAAGCGTTGTCACAGCTGTCATCGGGGAGGGGAATCGACTGGCCGTCGAGTCCGACCCGCTCGATGGCGACTGCTGTCCGTCTGATGCGCTTCCCCGCAATCCGGAAGGCTGTGGCGGAGGGCTCGACGGCGAGGACCCGTTCTATGGACGATGGGTAGTAGTCGACATTGAGGCCCGAACCGAACCCGATCTCGAGGACCCGTCCCGACAGCCCGGCGGTCACCTCGGCCCGCCACCGGCGCAGTCCGGCCGTACCGCACGCCCGATCCACCAGCCTGGGGAGAATCCGCTCTCGGTAGAAGCCCATGTTGCCAGGATATCGAGGCGGCGTTGCCAGGGACCTGTCAACCGGGAACGGTTGCGGCCCGAAGGACGTGGTTCGGCCGGCGCGGCGCGAATCCTCAAGGGCACTACGTGAAGATGATCTCGCCGCCGGCGGCCATTGCGTAGAACTCACCGACGGTGATGATGTCCATGACCTGTTCGATCAGGTCGTCCCTGGTGAGCTCGAACAGATCCGTCGACGCCTTGCAGGCGTAGATCCCGGCACCGGTGTCCGCGATCATCTCGACGAACTCATGGATGGGGGGAATGTCGAGCTTCTCCATCTTCTTCTCGAGGTAGTGGGTCATCACCGAGGACACACCGGGTAGACCACCGGCCATTGTGGCCAAGTGCAGCCCGGGGTTGCCCACGGTGGCCACCTTGATGTGGTCGACCGTGGAGCGATGCACGACATCGAGGCCGAAGAAGGTGAAGAACAAGTTGGCCTCGATCCCTTCGGCGCGGGCACCGTTTGCCATGATCAGTGCCGGATAGACACCTTCCAGTGAGCCCTTCGAGACGATGATCGACACCTTTTGGATCGGATCGCTCATGATGCATCCTCCTTTGTGGTCAGTGACGTGATGGTCGGCTAGATGCAGCCGCGTGGCTTGGGAATGCCGGCAATCTTTGCGGCCATCTTGGCCGGGCCTTTGGGGAACAGCTGGTACAGCTCCTTCACCGATACCCCCGAGGTCTTGCCGAGCACACGAACGGTCGGCCCGGTTCCCTTCTCCGCGAACTCGGTCCGCATGAACTTGATGACCTGCCAGTGCGGCTCGGTGAGTTCGTCGATACCTTGGGCCCGGGCGATCTCAGGTGCCATGGCTTCGGTCCATTGACCGGGGTCCTCGAAGAACCCTTCGTCGTTGATCGTGACCGCCATTCCGGCGTAGGTGGCAATGGGCATGGCCGGCTCCTTATCCGTTGGTCGATTGGGTGGTGAGCAGTCTCATCGAGCGCCCTCGATGTCCTTGCCCCGGGCCGGCATCGCCGAGCCGACACCGGGGAGGTCACGGCCCGGGAGCAGGCTGTGCCAATAGAGCGATTGGAACATCAGCTTGCCAAGGTGGTTGAGGCGGGACTCCTTCAGGAGCGGCAAACCCACCGAGGCGGGGAAGTGCCCGGGCAGCGGCTCGGTGTCGTAGTTGAAGTCGATCAGGAGGGCCTTGCCGAACCCGGTCTCGATGAAGCAGTTGGCGTGCCCGTCGTAGCTTCCGTCGAGGGGCTCGTCGGCCAGGAATCGCCGGATGTTCTCGACCAGGACCTCACCTTCGAAGTGGGTGACCGACCCTGCCTTCGAGGTGGGGATGCCGGCGGCGTCACCGATGGCGAAGACGTTGGGCTTGGCGGCGGACTGCAGTGTGTGCTCGTCAACCGACACGAATCCCAGCTCGTCCCCGAGGCCCGGAGATCTCGCCACGTAGCTGGCACCTCCGTGCAGGGGCACGACCACGGCCAGGTCGAAGCCGACCTCGCGCTGGTCGTAGGACACCAGGCGCCCGCCGGGCCCGTCGACCTCACCCGTGTTGAACTCGGTCACGAGCGCCACGCCCTTCTCCTCGAGCAGCCCCGCCAACCTCTGGGACGCCACCGGCTTGGTGAAGGCACCGTCAAGCGGGGTCACGTAGGTGAGTTCGACCCGCTCACGGATGCCGACCTGTTGGAAGAACCAGTCCGCCAGAAAACAGAATTCAAGAGGGGCAACCGGGCACTTGATGGGCATGTCGACCACGTTGACCACCAGGCGCCCACCATCGAAGACCTCGAGGGCGTCGTGCAGGGCGGCAGCTCCAGCGACGTCATAGAAGGTGAAGACCTTCTCCATCCATCCCGGCCCGGTGAGACCCTCGGTCTCATCCTCGACCAGGATGGATCCTGTGGCGATGACCAGCACGTCGTAGCCGAGCTCCGTGCCGTCTCCCAGGTGCACGATGTCCGCATCCAGGTCAACACGCTCGATGGAGACCTGGCGGAACTCGATGTCCTTATGTAGTTGGTGACGCCGGGACCGGATGATCTCCTCCGAGTGCGCCAATCCGAAGGGAACGAACAGCAGTCCCGGTTGGTAGACATGGTCGTCGTTCTGATCGACGACGACGATCTCGATGTCCTCTCTGGGGTAGATCCGCCGCAGGCGGTTCGCGCTGAGGGTGCCTCCGGTGCCACCGCCGAGCATCACGATTCGCTTGGTCACGATCCCATCGTGGGATATCACCGCGCTGGTGAGTAGGGTCCTTGGTCCCCTCTTTGGCCTTTCGGGCGGTGGGTCGTCGCAAGGTCCAGGCGCTCGGTGGTGCTGACTACACCGCTGCCTGTTCCCCTCGGGCCAAGCCGCGCTGCGCATGGGAACAGGACCGTGGCCGAACGGTTGTACCGTGACTGTGCCCCCGGGTATATGGCTAGGGCAAAGGAGACTGACGTGACCTTCGTGAACGGCAGCGCCGGCCGGGCGGTCCGGATTGTCGTTGGACCGGCCATGATTGCCATCGGATTGGTTCTGGGCGCGGGATGGTCAGCACTGGCGATCGTCGGACCTGTGCCACTGGCGGCCGGCGCGCTGGGCTCGTGTCTCCTCGCTCGGCTGTTTCACCTGCCGCTGCGTGCAACCGGCTCGCCGGGTGCCTGATCGGTGGATCGACAGCAGTGGGATGAGCGCTACGGCGGAACCGAGTTTGTGTGGACGAGTAGCCCCAATCAGTTCCTCGTTTCTGAGGTAGCCGGCCTCCCGCCCGGTCGGGCGGCAGACCTTGCCTGCGGTGAGGGCCGCAACGCGGTATGGCTCGCCGACCAGGGTTGGCAGGTGACCGGAGTGGACTTCTCGCCGGTCGGCCTGGCAAAAGGCCGGCGGCTCGCCGAACTGGCGAACGTCGAGGTCACCTGGGTCGAGTCCGCGGTGACGGAGTGGACACCCCCGCCGGAGGGATTCGACCTGGTCGCCGTCTTCTATCTCCAGTTGCCACAACCGGAACGCTCCGCGGCGCTCGAGGTGGCGGCATCGGCCCTGGCGCCCGGGGGCACGCTGCTGGTCGTGGCCCACGATCATGACAATCTGACCAGGGGCTTCGGTGGTCCGCCCAATGCCGACGTTCTCTACAGCGTCACCGACGTCACCGACGTCGCTGTTGCGGCCGGCTTGACGGTGCAGCGTGCCGACCAGGTGGTCCGGGTTGTCGACACCGATCTGGGGCCTAAGGAGGCGATCGACACCCTGGTCAGGGCGAAGCGGCCAGCGCGGAGTGATGCAACTACCAGTGGGCTGGCCAACGAGAGCTGAAACCTGCAGCATCTCGTTCCACCAAGAGCAGTCGAGGAGGACCCGGCATGGAGTTCAATGGTGTCGCCGAGAATCACCTGCCTCCGACGGTGTCGGTGCTCGCCGTTTGCGCTCATCCTGACGATGAGAGTTTCGGCTTGGGGGCGGCGCTGAGCTCGTGGGCCGAGCAGGGCACCCGCACCTCCGTCGTGTGCTTCACCCACGGCGAGGCCTCCACCCTCGGAACTGCCGACGGCAATCTGCATCGGCTCCGGGAGAAGGAATTGGCTGTGGCCGCCGATGAACTCGGGGTGGCGTCGGTCCGCCTTCTCGAGCACCCGGATGGCCGGCTCAGCGACGTACCGATCGAGCTGCTGTCCTCTGAGCTCCGCGGTGTCGTGGAGCTGGTTGGTGCGAGTCTCCTTCTGGTGTTCGATGAGGGCGGGATCACCGGACACTCCGATCATGTTCGGGCTACCGAGGTTGCCACTGCTGTCGCCGGTGACCTCGACATCCCGGTGCTGGCCTGGACCCTTTCTGAAGCGGTCGCCGCTCGGCTCAACGATGAGTTCGGGACGTCCTTCGTCGGGCGCCGAACCGAGGACATCGACATGGTCGTCGAGATCGACCGCGTTCGCCAGCATCGGGCGATTCGATGCCATGCCAGCCAAGCCAGTGAGAACCCCGTGCTCTGGCGTCGCCTGGAGCTGCAGGGCAATCGGGAGGCATTCCGCTGGCTCGCTCGTTGATGGGTGCCGCGGTGTGGGTCGCCGCCCTCGGGAGCGGATCTGCCGGATCGGACGGGAGCCGGCGGCCGTCGCGAGGATTCGGATCATGGGCGGGGTCGGTTCCATGAGTGGACGGTGCCCGGTCGTGACCTGGTGCTATGGACGCACCAGCCGGTGCTCGAGGAGGAAGTCATGCTGCTCGGTGTGCATGCGGTCCGGTAGCACGGCGAACCACGATCGCCGGTCGGCGATGGTGGTGAGCTGATCTTCTTCGACGTGGCTCAAGAAGGCCAACCCGACCGGGGAGTCCAAACCGTTCAGATGGTGGCTCGGGTATTCGATGTAGCCCAGGAACGGCCCCACCGGGGCCTCGAGCCCGAGCTCGGTGGCGGCGACCCGCTTGACGGCGGCGATCAGTGGCTCCCCGAACCGCACGGTGCCACCGGGGATGTGCCACAGGCCCGCGCACGGCCCGGTCTCGCGTCGAGTGAGCAAGATCCCCTGGGAGGACTCGACCACCACCTCCACCGTCAGGCGAGGGACCCTGGAATAGATGGAGCGGAATTCGGCCTCCGACAGGGGCGGCTCACCCCCCGACGCTCCGGGGGGCACCTCCGGGGCCGAATCCTGCATCACTCCGGCTGGGAAGCCGAGAACTCCTGGTAGGCGGCCCAGGCCCGGGGTCCATAGACAGTGGCGGTGCCCCCATCCATGAGCAGGGCCACGGACAGCGATTCTGCCACCTCCTCGGGCGTCGCCCCATGTAGGGCGGCTGCCTTGGCGTGGGCAGCGATGCACCCGTCGCACTGCTTCACCACGGCGAGCACCAGCGCCATCAGCTCCTTGATCCGACGGCTGAGGGCACCGTCGGCCATGGCGGCGTCGTGCATCTGGGCAAAGCCGGCCCACGCATCAGGCGCAGCCTTGCGCAGCTCACGGGTTGGCGCCCGCAGTTCGTCCAAGACTTCTTTTGCACTTCCCATTTCCCTGCTCCTTATTGGTCGATATTGTGACAGGTCGTTCCCCGATGAGACGCCGACCATCGGCCAAGTCTCCCGAGCGGACCGGCACCGCCTGGCGGTGGAGTGCCATCGGTTGCCCATCGGGAAGCGTTTTCGTCGGGGCGGGCCGGATCATTGGCGACGGCCGTCGATGAGGTCGGGAGACGAACCATTGCCTCAGTAAACCATACGGGGTGGGGTATGCGCAATGCCCAATTTGTGAATGGCCGAATACCCCGCCCGGTATACGGGTTACACTGAGTACAAGTCCGTAGAGAGGAGTGAACGATGACAACAGTTGATCTGACCTTGGAGAACTTCGACGAGGTGGTGTCGTCGAATGCGACGGTGCTCGTCGACTTCTGGGCCTCGTGGTGCGGTCCCTGCCGCGTGTTCGGCCCCATCTTCGAGGCCGCGTCCGAGCAGCACCCCGGCATTGTGTTCGGCAAGGTCGACACCGAGGCCCAGTTCGATCTGGCCGGCTCGTTCGGCATCCAATCGATCCCCACACTCATGATTCTTCGGGATCAGCTGATCGTCTATTCACAGCCCGGTGCTGTCCCTGCCGAATCGCTCGATGAGCTGATCGCCCGCGCCGCCGAACTCGATATGGCCGAAGTGCGTCAGGAAATGGGGGCCCATCGGGCGGAGCAGAGCGCATGATGAACCGGCGCACTGTCGGCGCAGCAATCGCCGCATGCCGTCGGGCGGGAAGGCCGCTGACGGTGAGGACAGTCAACGGCGGGCAATTTGGGTCGAACGAGAGAGGAACAAGGGATGGAACTACCTGAAGATGTCGTGGCCGACCTTCGAAAGAGGCTGCGGCGCGCGGCAGGCCAAGTCCAAGGGGTCGAACGCATGTTGGAGGAGGGTCGGGAGTGCCGAGACGTTGTCGCACAGCTGTCAGCGGCAACCAAGGCACTGGAGCAGGCCGGGTTCAAGCTGGTGGCGTCGGGGTTGACTTTCTGCCTCGAGCACCCGGAGGAAGCCGCTGCCGACGGGTATGCCATCGATGAAGTCCAGCGCATGTTCATGAAGCTGGCATGAGGAGCCGATGGTGACTGCAATCGAGACCACCATCGACCTGCCGCTCGGAGAAGCGGAATCAGCAGTCCGTGCCGCCCTCAAGGATCAGGGCTTCGGCGTGCTCACCGAGATCGACGTGGCCGCCACTCTCAAGGACAAGCTCGGCGTTGACCGGGCACCACTCAAGATCCTGGGAGCCTGCAACCCGGGCTTCGCCTATCGCGCCCTGCTGATCGATCCGGCTGTGAGCCTGCTGCTGCCCTGCAACGTCGTGCTCGAAACGGTCGGCGGCGGCACCCATGTGGTGATCGCCGACCCTCGGGAACTCATGCCCGGCGATGAGTTCGCCGAGCTTGCCGACGAGGCAGCGGCCCAGCTTGCGGCAGTGATCGACGCACTCGACGGGACCTGATCGCCGTGACCTGGGCGCGGGCAGAGGACCCGCTCCCGGAGTCATCAGGCCGAGGGTCACATGAGGCAAACATCCGGCGCCTGTGGGGCAGCAGACGGTGTGTCTCAACGCCAAGGGAGGCCCCAATGACTCGTGTAGCGATGCTCGGTGCTGGCAACCCATGTTCGCCTGAAGTTTGAATCACAACACGCGGGCCAACGAGAACCAATGGCATTTCATGACGGC
>JADGOI010000107.1 GCA_017883075.1 Acidimicrobiales bacterium
ACCCCGTTGATGGCATCGTGAGGATGAAGCCCAACGGTTGCCCACATCTGGACCCCCTCAGCCGTGGCCACCGAATCGGCTCGGGCCATTCTCCGGGCCAGATCCACTGCCTCTCGGGAGGTGGCGGCGTCAGTTCCCACGCAGACCATCCGGGTAACCCCGGCTTCCGATGCTCGCGCAATGGTCGCGGCCAGTCGGGTGGCATGAGGCTCTCGATGGGTCTCCGCCTCTTGACCCCCGGCCCCATCTTCGTCTGCGAGGAGGTCCGATTGAAGATGGCAGTGCGAGTCAAACCACTCGACAACGGCATCGTTGGGTCGACCGTCCTGTTGGCCGTCGCCGCCCGTGGCACCCAGATTCTCCCCGGTGATGCTCATTTCCGGCGTGGAAAGAGCGGGGCACCCTTCTCCACGTCCAGGCCCCCGGGATAGCCTCCCCAAACGGCTGCCCCGGGCAGGCGCTGATCAGCCGGGGATCCGCTGAGTCCGATCCGTCGCCATATGTGCTCGGCGGTGGCGGGCATTGCCGGCACAACCAGGACCGACACCAGGCGGAGGACCTCGAGGGCGCTGCCCAACACTGCATCGACACCCGGGCCGGGGTCGGCCTTCCACGGCTCGGCGGTCTCCAACTCGGCGTTGGTCTCCCGTAGGAGTCTCCAGGTCGCTTCGAGGCCAAGATTGGGTTGCCCGGCGTTCCACGCCTCGGTCACCTCGGAGACCACTTCGACCGCCACCGATGCCAGACGACTCTCGGGGTCCGGAGCGGGACCCACTCCTCCGCATTTGGATCCGACCACCGTGGCTACCCGCGACAAGAGGTTCCCCAGATTGTTGGCCAGGTCGGCGTTGTAACGACTGGTTATCCCTTCGGCTGAGAAGTCCCCGTCCAACCCCAACGGAGTATCTCTCAGGAGGTGATAGCGCACCGCATCAACACCGAATTCGGCGGTGAGCTCGTCGGGAGAGATCTTGTTGAGGCTGGATTTCGACATCTTGACGCCGCTGACCAGTAACCATCCGTGGACCTGCACGTGCGCCGGAGGGTCGATGCCGGCGGCCATGCACATGGCGGGCCACCACACGCAGTGGAACCGGATGATCTCCTTGCCGATCAGATGGTGAACCGATGGCCACCACTGCTCGAACCGCTCCATGTCCTGGCCATACCCGATGGCAGTCAGATAGTTGACCAGCGCGTCATACCAGACATAGAAGACGTGTTGCTCGTCCCACGGGACCAGGACACCCCAGTCGATGGAGGTCCGGGTGATGGAGATGTCCCGTAAGCCTCCTTTGATGAAGCTCAGCGCCTCGTTTCGCTTCGATTCGGGGACCACCGCCTCTGGGTTCGCCTCATACCAGTCGATCAGCCGCTGTTCGAAGGCACTGAGCCGAAAGAAGTAGTTGTCTTCCTCGAGAAGCTCCACCGGGCGAAGGTGGATCGGGCAGAGAGTGCCGTTGACCAGGTCTTCTTCGTTGTAGTACTGCTCGCACGGTACGCAGTAGAGACCACTGTAGGTGTCCTTGACGATCCACCCGTTCTCATGGATTTTGGTCAGAAACTGCTGCACGGCCCGATGATGCCGGGCCTCCGTCGTCCGGATGAAGTCGTCGTTGGAGATGTTGAGGTCTGCCCATGCCGCCGCGAATCGCGGTGACAGCTGATCGGTCCACTCCGTGGGGGTGACGCCGTGTTCTTCAGCCGCCCGTGCCACTTTCTGGCCGTGCTCATCGGTACCGGTGAGAAAGAAGACGTCGTCGCCGATCAGCCGGTGCCAGCGGGCCAGTGCATCGGCATTGACGGTGGCATAGGCGTGGCCGACGTGGGGCGCGTCGTTGACGTAGTAGATCGGGGTGGTGACGTAGTAGCGGGACACTGCCCAGTAGCGTACCGATCCCGCCCCCGGTCGCCGACCGCATCACCGAGGTGGAGGTGTGGAGCGGTGTACCGGTGTAGCGCTGTCGGTCGGTTCCGTCAGCTATGGGGTCACCAGTTTGCTACGTGGCAACCACCACGCCCGGTCCGCTCGGAAAAGCGCTGGTGGTACTCCTCGGCGGGCCAGAAGGTGCTCGCCGGCACTATTTCGGTCACGATGGGCCGCTTGAATCGCGCCTGATACTCGTCGAGGGAGGTCCGTGCCGCATTCTCCTGTGCTTTGTTGCGAGCAAAGACAGCCGAACGGTACTGGGTGCCGTGATCGGGGCCCTGCCGGTTGAGGGTGGTGGGGTCGTGGTGCCGCCAGAACTCCTCGAGAAGGGTCTCGAACGAGACCTGACCCGGGTCGAAGGTCACCAGCACCGCTTCCGCGTGCCCGGTTCGGCCCGAACACACCTGCTCGTAGGACGGGTGGTCGACCTCACCTCCCTCGTATCCGGAGATGGCATCCACCACCCCGGGTATGGCCCGGAAGAACTCCTCAACGCCCCAGAAGCAGCCGGCAGCGAAGGCGGCGCTGTCGAATCCTTCGGCGACGTCATCGGGTCCGATCCCTGGCGCCCGCTCCTTGTCCGATTCAGTTCGTCCGAACATCACAGTCCCTCTCGGTCAGCCCAACCCGCGACCGCTATCTTGTCCCCTCAGGTGGAGCACCGGGGCTCGGGTCGTCATTCCGGACGGCGAGGGCCAGGGCGTACACCCGCCGCCGGGCGATTCCGAACTCGGCCACCACCGCATCGACCGCCCCTCGGGTTCTCTCGCCGGCAGCGAGACGGGCTTCCAGAGCCTCGATCAGAGGCCCGTCTCCAACCTCGTTCACCTCCACGTCAGGAGCACCGGCCAGCACAATGACCACTTCTCCCCGTACTGCCATTGACGATGCCCATGATGCCGCTCCGGCAGCCGTGCCGCGCCAGATTTCCTCGTGGAGCTTGGTCAGTTCTCGGGCCACCGCTACCTCACGGTCGTCACCACACTGGCGGGCCAAGTCAGCCAAGGTGGCGGCCAGGCGACCCGGCGCTTCGTACAGCACGGTGGTGCGAGACTCCTCGGCCACCGCCGTCAGTCGACTTCGCCGCTCCTTCCCCGACCGAGGGAGGAACCCCTCGAAACAGAATCGCTCGGTGGACAATCCGCTGGCCACCAGTGCAGCCAGGCCAGCCGAAGGCCCGGGAATCACCGAGATGGTCAGGCCGGCTGCTGCGACCGCGGCCACAACCCGACTCCCGGGGTCGGAGATCCCGGGCATGCCGGCATCACTGACCACCGCCACCGTCCGGCCTCCGGCAACCGACGCAATCACTTCGTCGATCCGGTCAACTTCATTGTGCCCGTGGAGGGAACGGAGCCTTACCCCCGAGATACCGGCGTGAGTCAGCAGTTTCCGGGAGTGCCGGGTGTCCTCGCAGTAGATGACGTTGGCATTGGACAGAACGTCGACGGCCCTCGGCGACAGGTCACCCAGGTTGCCGATGGGGGTTCCGACGAGGACCAGAGCCCCGGTTGCAGCACTCCCCTGCCCCACCGACCCCTCCCCGCCTGAAACCGTCCACCCGTCGTCGGCGTCGTCGGCGTCGTCGGCGTCGTCCTCCCAACCCTCGAGCTCTTCGAGGATCTCCGGGTCGATCATCACCGGAGCTCCAGGTGGTCGCCGACCCGGAGCCCCCATCGTTCGAATGCCCCGGCTTGCGCTTCGATCACCGAACGACCCCCCCGGCGGGGCAATGACATCCGCCAAGGTGCCAACGTGGTGACACCAACCACCACCATCTCCTTGTCGCAGAAGGCCACGTCGATCCCGAATTTCATCCCCAACGTATGCACGGCCCGGGTGTGGGGAAGCACCATGGCCCCTTCGTAGGCGGTCCGCCCGAGAAGGCCCTTGGATCGCTGGCCAAAGTTCGATGCCACCTCCGCAGTCGCCAACACATCTCCTTCGCACAACAACCAGGTCACAAGTGGCCGCCCGTTGGCTCAGCGGCCTGTATCCCGACTAACATCTTCAAACTGTGTCCAAGCGAACCAACAAACGCAAGCTGCGCGCCAAAAAGAAGGCCAACCACGGCAAGAAGCCGAACTGCGGTCGGGGCTGAGCCTTTCCGGCTCATCTGTCTGACTCCGACGTTCACACTTCTTCCGTCCCTGGGCGCCACGCTTCATGGCGGGCGTTGAGTACCTCGACCAAGGCGGTAGGTCGATCAGTGACGATGCCGTCGACCCCCAGGGCGCACAAGCGGTGCATCTCTGACTCTTCTTCGATGGTCCACGCGTGGACCGCCAGGCCCTCCCGGTGGGCCACTTCGACGAACCTTTGGTCAACCAGTGTCAGCTCACCGTAGGAGGGGGGCACCTGTAAGGCCACGTGCCGCATCAGCGGCGGGTCGTCACCCGCCCTCACCGCCTGAAAGAAGGCAGCCACCGCCATGGTGCCGGCAGACGTAGGGATGTCGGGCGCAAACGATGAAAACGAGTCGGTGGCACTGTCCAGAAACGACGCCACGATCACGTCGTCACCTCGCCCGAAACGCTTCAGCATTACGGCCAACGCCTCCTCGTAGGGTGCCACCATCGGGGCAGTCTGTTTGATGTCGAGGTTGAGCACCACTCCCGGGAATTCTTCGAGCACTTCCTCCAAAGTGGCGACCCCGAAGGCAGGATCATCCGGAGCCCGGCCACGAAAGGGGTAGCTGCCCGGCTCCAACCCGGGTGACACATCGGCACCGGGTGCCCACCAATAGGCATTGTCGAGTGTGCGCACCTCGGCCAGGGTGAGGTCGGCAAGGTTTCCCGAACCGTTGGTGGTGCGGTCGACACTCGGATCGTGACCAACCACCAGATGGCCATCTGAAGTGGCGTGCACGTCGAGTTCGATGCCGGTGGCCCCGGCCGCCAGGGCGGCCCGGATTGCATAGAGCGTCGACGACGGGCCCTCCCATGCCCCGCCCTGGTGGGCGTAAGAGATGACCCGCCGGAGCATCCAGGGAGATTGCCGGCTTGGATCGGGTAAGTCGTCCACGGAAGAACGGTAGCCTCTGCCCCGCCATGCTCGACCATGTATTCGCCCAAATCGTTACTTCCCACCGTCGATCGTTCGAGGCAGCGCTGCTCCAGCGCCAAGCCGTCGAGGAACGGTTTCAGGTCGACGTCTTCCTCGGGGATGTCAGTTTCGAAACGTCCTACAGCCTGCCCGGGGAGCCGCGCCCGGCGCGTATCCGTGTCGACACCAGCTTCGACTGGCCCACCTGGAGCCAAACCGCTTACCGGAGTTGGGCCATCGACGACGACTCCGACGAACTCCCCGAACTGTTGGTGGAAATCGCCTTCCGGGTGCAGGGGCTGGACGAGGCCCCCGAACCGGGCCTGCTCCTCGATGTGGTTCCGCGCCACCTCGAAGTACTGGGCGACCAGCCGCTGAACCGGGGTGCCACCACCATCGAACAGGTCGTGGTCGAGGGCCCGGGTGGGCCGGAGTACGCCATTGAGGTTTCCTACGAGGGGTCGTGTGCCATCGAGGAGTCCATCCTCGAAGACCCGACGCAACTTGATGGCGCCCTGGCGCCTCTCGGGCAGGCAGTCGCCTCGGTGCTTATACGCATCGGCGATCTCCCCTTCGTCTTCCGCCCGGTCGAAATGCCGCAGGGGTAGCCGGTGCCGGAACCTTACGGGACGAGTCGGCCGTACGGAGTCAAGCTAGGCAACCTCACCGTTCAGCCGAACAGTCCCGCCGCTGCCGCCAAGTCCGCCAGGTTGGCCAGAGGCCGGGCCCCGACGTGGGAGATGACCTCCGCGGCGCACAACCCACCCAAGCGAGCCGATGCTTCCGGGGACAGCCCATTGGTGATCCCGTAGAGGAAACCCGCGGCAAACAGGTCACCGGCTCCGGTGGTGTCGACCACCCGATCGACCGGGGCGGCGGGGACTGCGACCGGCCCTGACGCGGTGACCACCACACAGCCGGCCGACCCGCGCGTGAGCACCGCCAGTATGCCCGTCTCGGCAACAGCCTCGACGGCCGTGTCGAATTCCGCCGCCCCGAACAGCAGGGTGATCTCTTGTTCATTGGCGAACAGCATGTCGAGGTCGCCGTTGAGGAGCTCGAGGAACTCGGCCCGGTGACTCTGGACGCAGAACGGGTCGGACAGCGAGAGGGCAACCGCGGCGTCATGGGTGTGGGCGATGTCGATGGCCTCCCGCATCCCAGCCTTGGCCGCCGGCTGATCCCACAGGTATCCCTCGAGATAGAGCACGTGGGCGGAGGACAGGTGGGCACTGTGGAGGTCGCCGGGTCCGAAGTCGGATGCCACCCCCAAATGAGTGGCCATGGTGCGCTCTGCGTCGTCGGTAACCAGCACCAGGCAGTGCCCGGTCACTGCACTCCCGGCCACCGACTTGGTCGGTGTGGGGTCGAAGGCCACGCCGATGGAGCGGATGTCGTGAGTAAACGCCAGCCCGAGTTGATCGTCCGCCACCCGGCCCAGAAACGCCGCCCGGCCACCGAGGGCGGCCACCCCGGCCATCGTGTTGGCGGCCGAACCGCCCGATGCCTCCGTTGTGGGTCCGAGCGTGGCATAGATGGCTTCCGACCGGGCCAGATCCACCAGCGCCATGGTGCCCTTCACAAGTCCGAGCTGGGTGAGATCGGCGTCCTTGGCCAACGCCAACACGTCGACCAGCGCGTTGCCGATGGCCACCACATCGAGAGTCGGGCCCTCGCGGTACTCGACCTCAGAGGTCCCGGCTTCCTTATCAGGGGTGTTGTCGTGTTCGTTCTGCACGGTGCGACGGTAGCCTGCCCGCAATGAGTGCAACGACAGCTGACCCATCCGCCTACCGCCTGTCCACCACTGTCGAGCCCCACCGGTACCGGTTGGTGCTGACCCCAGACCTCGATGCGGCCACCTTTGCCGGTGACGTGGAGATCGACGTGACCATCCACGAAGCTGTCGACACCATCACCCTGAACGCCGCCGAGCTCGACATCACCTTGGCCGAGCTGACCCCGGGCAACCCCGCCGGGAATGCGCTGAGTCCGACGGCCATCGACCTCGATGAAGAGGAGGAGCGAGCCACCCTCACCTTCGGTGAGCCGCTGGAACCCGGGTCGGCCACGCTGCATCTCACCTTCGTCGGAATCCTCAACGACAAGCTTCACGGGTTCTATCGATCCACCTTCACCGATGAGGCCGACGTCGAGCACGTGATCGCCACCACCCAAATGGAGGCCACCGATGCCCGTCGGGCCTTCCCCTGCTGGGACGAGCCCGATCGCAAAGCCACCTTTGGGGTGACCCTGGTGGTCGACGAGAACCTGGCTGCCTACTCCAACGCACCGGTCGTCGAGGAGACCGCTGCTCCCGGAGGGAAGAAGGTGGTCCGGTTCGCCCCCACCATGGTGATGTCCACCTACCTGGTGGCTTTCATTGTCGGCCCCCTCGAGGCCACCGAGCCGGTGGATGTGAACGGCGTGCCCCTGCGCATCGTGCACCCTCCCGGCAAGGCCCATCTCGCCCCGTTCGCCCTGGAGGTGGGAGCCCACGCCCTCCGATTCTTCACCGAGTACTTCGGTATCCCCTATCCGACCGACAAGCTCGATCTGGTGGCAATCCCCGACTTCGCCTTCGGTGCCATGGAGAACCTGGGCTGCGTGACGTTCCGGGAGTCGGCACTACTTGTGGATCCGGCCCAAGCGGCCCGCACCGAACTCGAGCGGGTGGCAGACGTGGTCTGCCACGAGATCGCCCACATGTGGTTCGGGGACCTGGTCACCATGAAGTGGTGGAACGGCATCTGGCTGAACGAGGCATTCGCCACGTTCATGGAAGTGCTTGCCGTCGACGCCTTCCGTCCCGAGTGGCAACGCTGGGTCAGCTTCGGCGTCGAACGCGAGGCGGCCATGGCCGTCGACGGTCTCCATGCCACCCGGCCGGTGGAATTCCCGGTCGGGAGGCCCGAGGAGGCCCAGGGCATGTTCGACGTGCTCACCTATCAAAAGGGTGGGAGCGTGCTCCGCATGCTCGAGCAGTTCGTGGGCCCCGACGTCTTCCGGGACGGCATCCGCGACTACTTGACCACCCATAGCCACTCCAACACCGAGACCTCCGACCTGTGGGACGCCCTCGAGCGCGCCAGCGGGCGCCCGGTACGCGACATCATGGACACCTGGATCAACCAAGGCGGCTATCCCCTGGTCCGGGTGGGTGAGGACGGAAGCCTCTCCCAGACCCCCTTCTCCTACCGTGGCGATCCGGGAGGAGCCATCGGCTCGGCGTGGAAGATTCCCGTGGTGTCGCGTTCCCTGTCTGGAGACGGCCATGATCTCTTACCGGTCCTCTTGGACAGGACCGGTACCGGAGCGACCGGCACCGGAGCGACCGGCACCGGCGGCGATCGACTGGTCAACGCGGGTGGATCTGGTTTCTATCGGGTGTCCTACCCATCGGCCACGGTGGAGCGCCTGGCCGCCGGCCTGGGTGACCTTTCCCCCCTGGAGCGATACAACTTGGTCTCCGATGCCTGGGCGGCGGCATTGTCCGGACAGGGACCACTTGCCGACGTGTTGCGCCTGGCCCGCGCCCTGGCCGATTCGGGTGAAAGGGATCCGAGCGTCTGGTCGGTCATCCTCGAAGCCGTAGGCATGGCCGATCGAGTGATCCCCGATACGGACCGTCCGGTCCTCCAGGGGGCGATCCGTGCCTTGTTCGGCCCCTTGGCCGCCGAACTCGGGTGGGATCCACGGCCAGATGATTCGGAGCGCATCCCGTCCCTTCGGGCATCGTTGCTCCGGGTGCTCGGGACGATCGGGGCCGAGCCGGCGGTGCGGACCGAAGCCCAGCGTCGGTTCTCGGCAGCGGCCACCGTGGCACTCCACCCCGACACCGAGTCGACCATTCTCGACATTGTGGCCACCACCGGCGGTGAAGCGGAATTCGAGTCGTTTCTCACCCGTTACCGCAATCCCTCCACCCCACAGGAGGAGAACCGGTATCTCTATGCACTCTCCTCGTTCGACGACCCCGATCTGGCCACTCGCACGTTCGATCTGGCCATGAGCGAGGTTCGTACCCAAAATGCCCCGTTCGTGCTCCGGTCGTTGATAGCCAACCGGTTGACCGGCCCGGCCATCTGGCAACGGATCACCGGCGAATGGGACACCATGGTGTCCAAGTTTCCCTCCAACATCCTGCCCCGCATGCTCGACGGGGTTCGGATGCTGTGCAATCCCCCGTCCCTGGCCGCCGAGACCACCCGGTTCATCGAGACACATCCACTGCCGGCCGGCG
>JADGOI010000221.1 GCA_017883075.1 Acidimicrobiales bacterium
TGGAAGCACACCACCGGTCGATCAGTACAACCGGATCGCCACCGACGACCCAGGTGTCGTGGCCCTGGGGCAGCGCGGCGACCTCGCCGGGTCCAGCCCCGATCTCGGTGCCGTCCTCCATGGCGATGTGCAGGATGCCGCTGGCGTGGTATTGGAAGTGGGGTGTTTCACACAGCTCGGTGCCGGCGATCGGCTTGATGTGATCGGACCAACGCCAACCGGGTTGGAAGATGAGGCGGCCGATCTCGCTTCCACCGATGGTGATGAGATCGACCTGGCCCCGTTCGAAGGTCCGGGTTTCATCGGGTGAAGCGAAGCCACGTGGCACCATGGCCTGATCGAAGCAACTCGAATCGATCAGTGGCTGTGGGCCGTCCGCCTGCACAAGACCCGCTCGGCGGCCACCGTGGCGTGCCGGGCCGGGCACGTCCGGGTCAACGGAAGCGCGGCCAAGGCAGCTACTCCGGTGAGGGTGGGTGACCGCGTCGAGGCTCACGTGGCCGACCGGCTGCGGATTGTGGAAGTCATCCGGATCATCAACAAGCGAGTAGGTGCCCCGACGGCCGCCGAGTGCCTGGTTGACCACACTCCACCTCCGCCACCCCGTGAGCTTGCCGCCATCCGGGTGTTCAGAGAACCCGGGTCGGGACGACCGACGAAGCGGGACCGCCGCAATCTCGACAAGCTGCGCCAACAGTGACGAGGCGCTGCCAAGTAGCCGGCGACCGGACCCCGACCATGGCGGATTCTGTGGTGACGGCATTCGCCTCCATATCGACAGGCCTCCATATCGACAGATTGTGACTGACGCCGGCACCGCGTTCCGATCTCTCCGCTACGAGGTGGCGGACAGCGAGGCGTACATCACCCTCGACCGACCAGAACGCCTCAGCGCCATCGACCGTTGGATGCCGTTGGAGACAGACGCCCCCGTCGAACGGGCCAACGACGATGGCGAGGTGCACGTCATCGTGTCGGGGGCGAAGGCAGATCGTTCTGCTCGGCTACGACCTCGAGGATTCTGACGAGAGAGGGGTAGGCCCCCGGGGGACGGTCTGGGATCCGATCAGGGACTACCGGGCCATGAAACGCAATGCCGGTCGGTTCACCGGTCTCTTTCGTCCGCTGAAGCCGACGATCTGCCGAGTACAAGGGCATGCGGTGGCGGTGGGAGCGGTATCGCATTGTGTCGCGATCTGTTGGTAATCGCCGACGACGCCCGCATCAGGTATATGCCGGCCCGGGTGCCAGTTGTCTCGGCCACCGCCGCCGGCGAGATCATCACCGCCCGGATTCCTTCGTTGCAGGTCCGAGGGCGTGATCGATGCTGTCAGCGTCGTGTCGATGGGGGACGGACATCGATCGGATGTACGGGATCAAACAGGCTTGGTGGTGCCCGCCGTGGTGCCCGGAATGCCCGTGACGTGATCCGTGGCCCGATACCCCATTGTCGCTGATGACGAATGCGCCAGCGTGGTGGACCCGGGTCCACCGTTAGCGAAGCCCATTCCCACCCGCAGATCCCCATGTCCGATTTCCGCCAGAAACCACTCACCAACGGTGCAAAACTGGGGGTTGTGATCGAAGACTTCGAGCGTTGCTACCGAGCGGTGAAGAGCCGAGACACCCGTTTTGACGGGTGGTTCTTCACCGGGGTGACCTCGACTCATATCTACTGTCGCCCGAGTTGCCCGGCCACCACCCCCAAACGCGGCAATGTGCGGTTCCATCCCACCTCCGCATCCGCACAGCAGGCGGGGTTTCGGGCGTGCATGCGATGCCGCCCCGATGCGTCACCCGGATCCCCCGAATGGGACATGCGGGCTGATGTTGCCGCCCGGGCCATGAAGTTGATTGCTGACGGAATCGTCGACCGGGAGGGCGTGGCCGGTCTGGCCCACCATCTGGGTTTCAGCGTGCGCCAGGTGCAGCGTGTCCTGGTGGCAGAAGTCGGGACAGGGCCCCTGGCCCTTGCGCGTGCCCAACGGGCCCAGACCGCCCGGGTCCTGATGGAGACGACCGATCTGCCCGTCGCCCACGTGGCCTTCGCCGCCGGATTCGCCAGTGTCCGCCAGTTCAACGAAACCGTTAGGGAGATCTTCGCCAACACCCCGACCGAGATCCGCCGGCGGAGCAAGGTCCGCGGCGACTCGGGTGCCGGGGCGATTCAGCTCAGGCTCCCCTATCGGGCACCGTTCGACGCCGGATCCCTGTTTGCCTTTCTCGGCATGCGGGCGGTACCCGGTGTCGAGGCGTACGTCGACGGGACTTTTCTGCGAAGCCTGAACCTTCCCCACGGGGAGGGGATCGTGGAGCTCACACCCGATGTCGGGTGCGTGCGGTCGACGTTCCACCTACAAGACCTCCGCGATCTGACCGCGGCGGTGACCCGGTGCCGCCGGCTGCTCGATCTCGATGCCGATCCGGTGGCCATTGACGAGACCCTCTCCCTCGACCCACTGCTCAGCCAGTCCGTCCGCCACACTCCCGGCAAGCGGATGCCCGGTGCCGTCGATGGCGCGGAGTTGGCCGTGCGGGCGGTCATCGGTCAACAGGTATCGGTGGCGGGAGCCCGCACGGTCACGGGTCGGTTGGTGGCAGTGGCCGGTCGGCCGCTGGTCAATCCCCGGTCACCCCTCACCCATCTCTTCCCGACCGCGGACGAGATCGCCGCCGCCGGTGATCCCGCCTTTGCCATGCCCGGCGCCCGGCGCCGCGCCCTCGGGTCGCTGGCCACCGCCATC
>JADGOI010000108.1 GCA_017883075.1 Acidimicrobiales bacterium
GCAGATCGGGCGAACTGGCGCTCAACGAGGCCTGAGGCCGTCGGCACCTGTTGTTTGGACTTGCAGCGGGGATTGCCCATGGTCCCGTTGATCCCGGTGTGCCGCATCATCAACTCGACTGATGCGAACCCCATGGTCACCTCCATGCGGCTCCGCACCTGGGTGAGCCGACCCACGTCGCCCATCACCGAGACGGTCCGCCTCCGGTTCGCCGTTGTCGTTACTTGTGGGGCCGGACTTCTGGCCGGTGCCGATGAGCAGATCGAAGACCTAGCGGTGGAAGTCGGGGCTGTTTCTCTATGGCATACGGAGCACGCCTCAGGGTCAGAGGCACGACAAATGGAGCAAACCAACTCCACCAAACCCAGGGCATGTCAGTCTTCAGGATTACCGGTCGGTTGACCGCCTGGCAATGCTTGGCCCTCAGGGCAACTGCCAGCGGACATCGTGACAATGACTGTGAGCCGAACCCAGGGCAGTTCAGTTAGTGTCCCTATAGCGATCCGATTCAACTTGTAGGTTCGCGATGCCGATGATACGTGAATGCCATTCGGAGGAACTGTCGTGGATCTCTCCCAACCGAGGGTACTTCTGATCGACGATGAGGCCGATTTGCGCCTCGCCATTCGATTGGAGCTCGATGCCGCGGGGTGGGCGGTCACCGAGGCTTCGACCGCTGCGCAGGCCATCGCTATGGCTCAGCAATACCAGCCCGACGTGATCGTCCTCGATCTCGGACTGCCCAGCGGGGACGGGCGTGGGGTGCTGGCGGAGCTGAAGTCCTCGGTTGAAACCGGGTGGATCCCGGTCGTCATACTCTCGGCGAGCACGGAAGCGTCGATGGTGAGCAGCCTTTTGCGGGAGGGGGCCCAGGATTACGTCTTCAAGCCTTTCTTGCCAGACGAACTCGAAGCTCGACTCATCGCCGCGCGCCGGGTCGCTGTCGAGCACCGGCAGATGCAAGTGAGCGAAGCCAGGTACCGGCAGCTGGTCGACCTTGCCGCCGAAGGGATCATTTCGCTCGATGCCGAGGGGATTGTCACGTTCGTCAACGCATCTGCGATTGCCATGCTCGGGAGAGATCTTGAGCAGATCGTCGGGCGGCCCGTCGTCGAGTTCATGGATGAGGAAGCCCAAGCCATGATGAACGAGCAGACGGTGGCGCGTCGGTCGGGCATCCGCGGATCTTACGAGACTCGCCTCCTCGATGCCCTCGGCCGCCCGGTATGGGTCGAGGTTGCGGCCACCCCGATCGTCGACTCGAACGGGATCTACGCGGGTGCCGTCGCCATGGTGACGGACATGACCACTCGGCGGGCCACAGAGCGATCCCTACGGGTGAGCGAAGCCAAATACAGATCCACGTTCGAACATGGGCCATCCGGCATGGCGGAGATGTCCATAGACGGCCGCTTCGTTCAAGCAAATCCCACGCTTTGCGAAATCCTTGGTTACTCGGCCGAGAAGCTCTGTGCAATGACGCTGGCCGACATCAGCCACCCGGACGAAGTGGAACAGACTCGGCGTACTTTCGCCGACCTGGCTCGTCGAACCTCTACCGACCAGACCCGTGAATCCTCTGCCGTCCGGACCGGTCACACCTCTACCGAACTGCAGGTGACGACTTCCCAGCAATTCCATGCGGAGAGGCGTTACATATACTCCCAGGGGCAGACCGTGTGGTGTGACGTCAGCGTGTCTGTGGTGCTCGACTCTGATGGCCGCTTTGCTTATATCGTGGCCCACTTCGTCGATATCACTGATAGGAGGGAATTCCAGCGCTCGTTGGTCATGTCTGAGGAACGCTGGAGAACGGCATTTGACCTTGCGCCTGTCGGCCTGGCGGAGATTGCCCTCGACGGCCATTTCGATCGCGTCAATCCTGCGTTCTGCGAAATCCTCGGGTACCCGGCCGAACGGCTCCGTGCTATGACGCCAGTCGACATCTGCCACCCCGATGACGCAGACGTGGCTCGTACGATCATCACCGACCTGGCCCGGATGAATGTCGAGAACTTCAATTACACGAGGCGTTTCATCCACGCGAGCGGGCAGGTTGTGTGGTGTGTCGTCAGAGCCGTTCGGATCCATGGCGCCGAGGGGATCGAAGATCACTATCTGGTGGGTTACCTCGACATCACCGAGCGGGAGAAATTCGAGCGCCAGCTGGAGGACATTGCTGATCAAGCGAACGAAGCGTCCCAACTCAAGTCGAACTTTCTGGCCAATATGAGCCATGAGATCCGGACGCCAATGAACGGCGTCATCGGCATGACCGAGCTCCTACTCGAGACCGACCTCGACGCTCTCCAGCAAGACTATGCGGAGACCCTGCGCAGTTCGGGATTGGCGCTCATGGATATCGTCAACGACATCCTCGACTTCTCGAAGATCGAAGCGGGGAAGCTGGAAATCGAAGACATCGAATTCAGCGTGCGGGCTATCGTCGACAATGTCGTGGATTTGTTGGAGCGTTCGGCGGAGACCAAAGGGCTCGAGTTGGTTGCGGCCGTCGAGGACTCCGTCCCGGCAATAGTCAGCGGCGACCCAGGTCGGGTGCGTCAAGTCCTGACCAACCTCATCGGTAATGCCATCAAGTTCACTCTGGCCGGCGAAATCGCCGTCCGGGTCACCGAGGCCGAGTCCATAGGGGCAGATGCCGTTCTTCGTTTCGAGGTCTCCGATACTGGTGTCGGAGTAGCACCCGACAAGCTCGATCTGATCTTTCATCCCTTCGTCCAAGCCGACATGTCCACTTCTCGGACATACGGCGGTACTGGCCTGGGGTTGTCGATCAGCAGCCAACTTGTTGATCTGATGGGGGGCGACTGCGGTGTATCGAGTCAGGTAGGGGAAGGAAGTACTTTCTGGTTCACGATTCGTGTTCACGCCGATGGTGGGCAGACGATATATGGCTTGCCTGCGCCCGACGTCAGCTCCGCTACCATCCGAGCCCTGATTGTTGATGGCGATGTCGCACAGCGCAGCATCCTATCCGGGCACCTGACTGACTTTGGCATGACTGTCAGCACCGCCGGCTCAGGCGAGGATGCCTTGGCATCGCTGCGGAACGCAACCATCGAAGGCCGACCCTTCGTGGTAGCTCTTCTTGATCAGTCGATGTCCGGGATGGATTGGCTGGAGTTGAAGAATGCCATCGTCGCCGATCCTGTCATCACGGCCCGGGTGGTGATCTTGACCGATTCGGACGATGGGCGTGACCCTGGCAATGCTACGGAGTCCGGGCTCTCCCCATCGTTGCTCAAGCCGGTTCGCCGGGAGGACCTCCTGGCGTGCCTGCGAGTTGCATTGGGTTTGAAGGTGGGGGACATGGCCCTCTCCGGGGTGGCGGCACAATTTCCTTCACCAGGCGGCGGACCCAACGTTGGCCGGTTGCTCCTCGCCGAAGACAATTTGATCAACCAGAAGGTTGCGGTCGCGATGCTGTCCAGCGCCGGGTACCGCGTGGACACGGTGCTCAACGGAGCGGAAGCGGTGCAGGCGGTTGCCAGCGAGCCATACGATGCCATATTGATGGACTGCCAGATGCCGGAACTGAATGGCTACGAGGCGACCGCTGCAATCAGGTCCTTGAATGATTCCAGCCGGCTCACCCCGGTCATCGGTGTTACCGCCGGAGCGCGCGAGGAAGACCGTCAACGCTGCCTGGCCATGGGCATGGACGCATATATCTCGAAACCGCTGCGCAAGGACACTCTGCTGGCCCTGGTGGCCCGAACCATCAAGTACGGAATGGCCAAGGAAGGCGCGATCCATCGGAATGTCCCCGACCAGACTCGAGAGCCCGGCGGGTCCGCAGAGGAGGATCTCCTCGGCGAGCTTGGCGCCCAATTCGTCCACGACACAGAGCCGTTTCTCGTGCAGATTCGCGCAGCCATGGATGTGGGAGACGCCCCCGCGGTGGCTCGAATCGCCCACAGTCTCAAAGGGAGTGCCGGTGATCTGGGTGGCCTGCGTTTAGCCTCCGCGTGCAGTCGTCTGGTACGACTGGCCCGGGCCGGCTCCCTGTCCGAGAGTGAGGCCGAACTGCAAGAGGTGGAGTCCTCCTATCAAAACTTCTGTCGTACTTTGAACCACCAACTGTCGCCAGTGGACGGACAGCCTTCTCATGGCGCTCGCACATGACACCGCGGGCGGGGAGCGAGCCCACAGTTACCGAACGACGGTCGGCCACGCACGGAATAGCTGGCATGTCCTGCTCGATGATGACAATCCGGTCAGTCGGGGGGTGGCGATGGCCATGCTGGTGAATCCTGGCTGTCACGTCGGCGTGCTGGCCGACGGCCTGATGGGAAGCGAGTCGCTGATCGAAGCGGTCGAAGCTGAGCTCGGGGCGGTCCGCTCCGCCCTCGGTTCGTCAAGGCCCATGTCATGAGGGCCCTTGTTGCCGACGACGACCCCATCTCCCGGCTCATCGCCCAGAGGGCGCTGGAGACCCTTGGGCACGATTGTCGCGTAGTGAACGACGGCGCACAGGCCTGGGATGCCTTTCGATCCTGGCACCCCGATGTGGTCATCAGCGATTGGGCCATGCCCGGGCTGACCGGGATCCAACTGTGCCGGAACATTCGGGCCAGCGCATCTGGCGGCTACACATATTTCGTCATGGTCAGCAGCCTCGGGGGCTTCGACAAGATCCTCGAAGGCATGCGCGCCGGCGCCGACGATTATCTGGTGAAACCGCTCGACTCCGATCTCCTCGAGGCCCGACTGATTGCCGCCGACAGGGTTACTTCCCTGCACCGTCAGTTGGCGCGTCAGCAGACCGAACTGGAAGGGTTGAACCAGAAGCTCACTGCCATGGCCCGGCGGGACCCGCTGACGGGGCTCGGTAACCGCAGGGCCCTCGAGGAGGATCTCGACCAACTGGAGGCACGAGTGAGACGTTACGGGCACCGCTACTGCATGGCCGTGATCGACATCGATCATTTCAAGTCCTACAACGACACGTACGGTCACCAAGGCGGCGACGAGGTCCTCCAAGCCGTCGCGGCCCAGCTCAAAGCCCACACTCGCGGGGGAGACGAGGTCTACCGCTACGGCGGTGATGAATTCTTGTGCATCTTCCCCGAACAATCCCTGGCCACCGGCGCACTAGCGGTCCAGCGCATGCGAATCGGCTTGGAGCGGCTCGACATCCCACACGCCGACAGCCCCACGAACATGCTGACCTTCAGCGCAGGCCTGGCCATGTTGGACCCCGGCCACGCCAGATCCACCAGTGAGGTGCTCAAAGAAGCAGATGAAGCCCTCTACAGGGCCAAGGAACTTGGTCGCAACCGGATAGTGGAGGCGGTCTGAGTCGTCACGGACTTCCTCGGAGTTCTGAATGGCCCTGATCTGTCAAGGCGTACCCTGGGTTAGAGACCCTTCTCAGGACCGGCGCCGGACACTTCTGGACCTTGTGTTGCTGATGGCTTCGCCCGTGTGCTGTTTCGAGCCGTGCATCTGGCCGAATGATCATCGATCTCGGGGTCGAACCTTCTCACTCGAAGATGGCGGAGCGTCAGGCCTGGCTTTCGCTCAATTCAAGCCTCGCGCCGGTGACCGCGGTGCAGTCACTGCATCCGTCAATGCATTTATGGTCAAGTTTCGGGGTCCGCGTGCCGATAAGAGATGAGTAAGGGAAGTTTCATGCGATTGACGAGAACAATAGGACTTGCTCAGGAAGGCTTGCATGCCAGATTCAACGGCGGCTCCCGGTGACGCATTCGATGCCAACGTCGTTCTGAGCGTTTTGGCTCAGGTCAAGAGGGGGGATTTTGCCGCCAGGATGCCTCTTGAATGGAGCGGGGTGGCTGGCGAGATTGCCGAGTGCGTCAATGATGTCATCATCGCCAACCAGGCACTTGAGGTGGAGTTGGCCCGAGTCTGTGAAGCGGTGGGTAAGCAGGGCAACCTCTCAGAGCGGGTAGTGCTCGGCGAGTCGATCCAGAGTTGGTCTGGCATCGTCGAGTCGGTCAACGGTCTGATCGAAGCCTTGGTGGATCCCACCAGCGATGTCCAACATGTGATCGTTGCGGTTGACAAAGGGGAGCAGGACGAGGGGGAATCTGCCGATATCGGTGGACCCAAAGTGGGCCGGCTGCTCCTGGCCGAAGACAATTTGATCAACCAAAAGGTTGAGGTCGCGATGCTTACCAATGCGGGTTACCGCGTGGACACGGTGCTCAACGGAGCGGAAGCGGTGCAGGCGGTTGCCAACGAGCCATACGATGCCGTGCTGATGGACTGCCAGATGCCGGAAGTGGATGGTTATGAGGCGACCGCTGCCATTCGTGCCCTGAATAGCTCGGGTCGGCTCACCCCCATCATTGCCGTTACCGCCGGAGCGGGAGCGGGAGACCGCGAGCGCTGTCTGGCCGAGGGCATGGACGACTACCTTTCCAAGCCAGTGAACAAGGACGATCTGCTGGCCATGGTGGCTCAGTCGATAGCAAACGGATCGGCCGCCACCTCTTCGGCGCCGCGTGTCGATGACACTGAAGATTCTGAGGCCACGATCAACCTCACTATCATCGGCGAACTTCGTCTTCTCGGGGAGGAAACCGAGCAGGATCTCCTTGGCGAGCTAGTCGGTCAATTCGTTCGCGAAGCAGAGCCGCTTATCGCTCAGATCCACGCTGCCCTGGATGTTGGCGATACCCCTGCTGTGGGTCGAATTGCCCACAGCCTCAAAGGGAGCGCCGTTGATCTGGGTGGTCTGCGCCTGGCTTCTGCGTGCAGTCGTCTGGAACGACTGGCCACGGCCGGCTCCCTAGCCAAATGTGACAATGAATTGCTGGAGCTGGAGTTCTCCTGTCGCGAATTCTGTCACACTTTGGTAAACGAACTATCGTCACTAGACGGAGAACGTTCTCGCACCACTCCTACATGACATCAGCGCAGGGAAGGGTATCAAGGCCTAGTTGGTGACTTCCGCCGGCCAGAACCACTCGGGTTCGTGCCCACGGGTCTCGGGGAGGAACCAGAAGAGGCCGCTCAGGACCATGGCCGGCATGAACGTCACCATGGCCGCCGGAGCGAAACGGTTGGCGACGTCGGCCACCGATCCGAACACCACCAGTCCGGCGACCGCTCCCAGCACGGCTCCCGCCACATTCCATCCGGCCACTGATGCGCGGACTGACGTCGGGAACAGCTCATTGACGAAAGCCCCTGCGGAGGGGGCGATGACCCCGCCGGCTGTGATTCCGAAGAGGTACCCCACGACCAACGCAACCCGGTTTCCGCTGTAGCAGAGGATGCCGGAGGCGCCGATGCTGACCATGGCTCCCATGGCGGTTGGTCGCCTGCCGACTCGGTCAGCCAGCCACCGACCGGCCAGGAGTCCACCGATGCCAAGGAGTCCTGCGCTGACGACCATGGCGGACAGTGCGATCCCGGCGAAGTGGTCGACGTTCTGGGCGTAGAGGAACACGAAGCTGTTGGCCGGTCCAGTGATCACCCCGAGCGAGAAGGCCAGCGTGGTAACAAGAGCGAGCCGGGGACGATAGGGACGGGCGACGGCACCAAGGACCGGTTGCCGCCGCTGGTTTGATGCCGCGGCCTGCACGAAGCGATCGGGCTCTGACACCCAACGCGCCGCGAATGGCAGCCCCACCAAGGGCACAATGGCCAGAACAAGTATGCCCCGGTATCCGAGTGCGTTGCCGGCCAGCCCGTAGAGGACGGCGGTGGCGCCGGCCCCGACCGCGTAGCCGGCGGCGACCAGGGCTACGGCGGCGGCGCGTTGGGCCGAACCGGTTTGCTCGGCTGCCTCGACCTGGGCCACGGCCGCCGCTGCCGAGAGGAATGGACGGCCCAGTGCGAACACAATGACGAACCACCAGTACCCCGGGGAGGCCGCTGAGGCCGCGGTGACTGCGAGTCCGAGGCCACAGGCGATCAGCAACACCCGTCGCCGGCCCACTTGGTCGGCCAGCCCGGCCAGTGGCAGCCCTCCCAATGATGCCAGGCGGATCACCGCCAATCCGAGGCCGAGCTGGGTGCCCGAGAGGCCAGCCTGGTCGGTGATGGTCGAGCCGTGCAGCACATGGCCGAAATGGCGGGCCACGTCGCCGAGAGTAGCGGTCAGTCCGAACTGGCCAAAGCCGGCGGCCAGCGCAACCAATGCAACACCAAGGATTGCCTGGTCCGTCCAGCCATGGAGCAGAAGTTGGTTTCGTGGCGCGGTCGCGCGCTGGGACGATAACGCATGAGCTTTCGGATCTTTCGCACTCACGGGGCACCAACCGAAGGACGAGCAGCACCGGGTCGGGTTGTTGCCTCATCCGCATGGCGCGCCGCCTCTCGCCGACGGCCGGTCCAGAAGGGTGCGTCGAGCGCTGTCAATAGCACAAGGGCAACTCCCGTGACACTCAGCAGATACCACGGCCAAGGCCCGAGCAGTCGCAAGAGGGTCCACTCGCCCGGCGGACGCCGTAGGAACATGTAGTTGGCGCCGGTGAGCGCGTCCACCAACCCGACCAGTGCACTGTAGGCGAGCGTGATGGCGAAGACACGAAGAATAGCGTGGCGCCGCGGTGCGAGTCCGAGCCCGACCACCAGGAACAGTGCGGCAAAGACAATGCCCAGGTGGCCGATCACGTACTGCCAGAAGACGAGATGGGGAAAGCCGGTCGACAGATCCGGAGTGAGCACACCCTGGAGCGTGCCGGCGAGACCCCAGAAGTAGGTCAGCTCGACCAATAACGGCGTACGCCAGAAGCAGGCTGCGGCGGCCACCAACACCGTCACGTCACAGAGGGGGAGGGGGAGCGAGGTCCGTGCCGACCAGGTACCGGCCACGAGGAGACCGATCGTGTAACTGCATGCATCGAGCGCGAGGGTGAGCCCCACTAGCCGAGCCACGGTGAGCGTCCATGTTCCGGGTCGCATTCGCGCCTTCAGGCACGCAGCGGCGCAGGCGACCAAACCGACCAGCACACACAGCCCATACGCGAAGGGAGAGACCACTGCGACCATTCCGCCAGTCTTGCTCCTCAACGCCCGGTGGGGTGCCGCCACCGGAGATGATCTTC
>JADGOI010000222.1 GCA_017883075.1 Acidimicrobiales bacterium
AGCATCCTGGGAATCTCGATCATCACCGGAATCTGGTTTGTGTTGCAGGAACAGCGGGCCGACCATCCACTGATTCCGCTTCGCTATTTCCGGTTGCGGAACTTCACGTTCCCCCTGGCGGCCAAGGCCTTGGCCAACTTCGCCTACATGGGTGGATTCTTTCTGTTCCCGTTGTTGATGGAAGGCATCTATGGATATAGCGAAACGCGGGCCGGCTTGGTGTCCACGGCCAGACCGCTCCTGTTTTCGCTCATCGCTCCCATTGCCGGATATACAGCCGTGGTGATCGGTGAACGGATCTCCACCGTGGTGGGGGCGGCCACGCTGGCCGGTTCAATGGTGGTCTTCACCCAACTCGGAGTTCACCCGTCGTTGATCATCATCATGATCGCCCTGGCCCTTTCGGGTGCGGGCATCGGCATTCTCACGCCGTCGACGTCCTCGCTGGCCTCCAACGAGGTGAAGGCGGATGAGCTCGGAGTCATGAGTGCAGCCCAACAGCTGATCACCCAGATCGGGGTGGTGGCCGGCATCCAGGTGATGGTCACGGTGCAGGCATCAGCCCACGGGGGGGTGGGAACCCTTCATTCCTTCCATCGCGCCTATCTGGTGGGAGTGGTGACGGCGGTGGCCGCGGCCGGATGTGGCATGTTTATGAAGAACACCCCGCGCCCCGGCAGACGGACCACCGCTGTTGAGTCGCCGTCCGGCTGAACTACTCGGTCATCGCTTTGATCCGAGCCGCCACTTCTTCAGTTGTCGGGTCGACACCGCTGGACTGCATGACCATGAGCTTGGCGATGTCACCTTCGACCCTGATCTTGCCGGACATGAATGCCTGCATGCCCGCCTGGGGATTTCCCTCGATGAGAATGGCCTTGGCAATGTCGTAATCGAGCGTTACCTTGAGGTCTACCGGGTCGATGTGCTCCATGTCGAGCTCAAGTTGGCCGGACGTAGTGTCCATGTGTGCGTTGACGGTGCCCTCGCCGAAGGGAACCGCGGTGATCACCAGGTTCATCCTTACCGAGTGGGGAATCGGCTTACCCTTGCCATGGAATTCAGCCCGGATACTGCGGGCCTCGATGAGCCATTCGTCGCTGAGAAAAAGATGTGCGGCCATGGGTAAGTTGCTCCTTGCCTATCAAGACGTGGTCTCTTCTGCCAGGCAACCATAGCGCCGCGCCGATTGAGGATCCCCTGGCCGCCTGGACGCCGTCGATATCACCGATAGCATGCCGGACCATGGCCGCCCCGATCATGTCAGGTGCCGAACCGTGGTGGTTCGAAGCTGGATCCCATGGCGCGCTCGTCCTCCACGGCTTCACCGGTAACCCGCAGTCGATGCGACCGCTGGCCGTGGCATTGGGGAAGGCGGGATTCACGGTCGATCTGCCGCTCCTACCCGGACATGGCACCGCCGTCGAGGACCTGGTGCCGACCCGGTGGGAGGACTGGTCAGGGGCAGCGGAAGCCGCCTATCTGGCCTTGGCAGCCCGGTGCGAAAAGGTGATGGTGACCGGCTTGTCCATGGGAGGGACCCTCAGTTGCTGGTTGGCCGCCCGCCATCCGGAGATCGCCGGTATCGCCATCGTCAATCCGTTGGTCGACCCCCCGCCGGAGGAGCTCCGTGCGGCCATCCGTGATCTGTTGGCCGCCGGCACCGAACTGGTGGACGGGATCGGCTCGGACATCGCCAAAGAAGGCCCGGTGGAGTCTGCGTATGCCAAGTCGCCTTTGGCTGCCGCCCTCTCCCTGTTCGAAGCGGTCGACACTGTGGAACCTCGGTTGGGGGAGATCCGTTGCCCCACCCTGCTGATGAGCAGCCGGGTCGACCATGTGGTGGCGGTTGAATCCGGCGATGTCCTCGAACGCGGGGTGGGCGGCCCGATCGAGAGGATCTATCTCGAACGCAGCTATCACGTTGCCACCCTCGATTGGGATGCGCCGGTGATCGAAGAGCGGGTGGTCGCTTTCGCCGATGAGGTCCTGGGCGGGCCGGGCGTGGCGCGGGCGTCCTGATGGTGGACACCCCTCGGCTGACTCGCGAGGACGTGGCTCATGTCGCGGGTTTGGCTCGACTCCACCTCAGCGACGAAGAACTCGATCTGTTCACCGGGCAACTGGCGGTGGTTCTTGACCATGCCGCCGACGTGGCGTTGCTCGACCTTGCCGATGTGCCCCCCACCGCCCATGCCATGGCGGTGATCAATGTGCTGAGGCCGGATATCCCCGGGCCGACCATCGATCGCGAGGAGGTCCTCGCTGCCGCTCCCTCCGTCGAGGACCATCGGTTCCGTGTGCCGCGCATTCTCGGCGAGTCCCCGTGACGCCTCCCCGGTCGGCGCTCGGCCTGGCTGCCGCCATACGCAATGGGGAAGCCGGAGCGGTCGAAGTCCTCGACGACTATCTGGCTGCCATCGACGCCCACGATGGCGAGATCCACGCGTTCAACCTCGTCACCCGGGATGCCGCTCGTGCGCAGGCGGCCGTTGTCGACCAACTGGTGGGGTCGGGGAAGGACCCTGGCCTGTTGGCCGGGGTGCCGGTGGCGCTGAAGGACAACCTGTGCACCCGCGGGGTGCCGACCACCTGTTCGTCCCGGATCCTCGACGGCTGGCGCCCCCCGTATGACGCCACGGTGGTGACCCGGTTGGTTGAGGCCGGCGCAGTCATGGTGGGCAAGACCAATATGGACGAGTTCGCCATGGG
>JADGOI010000223.1 GCA_017883075.1 Acidimicrobiales bacterium
TACTGTCGCGTCGTTCGGCGCCCGAGCGGGTGCAACTGGCGGCACCCACAGCACCGGCTAACAAGAGCGGTTCTATGGGCTTTGCGGTCGGAGCAGGCGGCCCCGTGCTTGCTCATGTTGGGGCGCCCGGCACATCGGGGCGAGTACACATCGCGAGGAGCAGCAAGCGGTCCAGTCGAGGTGTCCGAGAGCTCACCGGGCCAATCCCGCGTTCGGATCGAGTCCGACAACAGTCGTCGTGGATGCGTCACCTCATTTACAGTTGCTCCCAGGCACCGTCAGACGGGCGACTAAGGAGCGGCATGGCCAAGCTGATCTACGTGGCGAATGTGTCCCTCGACGGCTACGTCGAGGACGCGCACGGCAGGTTCGACTGGACGGAGCCCACCGACGAGGTCTTCACCTTCATTACTGACCTTGTGCGCCCCTTCGGCACCTACCTCTATGGACGGCGCATGTACGAGACGATGGCCCTGTGGGAGGTCGACCCCACCCTGGCTGCCCAGTCGGAGCTCATGGCCGACTTCGCGCATGTCTGGCAAGTGGCCGACAAGATCGTCTACTCGACGACGCTGCACGCAGTCTCGACCGCCAAGGCGCGGCTCGAGCGCCGCTTCGACCCCGATTCGGTACGGGAGCTGAAGGCGTCCGCCGCGAGCGATGTGACCGTCGGGGGTTCGACCCTCGCGGCGCACGCGTTCAACGCCGGGCTGATCGATGAGTGCCAGCTCTTCATGTATCCGGTGCTCGTCGGTGAAGGAAAGCCCGCATTCTCCGGAGACGCCCGCGTCCAGTTGGACCTGCTGGAGGAGCACCGATTCGGCAACGGTGTCGTGAACCTGCGCTATCGCATCCTGAGCTGACCCTCCAGTCGGAGGCGCACCGGTCGCCGTCGATTCGGCGATCCAAACTGGGGCAGCGTCTGAGGCGACGAACAGCCGATGCTGGAAGAGGAGGAGCTGGCCGTGCCCGTGGGGATGTTGCGAGCGTCGCCCCAAGGTGACCGAACGCCGGGAGCGGGTCTCTTATTGACCGTGGCTGATCAGCACATCCTGGGCAGTGTCGAACATCCAATCGGGACCGTTGGAGGCCGAACCCTCTCAGCTACTGCGTAGTGCACAGCTGGTCGAGTCGCTCCAGTGTCTTGGTCATGCCCGCCAGCCATGCATGGCCGTTGTCGACGGCCTCGCGGACGCTCTCGGGGGAATCCGTGCAGTCGTAGGTTTCTGTCACCAAAGTGGCATCCGGCCCATCAGGGGTGAGGTCGAACCTCCAGCGCGATCCGTTCCTGGCGAGTTCGGCGTTTCCCGGCTCCCAGCCGATGCACCGGTCCGCTTCGTACACCACGATTCGGTTATGCATTTCGTAATCACCCATTGCCGTGAAGTACATCTTCGTGACAAACACATCCCCCACGCCAACGATGACCCTATTGCTGGCCCCCGGTCGCAGCATCCCTGAGCCATCAAACTCGGGATGCCGGTCTGGGTCGGCCAGAAGCTTGAAAATGGCGGCGGCCGAGGCCTCGATTCGTCGTGATACCGACACGGGCATGCATTCGTCATTTTCCATCGTGGCTCTCCCGCGTCCATTCCTGCCTCGTGGTGCATTCACCAAGGTAGCCCCCATGGCCCTGGGCCTCAGGGTCGATGATCTGGACTATCCCCGAACGCTGCCGGCTCGGTGGCGCCGACTCACCCTCTAGTGGATGAGAACCTTGAGCGCGTCGTGCTCCGCTGCATGCCCGAAGACGTCGTAGGCCTCAAGCATCTGGTCGAATGAGAACTCGTGCGTGACGAACTTCTCGGCAGGAAGCTTGTGCTCGGCAACGAGCTTCAGCAGCATCCCGAGGGTGTTCGTGTTGACCAGGCCCATGGAGATGTCGATGTTCTTGATCCAGAGCTCGTTGAGGGCGAGGTCGACCGACTTGCCGTGCACACCGATGTTGGCAACGTTGCCGCCTGGGCGAACGATGACCGTTGCCATAGTGAACGTCTCGGGAACCCCGACTGCCTCGATGGCGACATCGACGCCCAGGCCGTCCGTGAGCGCGAGGACCTGGTCCTTCCAGTCCGGATCACCCGAGTTGACCGTGTCGGTGGCACCGAAGTCGACCCCCCGGGCGAGCCGAGCGTTGTCCAGATCGATGGCGATGACCTTCGACGGCCCGTAGAGCCGTGCTGTCATAACGGCGGAGAGACCGACGGGCCCGGAACCGATCACCGCGACCACATCGCCTGGGGCCACCCGTCCGTACTGCACGCCGATCTCGAAGCCGGTCGGCAGGATGTCCGAGAGCAGGATGCCCTCGGCATCGGTCATGCCTTCGGGGACCTTGTATACCGAGTTCTCGGCGAACGGGACCCGAACGTATTCGGCTTGGGTCCCGTCGATCATGTAGCCGAAGATCCATCCGATTCCGGCCATGCCCTCAGAGTCGAGACAGTGGCTGTAGAGGCCCTTGCGACAGTTGGAGCATTTCCCACATGAACTGACGCACGCGACGATCACCCGGTCGCCGACGGCCAGTTGGGTGACTCCTTCGCCCACCTCGGTGATCACACCGATCCCCTCATGCCCCAGGATGCGGCTGACTTCCACCTCGGGGACGTCACCCTTGAGAATGTGGAGGTCGGTGCCGCAGATGGTCGTGGCGACCATTTTCACGATCACGTCGGTCGGCTGTTCGATCTTCGGAT
>JADGOI010000224.1 GCA_017883075.1 Acidimicrobiales bacterium
CGAGGCTACGACTCCGAGCTCACCCGCACCCGCCTCGTCGAACGCGGCATCACCGATGCCATGATCGCAAGGAAGCGCAAGCGGGGATCAGCCACCGGCACCAAGCACCAGCCGATGGGCCTGCGGTGGCCGGTCGAGCGCACCAACTCCTGGCTGAGCAACTTCGGCCAGCTACGACGCAATACTGACCGTTTCACCGTCCACCGGTTGGCTCAGTTCGCCCTGGCGGTGGCTCTGATCATCGCCATCAAACTGGTGAAGTGGGCCAAGCGCTGGGACTCAATGGCTGTCGCCTAATGGCGCGCGCTCTTAGGGTCCTCTCACCGGGCGTTCCTGTCCCGGAACTGACGACGAATGGAGACACCTGTGGCACACACCCGTCGAGGCCTGCGAGGGCGTCGAGCCCTGGCCGTCGGATCTGCAAGCGTCGCTCTGGCCGGGCTGATCATCCAAGCAGCGGCCACGCCTGCCGGTGCCACATCGCCCGCCCTGGTCCCCGGCAACCTGATCGTTTCGACGAGCGTGTATCAGAACAGTCCGTCGAACATCGTGGTGGGCAGCACGATCCTCCCGGGCTGCACCGTGAGCGCCACTGTCCCGAGCTGCGCGGCCATCGCCGATGGGACTTACCCGTACGTGTTCAACAACGACACGCCGGATCCCAGCTTCGGGGTCACCACGCCCATCACCCTGGATCAGCTCACCCCGTCGGGCAACCTGGTCAGCCAGATACCGGTGCCCAACAGTTCCCAATCGGGAGTCACGCCGAGCAGCGATCAGATGGTCACCAGCTTCTCGTCCAAGTCGGAACTGGGACTCAACCTCTCGACCGACGGCCAGTACCTCACCTTCATGGGTTACAACGCCCCGGCCGACCAGCTGGACGTCTCCAACTCCAACACGCCGGGGGACACCGACGCGACCAACCCGGTGGCAGGCTCGGACTACCGGGTGGCCGCCCAGCTCGGCGCCGACGGGACCTTCCACTTCACCGAGACCAACGCCTACAGCGGCAACAACGGGCGGGCAGCCATCCTCAACAACTCCGGTGGGGCGAACCTCTTCTACACCGTCGGCAACGCGGGGAACGGAAGCAACCCCGAGCCCCAGGCCGTGGTCCAGGGAGTGGGGTCTCAGATCTTCGCTCCGGCCAACGCCCCCGAGTCGAGCCAGACCCCGGGTCAGCCGACCGCGCTGGGCAACTTCAACATCACACAGCTCGGCCAGAAGGCCGACAAGTCGGCCAAAGACGACAACTTCAGAGGCATCGCCTTCAACAACAATGTCCTCTACTTCACCAAGGGCAGCGGGAGCAACGGCGTCGATACCGTCTACTTCGTGGACACCAGCGGTACGGCCTGCCCCAGCGGCGGGATCGGCGTGCCAGCCACCGGGGCGGCGGCACCAGCCTCGTCAACGGTTTCCTACAGCACGAGCAACGCGACGCTGGGCCTGACCACCTCCAACCCGGGGCTGGCTCCCACCACGGCGTGCATCCTGAAGGGCTTTCCCACCACTCTGGCCAAAGGCAGCCCGACCAACTTCCCCTTCGGGCTGTGGTTCGCCAACCCGACCACGCTGTATGTGGCTGACGAGGGGAACGGGACCAACACCTACTCGACCTCCACCAGCACCTACTCGGCGGCAGCCGCCTCGACCACCGCCGGACTGGAGAAGTGGGTGTTCAGCGGAGGTCAGTGGAATCTGGCCTACACACTCCAGACCGGGCTGAACCTGGGCACGCCGTACTCGGTGTCCGGCTACCCGACGGGCATCAACTCGGCCACCGGACTGCCCTGGGCCCCGGCAACCGATGGGCTCCGCAATCTCACCGGCAAGGTCAACGCCGACGGCTCGGTGACCATCACGGCGGCCACCTCGACGGTCAGCGGCAGCGGCGATCAGGGTACTGACCCCAACCAGCTGGTGCAGATCAACGACCAGGTGGGTGCCACCTCGCTACCGAGTGGCGAGAGCTTCCACACCCTGATGGCGCCGGCCAACGCCACCGTGGTCCGGGGCGTCTCCTACACCCCGGGTACCGGAACCGGCACCACGCCGACCGCCACGACCGTGTCCGGACCTTCGTCTCCGGGAACGGGCACCCCGGTCACCTACACAGCCACCGTGTCCCCCACCGTCACCGGAGGCACGGTCAACTTCACCGACTCGGCCGGGCAGGTCTCCGGATGCGACGCCGTGCCGGTCGACGCCTCTGGTCAGGCCACCTGCCAGGTGACCTTCTCCAACCAGGTCGGTGAGCGGGTGACCGCCACCTACAGCGGTACCTCGACATACGCCTCGTCGTCGGGCACCTTCGACCTGAACGGGGGGCCGCCGCCGAGCACCCCCGAAGTACCGAACGTCCTGCTGCTCCCGTTGGCCGCCCTGGCCATCGGGGGCGCTGGTGCACTCGTCATGCGGCGACGACGAGGGGGTGCAACCGTCTGAGCGTCTCCGGCCGACGGGCGTCACCGCCCGTCGGCCTGGCGCGGCCCGGGGCCGTCGACTCAAGGGAGTGGCACCGGGTACGGCAGGAAGCCCAGTTCCACAGCCCCCTGCGGGACCAGGGCGCCGGCGATGGACTCCGCGTCGCGGATGTCGCAGGCCACTCCGAGGGCTCTGCCTCCCGCCTCCTCCACCGCAGCGACGCCCGCAGCCCGATGCTC
>JADGOI010000003.1 GCA_017883075.1 Acidimicrobiales bacterium
ACGAAGTTGTAGGCGCTCCGCAGCTGCGCCGTCAGCGTTTCGATGCCCACGCCGAGGAATCCGACCTCAGGGTTTATCGTGTGGTTCCTCAGGCCAGCCAGCAGACCGGTGATCTTGTTGGCCGGCATGGCGAAGCCGATGTTCTGAGCCTGAGCGCTCCCATCCGAGCTGGCGGCCACCGCGGTATTCATGCCGATCACCTTGCCCGAGCTGTCGACCAGCGGCCCTCCGGAGTTGCCGGGGTTGATGGCGGCGTCAGTCTGGAACATGTTGGTGAGGGTTTCAACGGCATTGGAACCAGAGCTGCCCGCCTGAACGGTTCGTCCCTTGGCCGAAATGATCCCTTGGGTGACCGTGGGCGTCCCAGCGGAGAGACCGAGGGCGTTGCCGATGGCGACAACCGCGTCACCGACCTGCACGTTGTCCGAGTTCTCGAAGTTGACGGTGGGAAGATTCGACGCACCGGTGATCTGCAGAAGTGCCACATCATTGGTCGGGTCGGTATCCACCAATGTCGCTGGCATCGCCTTTGTCTGGCCGTAGAGGGTGACGGTGATCACCGTGGCCCCAGAGATGACATGGTTGTTGGTGACGACTTCACCACCGGAGCTGATGATCATCCCGGTTCCTTGGTCCTCTTGGGTGGCGCCGCTCTGTGGCCGTCCAAAGTTGCCTTGGGATGTGGGTTGCGGGGTCTTGGCATCGATGGACACCACCGCGGGGAGCACCTTGGCGATGACCGATTCAATATTGGTCGTCCCGTTGAGCAAGGCAGGGCCGGCAGAGATCTGCTTCACGCTGGTGGTCGAACCGTTGTGATTGGCGGCGTTCACGATGGATCCGCCCACCACTGAGCCGAGCAACGCTGCGACCACGGCGACAACAGCCCATCGCCAACCCCCCGACGTCGTTCTCGTCACCGGAGGGGCGAGCGGCGGACTGGCTGTGCCCCACACCGGGGCTGTTCCGGGCATCACCGGTATGGGGCCCATCGACGGTGGCTGGTTCCACGGCGATCCGGGCGGGCTCATTGGAGGCGGCAGTGTCCCACCCCACGGCGGAGTGAAGGGCGGCGAGGCGGCGGGCGGAGGAGGACCTGTCACGGGCGTCTGCTCGGTCTGAGCCGGAAGGTCGACAGGCACCGGGCTGGTCGGCTGACCCGGTGCCGGCGGAGCGAGAGGTGATCCATCCGGCATCTCTCTGGCTGTTGGTGTTTCGCCTTCGGCATCGGACTGTTCCATTCGCCGGCTCCTCTTCGCTTGCGCCCATCGTTGGACATTGCTTCGTCTTGGGTTGGTCTTCAGCCAACACTGCGGTGTCATCGTACGGCGATGATCAGATGCCATACCCCCATTTCAGAGGGTTCTTAGCCGCTTCTTAGGCCACGCTTATCCTCACCGTGCCCGTGGGGGTGCGCGTCGGCAGTAGCGTGTCGCCCGGTATGGCTCATCGCATAGAGATCGAACTCACCAGCCGGACAGACGAAACCACCTGGACGTGGCGCGCCGCAGGGGCGAAACAACCCCGCGGCACCGTGGATGCCTCCTTGGTTCCTGCCGGGACCGCAGCCGGAACTGTCCTGAGGGCGGAAGTCGAGTCCACCCTCGACGGGACAACCGTGATCGCCCTGCTCCCGCCCAAGGGCAAGACAGCTCCCAGGAAGATCGAGACGATCGAAGTGGTCGGGGTTCCCACCTCCGGGCCCGACGTCAATGTCGTTCTGGCCTCCAAGGCAAAGGGTCGTCGTCGAGACGAACGCCCCGGCGGCGGTCGTGACGGGGGTCGAGACGAACGCCCCGGCGGCGGTCGTGACGGGGGTCGAGGACCCTCTGATCGCCGACCTCGCGCCGATTCAGCCGAACGGGGACCCCGCCGAGATGGCGGAGGTCGCACGGGAAGTGGGGACGGTCCCAGTTCCGATAAGCGGCGCGAGCGTCCCAGTCGCCCCGGGGGACATGAGGGTGGCCATCGCGATGCACCACGCCGGCCCGCCCAGTCGACGACCTACCGCAACGCTGCCCTCGCCACCCTCAAGCCCGAGCAGCTCCCCGTGGCCGAGCAGTTGCTGCGGGGGGGCATCCCTGCCGTACGCCAAGCCATTGAGGAGCAGAACGCCCGGGCCCGAGCCGAGTCCCGGACAGAAGTCACACCGGGCCCGCTCCTCACCCTGGCCGAGCAGCTGCTGCCGATCGTGAATCTGGCGGCGTGGAAAGACCGCGCTTCGATGGCACGAACCGAAGGCAAAGATGTTCCCCTTCGGGAGTTACGCTCCATCGTGGCCTCGGCGTCCACCGTCACCCTCGACGAGGAGGGCCGTGAATTCTCGACTGCCCTCCGTGCTGCCCTGGATGTGCGTGTCACGGCGCTTCGCGACGGCTGGGTTGAACGCATCACTATCGCCCTGGACGAGGGACGGGTGGCCGATGCCCTCCGAGTCTCGAATCGTCCTCCCGAGCCGGCCACCCGCTTGTCGGCCGAGCTCGCCGTCCGCTTGGCGGACTCTGCCGGTCATGCCATGTCGTCGGAATCCACCCCGGCCGACTGGCTGGCGATTCTGGAGGTGGTCATCGATTCGCCGGTCCGGCGCAACGTGAAGCCGGCGGGAATCCCCACCGGTGCCGACGAAGCCCTCTTGGTGGCTGCCAACAAGGCATCGGGATACGTGCCTGAACTGGCCAAGCTCCTGGGCCTTCCCATTCCTCCCCCACCCGGGCCTCGTCGTCCGGTCCCGGCTCGAACCACACCGGCCAGGCGTCGCTCCTGAGAGAACCCCTATCCGGATGACGCCCGTCGGTACGGCATCATCAGGTGGGTCGTCTCGTCGGAGAGGAAATCGAGGACAATCCGATTGAACAGCGATGGTCGCTCAATCGGCGCGGCATGAGAGAGTCCGGGCAACACTGCCAACTCCCCCTCAGGGAGGGCCCGATACATGGCCGTGGCATGTTCCAACGTCACCAGATCGTCATCGGCCACCATCACCAAGGTGGGAGCCTTGATCGAAGTCAGTCGATCGGTGAAGTCGAACGGCGCTGACCACAGTGCCCGGACCTTTCCCCAGACCACAGAGAAATGGTCGGGCCCGTCGGGACTCACCGGGTCATACATGGCCCGGAACTCAGCAATCTCGGGCCCGTCGGCCGGTTGGTCGAGCAGAGACCCGATACCACCGGGTTGATAGCCCTCACTGCTCGAGTTCGATCCGAACACCACCACCTTGGAGATCAGGTCGGGATAGGTGATGGCCAAGAGAAGGGCGATGATGCCGCCGTCGCTCCAGCCGACCACAGAGACCGGTGGCAGTCCCAGGCCGGTCAGAAAGGCTTCCGTGTCATCTGTCATCTGCTCGTAGCTGTAGGGCCCAGCAATGTCAGCGGTGTGACCATGCCCGGGTCGCTCGGGGGCGATCACCCGGTATCGGGCCGAGAAGTCGTCGATCTGGCCCATCCACCCCAGGTTCGACGACATGCCGCCGTGCAAGAGCACCAGTGGATCGCCCTCCCCGGCACTGTCGAAATACATCTCGATGCCATTGGCATCCACCGTTCCGTGGTCCACTGGATCGGTGGGCGGCGTCATTCGAACGTGTGGTGCATGGTCAACAGCCGGGCCTTGAATCCGGAGGCCTCGAAGAAGTTCTTCGCTTCCCGATCACCGGGGAGAGCCGCCCCGTCGACCCCGACACACTTCCGATCCGAAAGCCACCCTACGACCCCATCCAACAACAAGCGCCCGAGCCCGACCCCGCGGGCATCTGGTTCCACGTAGCAGGCATCAAGATGGCCGAGCGGCCTCCCATCGGGCAACGGTTCGACATGGCCCATTGCCAGTCCCGTCACCATGCCGTCGAGAGTGCCAATCAACACCAATCGGTCCGGATCATCGAGCAGCTGACCAAACCGGGCAACATCCGATATCCACCCGGTTGAGTCCCCCGACTGAGCCAGAAGGAGGGAACCACCTCGTCGCAAGGCCAACCCGGAGACGAATTCCTCCGCCAGTTCGAAACATCTCTGAGCATCGTCGGCCTTCGCAACCCTGACTCCCTCCATGCCATCCCCTCGGCCGAGCCGAACCCCCGCTCGGAGAACCGCAACTAGGCCCGTTCGTCCAGCAGCTGGTCGATTCTGCTGAGAATAGTCCGGCGTCCGCGTGTGCCTGTCTCATAGGCCCGGGCCGCCACTAGCTCCCCGCGGCTCAAGCCGTCCAGGCGCTGGACGACCTGCGATGCGGACAAGGTATCGAAGCCGGGGATGGCAAGGGATGACACCGTGGGAACGTGCCCGTTGTCGGACGGAGGGGCGACCGCCGCCGCCGGGGTCTCAGGTATGGACGATGGAGTGGGATTCGGAAGAGGCGACAACGGAGGGGTCGGAATCGGAGCCTCTTCCGATTCGCCGCCCGCTGGTGAAGCCGGAACCGAGTGGAGGCCCACTGGACTCTCGTCGGCCGGGTTGGTACCAGAGCCACGATGCAAGAGGCCGCCACCCCTCCGCTTGATCTCGTCGCGCCCGACCTTGACCGCGAACTCGCCGATGGCTCGGGCCGTCGATACCTGGGTTCCCAACCGTTCGCGACCCAACGCCGCCAACTTGGGAAAATCGTCCAGCGCGGAGAAGACGAACCCTGCCGGTCCGTACACGAGTACATCGAGGAGACGGTCGTTCAGTGACACGTCATCGTTGGCTTCATCGACCATGGCGGCCTCCACTCACACGCAATCGCGGCACAGCATCTTCTTCCGATCCGCGAGCTGATTCGGGTGCTTCACCAAGAAGCACGAACGGCAGACAAACTCGTCAGGCTGTTTGGGGAGCACCCGATCGACCCCGTCGGTGCGGTCTTCCGGCTCGGGAGCATCTTCGTCCTCTTCGGGCTCCTCGACCACCAGACGCTCTTTGAGGATGACATCAAGGCTGGCCTCGACGTCCTCGTCATGCTCCTCTTCCTCTTCCTCTTCCTCTTCCTCGCCGGCGGCGGCAGGCTTGGCGACCACCGCGGCACCGGGAACAACCTCTTCCTCGATGGCGTCAACGGCCAGGTCCTCGTCATCATCGACATCGACGGCCAGGTCGACGTCGACGTCGACATCGACGGCCAGGTCGACGCCATCGATCAGGTCATCATCGTCGTCGTTCGCCAGCGCGTCGAGGTCATTCTCGGCGAGCTCTTCGGGTTCTTCTAGTTCTTCGACATCTTGCGGCATATCGGCCCTTCAATGGTGAGTTGGCCGGGAGCATAGACGGTCAGGGGCCTCCTCGGTGCATGAATCAATGGTGGGCAGGACTACGAAGGACAGCAGGGAGTGGGGTGCCGTCCGAGAGCCGGCCAACTATCCGGGTGCGGGGACACTGCCAGGTCAGGCGGATCGACCCAGGGGTTCTTTGGTACCACTCCCCCGCATACCTCGGCTCTCGCCTTCGGTTTCGGGAAACCGTTCTCTACTCGAACCCCCGGGGTCATTTCCGCCTCTCACGCCACCCCCCCCTCAATCCGGACCGGACAGCAACCGCCGCCGCGAACGTCAATTGGGGCGCATGGGATTGAGCGCACATTACGCCACAGGTCCCCGAGGTCGTCAAACGACAAAAGTGGGCCCTGACCAGGTACGACTCCCAAGTTCCCAGGTCAGGGGCGTGAAGTAATATTGTCGGCAGCCTGCCCGGCGCGCTTCTCTTCGGCCCGCCGCTCTGATTCCAACCGCTCCAGGTCCTGGCCGCCGTAGTCGACGTAGGACATGGCCTCGGCCAGGAGCCGGTGCCCGGCCTGTTCAGCGATCAGCCGATGCATCTCCTGGGCTACCCAGCGGTAGGAGGGATGGCCTTGCGAGCCCGACCGCAGTTCGGTGAGGTGCATGGCCTCGCGGGCGTTCATCTGCATCGAATAGCGGATCCGGTAGGCCAATGCCACCGCGTAGGCGGATTCGTGGGGGAATACCGGCGCCAACGCGGCGTAGAGGTCACGGGATCTCTCCAAAGACGCTGCGTAGCGGACCGCCACTCCCGCCTCTTCCACTGTCTCGGGAATGTCGTATCCGAGCGACGAACCCAACGGCTGCCAATCGATGGTCAACATCCGATGGCGCTGCAGATCGCGGAAGGCCCCGTAGTCGCTGACCACATCGAAGCGGTAGTCGGTTCGCTCAAAGGCCCGCCCGGGTCGGTGGCGCCGGTTGGTTCGATCCCCCACATACGAACGCAGCAATGACCGGCGGTCCTCGACCCCCAGCAGTCCGACCCGACGGATCACCTCTTCTTCCGGTCGGCTGGTGAGTGGCGCACAGATGGCGGCAATCACCTTCTCCTCGCCATCGGGATCGAAATCGACCAGGGTGACCGAAGGTGCGCCCGAGGGCCCCGCAATCGGATCGTCATCGTCCACGCACAGATCGGGGAAGAACGCTTCCACCAGCCGTCCGGTGTCGGTGCGGGTCTTCTCGAGGTAGGCCGACCACGCCACTCCCCGCTCAGCCCGATCCACCCGTTGCAAGAATGACGGAATGACCTTGCGGAGCTCATCGAGCATCATGTCCGCGTACCGGCGGGCTTCGGGGAGTGGATGTGACCGCATCCGTAGCAACAGCATCTCGTAGGACTGCCCGGTCCCGTAGATGCCGACATTGGACAGAGACCCGGCAGGGAGCAGGCCCCTCAGGGAATCGAGGGCCTTGGCCCTCACTGCCTGTCGGTGAACGAAATCCGAGTCGCCGGTCTGGCGCGGATGCCGCTTGGTCAGCCAGGCCTGGACTTCCACCAGGAGTTCGGCGTAGGTGTCGAACATGCGGTCCATGTCACCCACGTAACGGGCGCCCAAGGAAGATTCGAGCAGGGCCGGGTCCCGGTAGAACCGGTAGTGCCCGGTGGAGAGTCGGTTGTCGTAGCCGATATATCGGGTGGATTGCTCGAGGTAGGCCATCAGCCTCCCCCACTCGAGGACCTTGGTGAGGACATTGGAGGCCTGCTCACAGGCCAGGTGTACCCCGCCGAGCTGAGCCACCGAATCGTCGCCGTACTCGAAAAACACCTTTTCGTAGAGTTGTTCAGCCCGTTCCACACCTACCGTGGCATCCACCGAGGCATCACCGGAGATGTCCAACTCGCCCACGAACTCGTCCAGAAACAGCCGGCGAAGGCTTTTGGGGGAGCGCGAATACCGGGCAAACAACGCGCCTTTTACCACCTCGGGCAGATTGACCAGGGCGAACACCGGTAAGTCGAGGTTGGTGACATACCGGCGGAGAATGTCTTCTTCGTCGGCGCTAAAGGTCTCAACGGCGTAAGGGAACATGCCCCGGTCACATTAGAACGGCAAGGACCCATCAGGCGCGGACCCCCCGGGAACAGGATCATCGGCGGCCACCACTCCGCGGCGAAGGAGGGCCACCGCCAGGTTGGCGGCCTCGGCCGTGCCCGGATCCGGTGCCACCTGGGCCAACTGGCGGACCAGATCGATCAGTTGGCGAATGTTCCTCACGAAGTCTCCCGGGGCCACATCGTTGTGGCGCAGAACCGACGACAACAGCCCTCCCTGGGCCCAGGCGACCACCGAGCGAGCCAGGCCCGGATCTGGGAGCCTGGTCCGCCTGAGCCCGTGGCGGCGCTCCTCCGCTCTCAGATCGCCCGCCATGGCCTCGAGAGCGCTCAGGCGCTCTGCCACCAGCCGCTGCCGCGGGCCATCCGGGTCCTCTTGGGCCCGCCGAGCCTCGAAGGTGAGCCCAGAGACCACGCCGGCCAGAAGCGCCGGCTGCAAACCATCGAAGATCCCCGCATTGAGCGCTTCCGATACCAGCAGATCGGATTCATGGTAGATACCGGCGAGGACACTCCCGGCGCCGGTAATTCGCCAACCGTCGACATACCCCCGCGACTCCAGTACGGCCAACCGGCGGTCTAGTTGGGCCGGGAGTGACACCGAGCCCGGAGGAGCCTGCCACTGCCCATAGGAGGCGGCCAGCAGGCTGTGAGCTTCCTCTCTGTCCCAGCGCCTGACCAAGTTGACCGCCAGGTTGTAGGTGGGATGAAAGGACGAGAGAAGGTCGGGCGGTGGGGCCGAGGCGGTGGCGGCCACCGTGGCGAACGTCGTGGCGTGGGACCAGAGGATGAACGCATGACCGACGGTGTCGATGCCTCGTCGCCCGGCCCGCCCGGTCAGCTGTTGGTACTCCCCCGCCGTCAACGCCGACGTGTCGCTGCCCCGGAACTTGGCGAACCGCTCCACTACCACCGTGCGGGCCGGCATATTGATTCCGAGGGCCAGGGTTTCGGTGGCGAACACCAGTTTGAGGAGGCCCTCCGAGAAGCAGTGTTCCACCGCCCGGCGGAAGGCCGGCACCAGGCCGGCGTGGTGAGGCGCGATCCCGGCTTCGAGGGCGGCCGACCACTGCCCATATCCGAGAGTCTGGAGATCATCGTCGGACAACCGCTCCACCGCCTTCTCGGTGAGCTCGCGTATGCGTCTCTGCTCTCGGGGGTTTGTCAGTCGGAGACCGTCCTGAAGGCACTGTCGGGTGGCGTCGTCACAGGCGGCCCGGGAAAAGATGAAGGTGATGGCCGGCAGCATGCCCGCGTCGGACAGATACTCGGCAACCTCGGTGCGCCGTGGCGTTCGAAAGCGATGTCGGGCATTGCGCTGTCGGCGTTCGTCGAGGCGCAGGCCGTCGGGGTTGGGCTTTCCTTGGCGGAAGAGGGGGAACACGCTGATCCGGTCACTGCCCCGCTCAGCCACGGCGTAATGATGTTCGAGCGTGACCGGTCGATGCGTTTCGACCACCACGTGGGTGGTTCCTCGCACCGAGGTGAGCCACGCCCCGAAGTCCCTCGAGTTGTTGACGGTGGCCGACAGGCTGATGAAGGACACGTCCGGCGGCGTCAGTACCAGAATCTCTTCCCACACCGACCCGCGATACGGATCTTGGAGGTAGTGAACCTCGTCGAGGACGATGACGGCGAGGTCATCGAGCATCGAAGAGCGGGCGAACAGCATGTTCCGCAGGACTTCCGTAGTCATGACCACGATCGGAGCCTGCGACTGGTACGACACGTCCCCGGTCAACAGGCCCACCCGGCGCGATCCGTACCGATCGGCCAATTCCGAGAACTTCTGGTTGGACAGGGCTTTCAGGGGTGTGGTGTAGAACGCCTTGCCCCCGTGGTCCAGCGCCCTGGCCGCGGCGTAGTCGGCGATGATCGTCTTGCCCGATCCGGTGGGAGCCGACACCAACACCGATTCCCCCCGCTCGATGGCATCCATGGCCTCGTGTTGAAACTCGTCCAGAGGGAACCCGAGACCGGATTCGAAGCGGGCCCGGAGGCCATGCCCATCGGCTCCGTCGGCACCCCGAAACCGACCTCCGGCCTGCCCGGAAGTCACCGACGGATGATCTTACCGATGATGATCGACGCCTCGTAGAAGAAATACAGGGGAATGGCCAGGGCCATCATCGAAAACGGGTCTGAACTGGGGGTGATCACTCCCGCTACCACCACGATCAGCACAATGGCCCACCGGCGCCACGAGGACAGCTGTTTCGGCGTCAACACGCCCGCTACCTCCAACGACACCAGAAGGACCGGAAACTCGAAGGTCAGGCCAAAGACCGTCATCAACAAGACGATCAGGCTTAGATACTTGGTCGGGTCGAGGATCTGGTTGAGCCCTGGGCCCCCGACCGAATCGAGGAACTTGAGGGCATGGGGAAACGTCTCGTAGGCGGTCAGGCACCCGAGCGAAAAGAGCACAATCGAGGCGGCGATGAACGGCACCGCATACTTCTTCTCTTTCGGATTCAATCCCGGGGTGATGAAGCGCCACAATTCCCATAAGAGAACCGGTGATGCGGCAAAGAGCCCGCCGTAGGCCGAGATCTTTACCCTCAATGACAAGCCATCGAGCGGCCCGGTGATGTAGAAGGCGCAGTGGTGTGGCGCCACCTGGCAGTACGGCTCCTTCAAGAAAGCGAGAATCGGGTTGTAGACGATGAAGGCCACCGTTGCGGCCACGATGAACGCCAGTGCACACACCAGAACCCGACGTCGGAGCTCGGTGAGGTGCTCCACCAGCGTCATGGATTCGGGCTCGGATGTGGTGTCGTTGCGCCGCTTCAGGCTGATAGCCATCGTGTTCGTCCTCGATCCGCCGGTGATCCGTGATCCGACGTGACTAGTTCATGCCGGGGTCATCGGGGACGACAACGCCGGTAACGCGTACCTGGTGGACCACACCTCCGGAATCGGTTGAGGAATCACCCGGGACACCGGGTCTCTCCTCTTCCGGCCACACGGTCCCCGAGGGCCGGTTGATTCTGCCCGACGGTTGGATAGCGTCTCCGGAAGCACCAACTGATTCGGAACTGTCACTCACTACGGATGTCGTGCCATTCTCCGACTCGTGGGTATCTGCCAGGGTACCGAGGAAGGTCAGGGGCGACCGGACCGCCTGGGCGATCTTGTCGGTCGACGGCAGGTCGGGGAACGACCCCCGTACGTCGGTCTCCAGGCGTTCACGGAACTTACGGAAGTCCCCCCAGAGCCCACCGATCTGCTTGGCCACCTTGGGCAATTTGTCGGGTCCGAGCACAACCAGAGCGACCACGAGAATGATCAACAACTTGGCGGGACTGAGGAACGGCACGTTGCCGAGTGTATCGGTGACCACCACGTTTGAGGCGGCGCTACCCCGCCCCGGCCCCGTGGTGGCCGGATCGGCTGTCAGAGTCCCTTGAGCCGGCCCACCGGCCACACCACCGCAACGGCGCGACCGACGATGAGCGACTTCGGAATCGGTCCGAAGTAACGGCTGTCCTCGGAGTCCGTCCGGTTGTCCCCCATCACGTAATAATAGCCCTCCGGTATCTTCACGGGACCCGGCATATTGAACTGTTGATGAGCATTGGACGCCAGCGGCCCGGTAAAGCTCTGGGGCCCTGTCGGAAGCCACGGTACGGAGAGCAGCTTTCCATTGATGTAGACGTTTCCGTTCACCGTCGAGATGGTTTCGCCCGGAAGCCCGACGACCCGCTTTACCAGATCGGCATAGTTCTGGGCCTCGAGCGGTGGGCGTTTGAAGACCACGATGTCCCCCCGGTGCACGCCGTGGAAGTCATAGCTCAACTTATTGACGATGATGCGATCACCGATGTGCAGGGTGGGAAGCATCGATCCCGAGGGAATCGAGAAGGTCTGGATCACGAACATCCGCAGAATGAACGTCAATCCGACCACCAACACCAGGATGATCGCCCACTCGACCAACCAACGCCCGATCGCGCCCGATCGAGCCGGTTGCACACCAGACGTTGGCGTCGCTGTGTCGGAGGTTTCGGTAGTCACAATCGGTGGACCCTAGTGCACGCTGACCCGCATGACTCACAAGCCGGCGATCAGCTTGTCCACCCGGTCGTCCTTGGACTTGAACGGGTCTTTCAACAGCACCGTCCGCTGCGCCTGATCGTTGAGCTTCAGGTGAACCCAATCGACCGTGAAGTCCCGTCGGCGTTCCTTCGCCTTGCGCACGAATTCGCCTCGAAGCCGCGCCCGGGTGGTCTGGGGGGGTGTGGACATGGCCGTGGCGATATCGGCGTCCTCACAGATCCGATCGAGTTGATCGTGGTGCTGCAGCCGATAGTAGAGCCCCCGGGTGCGATCCACATCGTGGTACTTCAGATCGAGCAACGACACCGCCGGGCTGTTGAGCGGCAGTTGGTGGCGATGGCGGTAGCTGTCGATGAGCCGATACTTGGCCACCCAGTCACACTCGCGGTGGAGCGACAGCGGGTCAGAGCCCAGGCCCTTGAGGCAGTGCTCCCACATATCGAGGGCACGGTCCTCCTGGGAGGACAGACCCTGCCGGTCGCGGAACTTCAATGCCCGTTGCAGGTACTCGGTTTGCATGTCGAGTGCGCTCATCTCCCGGCCATTGGCCAAACGCACCGTGCGACGACAGGTGATGTCATGGCTGATCTCACGGATGGCCCTGATCGGATTCTCCAGGGTGAGGTCGGGCAGTACCGTTGCCGGGTCCTCGAGCATCCTCAGCATGATGCTGGTGGTACCCACCTTCAGAAACGTGGCGTACTCGCTCATATTCGAGTCGCCCACGATCACGTGGAGCCTCCGGTACTTTTCGGCATCGGCATGCGGTTCGTCCCGGGTATTGATGATCGGGCGGCTCCGGGTGGTGGCCGAGGAAACTCCTTCCCAGATGTGCTCGGCCCGCTGGCTCAGACAGAACACCGCGCCACGGGCAGTCTGGAGGACCTTGCCGGCGCCGGCGTAGATCTGTCGACTGACCAGAAACGGAATGAGCACCTCGGTGTAGTGCGCGAAGTCATCCTTCCGGCTGGTCAGATAGTTCTCGTGGCACCCGTAGGAGTTTCCGGCCGAATCGGTGTTGTTCTTGAACAGGTAGATGTCGCCACGGATGCCCTCTTCTTGCAGACGGGCCTCCGCCCCGTCCACCAACGATGACAGGATCCACTCCCCCGCCTTGTCGTGGACGACCAGCTCGGCGATATCGTCGCACTCGGGAGTGGCGTACTCGGGATGGCTGCCCACGTCGAGATAGAGACGCGCGCCATTCTCGAGGAACACATTGGAGGACCGTCCCCAGCTGACCACCCGCCGGAACAGATATCGGGCGACTTCATCTGGGCTGAGCCGCCGCTGCCCGCGTAGCGTGCAGGTGACCCCGTATTCGTTCTCCAAGCCGAAGATGCGCTTGTCCATGCCCTCACGGTACCGTGCGCCGGCCGCATCCCAACGGACGGTGTCCGAGCCGGCGGATACTCCGGCTCCGGACTACGTCAGAAGAGCGTCCAGTTCGTCATCCATCAGGCGATGGAAGGAGCGCCGGCCACTTCCCTCGGTGAGGACCGCCGCCTCGAGATCCTTGCCGACCAGCGTCCGTTCGGCTCCGGCCAAGGCTCCCACCGTGGTCTGGAGGGCGGCCGAAAGTGACCAGTTCTCCTCCCATCCGGATTCGACTTGTTGAGCGATGGTCTCGGTCTCACCTCCGAGGACCGCGTACCGATCCTCGTCGGTGATGGTTCCCTCATAGGCGATGTGGTAAAGCTGGTTCGGACGCAGTTCGGTGCCCAATTCGGCCACCAGGATCTCCACCTCCAACGGCTTCATCTCGTGGGTGAAGACCTGACCGAGGTACTGCGCATACAGGTTGGCCAACGAACGGGCGTCGACGTCCTCACGGCTGTAGGCGTAGCCCTTGGTGTCGGCGTGGCGAACACCCGAGACCCGCAGCTGATCGAACTCGTTGTACTTTCCCACCCCGGCAAAGGCTATGCGGTCGTAGATCTCGCTGATCTTGTGGAGCGACCGCGAGGGGTTCTCCGCCACGATGACGATTCCCTCAACATAGGTGCTGGCGATGAGCGATCGTCCTCGGGCGATTCCCTTCTGCGCATACTCGGCACGGTCTTTCATGACCTGTTCGGGGGCCACGTAGTACGGCATTGTCATGGCTCGCGACCTTCCACCCGTCGACGTTCGATCAGCGTGGCGAACCGGAGTGCCACTTCCTCTTCGGTGACAGCTTCAAAGCCGGCGGCGGTCACAGTGGCCACCAACGGATAGATGCCTCTCACCAGATCAGGACCTCCGGTGGCCGAGTCCTCGTCGGCAGCCTCAAAGAGGGCCTGGACCGCCAGCTCGACCGCGTCATCCCGGGCCATGCCCGTCCGGTAGCCGAGTTTGATCGTCGTCCGGGCGTCGCGTCCCCCCGACCCGGTGGCATTGTGCTCCGTCTCCTCGTAATGACCACCGGTGACGTCATAGGTGAAGATCCGGCCCGTGCCGCGGGCCAGGTCATATCCGGCGAACAGCGGTATCACTGCCAACCCCTGCATGGCCATGGGAAGGTGCTCACGCACCATCTGGCCCAGTTGGTTGGCCTTTCCCTCCAGGCTGAGCACAGCCCCTTCCACCTTCTCGTAGTGCTCGAGCTGGGTCTGGAACAGGCGGACCATCTCCACCGCGGGTCCGGCGGCCCCGGCGATGGCCACCGCCGAGAAGCGGTCGGCGGGGAAGACCTTCTCCATGGCACGGTGGGCGATGGAATGACCTTCGGTGGCCCGGCGGTCACCGGCCATCACGATGCCGTCGGCGAACCGGATGGCCACCACCGTGGTCCCGTGACGGTATTCGGGGCCTCCGGGCCCTCCGGCACCCATGGGCACCTGGGGACCGCCGATGTTGGCCGGAGCACGCATCGGGATCTGAAGTCGGCGGATGAGTCCGGCGAAATCGGGACCGGGGTCATCCAATGGGGTAAAGAACGGCAACGTCACCGGATCTACTCGCCGCCCTTCTGTACGTAGTTGCGCACGAACTCCTCGGCATTGTCTTCAAGTACCTCATCGATCTCGTCGAGGAGGTCATCCAGCTCTGCCTTCAGCTTCTCGCCCTTGGCCGAGGTGGCGGGCACCTCCTCCACCGATTCTTTGGCGTGGTCGGTGCCGCTGCTCTTCTTCTTCAATTCTCGTTCAGCCATCTGCCACTCTCCCTAGCTGCTCAGCCGGTCCAACAACTCCGACGGAGTTGCGCTCTGCTGCAATAGTTCGTCCACGTGATCGGCCGTGCCTCGTAGGGGGTCCATCATAGGGACGCGCCGCAAGGGGTCGGTGCCGAGGTCGAAGACCAGCGAATCCCAGTTGGCCGTGACCACTTGCGCCGGCCACTTGGTCAGGCACTGCCCCCTGAACCAGGCCCGGGTATTCCGTGGGGGCTCGGTGATGGCGCTGATCACCGATTGCTCATCGATCAACTTTTCGGTGTCGAGTCGGGCGAAGAGCGACCGCTCGGGGCGGAGGTCGTGATACTGCAGATCCATGGCCGCCAGCCGCGGATCGTCCCACCCACATCCGTGGCGCTCCTGATAGGCCTCGAGGAGTCGCAGCTTGGCCACCCAGTCGAGTTGACGGGCCAGGGACATCGGGTCGGTTGCAAGCCCGTGGAGCACCATCTCCCATCGGCGGAGGACCTCCTCGCCCACTCCCTCGTTACCCATGAATTCGAGGCCTCGGTCGTCGGCGTACTTTCGAGCCAACGAGAAGAGCTCCCACTGGATCTCCAGAGCCGTGGCCGTGGTGCCGTCGGACATCTCCAAGGCACGGCCGAGTCTCCGATCGAGCGATACCTGGTGCATGGCCCGGACCGGGTCAGCCAGGTCGAGATCGCGGTCCCCGATGATGTTGTCCTCGATCATGGCCAGTACCAGCGACGTGGTGCCCACCTTGAGAAGTGAGGCCACCTCGGCCAGGTTGGCGTCACCGACGATGACGTGGAGGCGACGGTAGCGGTGGGGATCGGCGTGCGGTTCATCCCGGGTGTTGATGATGGGTCGCTTGAGGGTTGTCTCGAGCCCGACCCGTTCTTCGAAGAACTCGGCCCGCTGTGTGATCTGGAAGTCGACCTGGCGACCGTCGTGGGTCGGGGTCTCTGATCCCACCTTCCCCGCTCCGGTAAAGATCTGCCTGGTCACAAAATGAGGGGTGATCCCATGGATGATCCGGTCAAAGGGTGTGGCACGGTCCATCAGATAATTCTCGTGGGTTCCGTACGAATTGCCCTTCCTGTCGGAATTGTTCTTGTAGACGATGAAGCGACGGCCGTCGGGGACTGCCGAGTTCGCAGCCGCCATCGATCTGATGAGGATCTGCTCGCCGGCCCGGTCGTATCGCACGCATTCCAGGGCATCGGCGCATTCGGGAGTGGAGAACTCCGGATGGGCATGGTCGACATAGAACCGCGCCCCATTGGTGAGCACGGTGTTCAGCAGGTGGGTCTCCACCTTGGGTGGCATCGATCCCTCTCGGGCGTACCCCCGGGCGTCATTCCCCGGGGACTCGTCTTCAAAATCCCAACCGGTCTGTTGGCGAACGATGTCCTGCGCATAGGCGTTGATGAGCACCGACGAGGCAGCAATCGGGTTGGGATCGCCGTTTTCCACATGGATGCCGTACTCGGTCTCGATGCCGCAGACCTTCGGGATGGCCACGCGCCGACCCTATCCTCACTTCAGACTAAAGATACTGACCGGTGCCCACCCGCTCGATCGACCGGCCACCCTTGGTTCCTCGATCCTCGCTGATGAGCGTGCGGATGTAGACGATTCGCTCGCCCTTCTTTCCGGAGATCTTCGCCCAATCGTCGGGGTTGGTGGTGTTCGGGAGATCCTCGTTCTCCTTGTACTCCTGGCGGATCGACTCGAAGAGGTCATCCAAGCGAATACCCCGGCCGGTTCCGGCGATGGCCCGCTTGATGGCCAGCTTCTTGGCCCGGCGAACAATGTTCTCGATCATGGCGCCGGAGGCGAAGTCTCGGTAGTAGAGGATTTCCTTGTCGCCGTTCTGGTAGGTGACCTCGAGGAATCGGTTCTCCTCATCGTCCCGGTACATTTCGGCCACCGTCGACTCGATCATGGCCTGGGTGGCCTTGGCCGGGTCACCCCCTCCCCGGGTGCGGACCTCCTCGGCGTCGAGCGGGAGATCCGGGGTCAGGTACCTGGCGAAGATCTGTGCTGCTGCCACTTCGTTCGGTCGCTCAATGCGAATCTTGACGTCCAGGCGACCAGGGCGGAGGATGGCCGGGTCGATCAGATCCTCACGGTTCGATGCCCCGATGACGATGACATCGCGCAAGGTCTCCACCCCGTCGATCTCCGCCAACAGCTGGGGCACGACGGTCGATTCCATGTCCGAGCTGATGCCGGTGCCCCGGGTTCGGAAGAGCGAGTCCATCTCGTCGAAGAAGACGATGACCGGAACCCCTTCTTCGGACTTCTCCCGGGCCCGCTGGAAGACCAGGCGAATCTGACGCTCGGTCTCCCCGACGTACTTGTTCAGGAGCTCGGGCCCTTTGATATTCAGGAAGTAGCTGCGGGTGTTGGTGTTGCCGGTCACCTGAGCGACCTTCTTGGCCAACGAATTGGCCACCGCCTTGGCAATCAGCGTCTTCCCGCAACCGGGCGGGCCGTAGAGAAGAATCCCCTTCGGTGCCGGCAGCTTGTGCTCGGCAAACAGCTCACGGTGGAGATAGGGAAGCTCGACTGCATCGGTGATCGCCTCGATCTGGGAGTCGAGCCCGCCGACATCGGCATAGGTGACGTCGGGCACCTCCTCGAGGACGAGTTCCTCGACTTCAGGACGGGCGAGCTTCTCCACCAACAGACCGGTACGGGACTCCATCAGGACGGTATCTCCAGAGCGGAGTTTCACCCCGATGAGTGCGTCGGAGAGCTCGACCACCCGCTCTTCGTCGGCGCGACTGTAGATGAGGGCACGACGTCCGTCCTCGAGCAATTCCTTCACCACCACCACTTCACCCGACCCTTCTCCTTGCCGGGCCAGGACCACATTGAGTGATTCGTTGAGGACGACCTCGTTCCCCTTTTGCAAGTCACCAGACCCGATCTCGGGGTGCAGCGAGACCCGCATCTTCCGACCTCCCGAAAACACGTCGACCGACCCGTCATCATTGGTTCCGAGGAACGTTCCATAGGCCGCCGGAGGTTGGGTGAGCTTCTCCACTTCCTCGCGGAGGTTGGTGATGTGCTCCTTCGCCGTCTGCAGAGTGAACGTCAGCTTCTCGTTCTGTGAGATGGCCTGGGCGAGCTGGCCCTTCGTCTCGAGCAGCTTCTCCTCGAGGGTCTGGACCCGAAGCGGGCTCTCCTGGAGGCGACGCCTGAGCAGGGTGACCTCTTCCTCGGCCTCCTGGGCGCGGAGGCGCAGGGTGGCGAGATCGTCGCTTCCCATCCCATCGCCGGGTCGATGCTGGCCCACTTCTTCGTCGGGATCAGTCGTCGCACTCACCTCGCATATATCTAGGCTCCTGAGTGGCGACCATACACCGGCACCTGGGCGGTTCAAGCGCCACCCGGAAGCCTGGGGCCCGGTGACTGACCGAGTATCAACTTGGGCCAACCGCAGTTCGGGATAGCATGGTCTCCACGGGTTGCAGGCCCCCCGAGGGACTGACGGCGGGCTGTTGGCGCTGTCAACCTGCAGGAACCGCCCCGTCGGCTGTCCGCATGCATGTGGACCGAAACGTACGTAGGAGAGTTGTTACTGATGAAGGTCTGGATCGACCAGGATCTCTGCACCGGAGATGGCCTCTGTGAGGAGATCGCTCCGGCCGTCTTCACTCTGCTGGACGACGGCCTTGCCTATGTGAAGGATGGCAGCGACGTGAAGAATGAGCCGGGTGGCTCGGCCGGTCTGGCCAGTGTGCCCGCTGATCTCGAGGATGCCGTCGTGGAGGCCTCCGAAGAGTGCCCCGGTGAATGCATCTTCATCGAACAGAGCTGAGTAGTCCGGGGTACCTCACCAAAGAGGCCGTGGCATATCGACACTTCGGATCCAAGCGGGGTCTGGGAGGACCGGCCAGCACAAGGACGCCCGACAACGCCGATCCGTCCCCTGTTGCCGCCCCCGGTTGATCAAAGGCTCATCCTCGCGTGAGATGGGTAGGTCCGACCAACTTCCGGATGACCGGGGTCGCGCCATTTGGTGCACTCGTGGGACCGCACAACGGGGATAGGTCGGAGTCGGTAGATCAGAATTCCGTGGAGACCAATCCGGGCTCGCTGGGAGACTCGGCATCTCCGGCTGTCTCGTACTTCTTGGCGTTATAAGGGGATCGGTCAGGGTCCGGCACCAACAGTCTCGCGGTGGTGAGAAACCCGGTGTGGCCCACCATGCGATGGTCAGGTCGGACCGACCGGGTTTCCACATGCCACGTCCGATAGAGCACCTCGACGGTTGCCGCCATGCCGAAAGGGGTGTGGGCGAGTGCGTTGCGCAGCTGTGATGTCTGGTTGATGGTGGGGAGATAGGAGCAGAGAATGCCCCCCGGACGCATGGCCACTTCCGCGTGGGGCAGCACCCTCCATGGTTCCGGAAGATCGAGGACTATCCGGTCGAGGCCCCGTTCGTCGATTCCCTCGTAGATGTCGCGTATCTCTACCCGGTAGGGGGCCTGCTCCCCCACCAGGGCTTCCACGTTTGTCCGCGCCCGATCGGCAAAGTCTTCTCGCAACTCGTAACCGACCACATCGGCGCCGGCCCGCAACAGGGCCATCGACAACGCCCCGGACCCTACGCCCGCTTCGAGAACGCTCACGCCGGGGGCAATGTCGGCCAAGACCATGATGGCGGCCAGGTCCTTCGGGTAGATCACCTGGGCGCCGCGAGGCATCTTCAGCACAACGTCGGCCAAGGTCGGCCGGACCACCAGGAAGCGCCGCCCGGTACTGCCAACAACGGTCGACCCCTCGAACGCACCGATCAGGTGATCGTGGGCGATGATGCCCATGTGGGTATGGAACGAGGTCCCCGCCCGCAGGGTGATCAGATACTGACGCTCTTTGGCATCGACCAATAGCACCCGCTCGCCTTCCACAAGAATCGACCGCCCGTCGTCGCTGCCCACCGTTGTCAATCGCCGGACAGCTTGGCGTCGCCAGGGTTCCTGGTCTCCACCACCAGCCGTTCACCGGGAAGCAGAACCGTCCGGTAGATGACGTCATCGTCGCGTCGGCGGGCGCGGATCAGCAACCAGGCTGATGCCCCGATCACGAACCACACCGGATGTTCACCGCGAAAGCCGCGGCGGAATCCGTTCTTCAGGAAATAGCGAAGGAGGCGGTCCACGTCTTCAGATTCGCCGGACCTCGACCACTGCCGACCGACTGCGGCCACGTCGCCGACCGGCCATATAGGCGATGACGACCACCACCACTGCGGATGCAATTCCGACAGCCAACAGTTTGGACCGGGCAGATTCAACTTCGGTGGCAACCTCGCCATTGAGCTCGCGGAAGCGTGCTTCTATGTCGGCGCGGGTGATGGTTGAGCTTTCGGGGCTCATGCGGTCTCCTTGTGTCGTTCAACCTGTCGCTTGCCCTGTCCCCGGCTGATGGCAGCCACCGCCGCCGAGGCGACCGCCAACACGAACACTGTGCAGATCAGGTAAGGGGCCCACGACCAGTTGCCGGTAAACGTGCTTCCCGTCTCGCCCTGGAGCAGGCGGAGGAATCCCACGGTCAGGATCACCAGGCCGATCCCCAATGCCACCGATCCGGCCACACCGAACACGATGAACCGTCCCAGGCCTTTCAACGGCTGGAGGGTCTCCTGCTTGACGTAATCGACGACCAACTGGAGGGTGTCGCCCCCCATCGCCTGGATCCGTCCGCTCCCCTTGTCGTTCTCCTTACGGCCTCTGGTCACGGTCCTCCTCCATTGGTCTCATCGTCCCTCGAACCATCGCCGTCCCGAGGGTGCCGCTCTACGCAACTATACGCAAAGCGACATGCCGCCTTGAGATTCGGCAACGTACCACGGCGTGCGGCAAGCCGCTGGGGCCCAGAGGCACCGGAACTATGAGGACCCGTCCTCGACAAGCGGCAGGGTGCGGGCCTCGGCGTCCAACTGATGGGCGGCACCGCCACTCTCCCACCGCACGGAAACCGCCGCGGGTGGGGTCACCCGCCGATGGAGGGTGGCCAGGGCCACCGGTGAACCGAAAAGGGGAGACCAGGCCACCGAGGTCAGGTGGCCGACCTCGTGCTCACCATCAGGGGTCCACACCTCCGCCCCAAGCGGAGGAAGATCACCGCGGCCACTCCCGCTTTCACCCGACTCGGAAGCGATCACCAGACCGGCCAGCTTCCGGGCGACCTTCGAACCCCGGGAGTCGAGGCGGGCCACCAGCTCCTGACCGGTGAAGCATCCCTTGGTGAACGACACCGCCCTTTCCACCAGCCCGACTTCCGCGGCGATGGTCGAATCGTTGATCTCGCGCCCGTTGAGGGGAAGCCCGGCTTCGATGCGTACCGCTTCCCAGGCGCCGTCACTGCATCGCACCACCCCTTCCCCCACCCAGGCGTCGGGCGTTCCTCCACCTGCGGTGGCCGGGCCCAGCAGGTCGAAGCCCGAGAAACCGGGCCAGGCGACAGGGATGCGCAGCACCGACGGATCGCCGGCCACGGCCGCAGTCATCACCTTGGTCGGGTCGGCGCCGGGGCCGCGCACGGCCATGCACTCCCATTCGAGCAATTCCAACTCCACCTTGACCCGAAGGCGGAACCGCTCCAACCGGGTCTTCACCGTCTCGCCGAATCCGCCGTCGGTGTCGATGACGAATTGGTCGTCCCCTGTGCGATTCACCCTTACGAACGCTTCCATCTTCCCCTGGGGGCTGAGAAGCAGCGCCTCGGCTGTGCCTCCCACGGCCAGACCGGCCACGTCCTGGCTGCACTGTCCTTGTAGGTAATCCACCGCATCCGGCCCCGCCAACCGCACGATGTCGCGGTCGATCCGGTGGGCGGCCACCGAGGTACGCAAGGCGGCGTATCCGATTGCCAACGTTTCATCCGGAGCCGCACTCATCGATCAGCACCCGTTCCGCTCACTGCCCCGGTCGACGGCGTCCCCCCGGTCGATGCCGACGCCCTGGTCATGGCCACCGCCGAGAGCATGGCTGCCGCCTTGTGGGCGCACTCGGCATTCTCCGACGCCGGGTCACTGTCCGCCACGATCCCCGCGCCGGCCTGGACCGAGGCACGACCATCGGGATCCACGGTCATGGTGCGAATGGCTATGGCAGTGTCGAGATTCCCCGAGAAGTCGAGATACCCGACCACTCCCCCGTAGATCCCCCGCTTGGTCGGCTCGAGGTCATCGATGATCTGCATGGCCCTCACCTTGGGGGCCCCGGAGAGGGTGCCGGCCGGCAATGTCGCGCGCAGCACGTCGATGGGCCCTTTGCCCGGAGCCAGGCTCCCCGAGACCTGAGAGGTGAGATGCATGATGTGGCTGTAGCACTCCACCACCATCATCTCGTCGAGATGCTCGGTCCCGAACGACACCACCCGCCCCACGTCGTTGCGGGCCAGATCCACCAGCATCACGTGTTCGGCCACTTCCTTCGGATCTTCCGCCAGCTCACCCTGGAGGCGCAGGTCCTCCTCTGGGCTCCGGCCCCGGGGTCGCGATCCGGCGATGGGCCGGGACGTCACTGTTCCGTCCCGGAGACGCACCATGGGTTCGGGGGAGGCACCCACCACCGTGACCTCGGGGAATCGGAGGAAATACAGATAGGGACTCGGGTTGACCAGTCGGAGCACCCGGTAGACGTCGAAGGGGTCGACCCCCAGGCACGGGAGATCGAAACGTTGCGACAGCACGACCTGGAACACGTCCCCGGCGGTGACGTGTTCCTTGGCCACCCGCACTGCATCTTCGTAGAGACTGTCCGACATGGTGCGCTCTACGTCGGTAGGCGCACCGGTTCTTGTCGGCAGGAGACGAGGCGGTTCGTCGAGCGGACGGAAGCAGTCAGCCGCGAGTTCGTCCAAACGCCCCTGGGCGGCGGCATGAGCCGTGTCCATTTCGTCGACGCCCCACGTAGGATCGATCACGACGTTGTCAATGAGGACCACCCGCTGGCGCCAGTGGTCGAAGGCCGCCAGCTGGCCGATGACGGCCAGGATGGCATCGGGGTGGCCCAGATCGTCCCTGGGGGTGTCGGGGAGGTGCTCGACCTCGCGCACTACGTCATAGCCCAGGTACCCGACCAACCCGGCGTGGAGAGGGGGTAGATCGGGGAGCTCGGGTGATTCGAAGGCGTTGAGGATCGCCTCCATGGCCACGAGCACACCCCTGTCCCCGGTGACCGCGTTGTCGGTCACCGCGTCGAGGTCGAGGGGGCCGGCGGTAGTGACCGCGTCACCCACCGCGGTGACGGTGGCCAGAGGATTGCGGCCCACAAAGGAGTAGCGACCCCATCGTTCTCCCCCCTCCACCGATTCGAGCAAGAACCCGACGTTGTCACCGGTGCCCACGATCTGGAGGAATGCCCCCACCGGGGTGATGGTGTCGGCGATCAGTTCCCGCCACACCGGGACAATCCGGTGTTTGCCCGCCAACGACCGGAATCCGGCCTCACCCGGCCCGGAGCCAGTGTCGGTCATGCGTCCGCGGATGGATCGCCGAAGGATCGGTAGAAACAGGTGCGGTTGCCGGTGTGGCAGGCACCCTTTCCCTCCTGGTCGACCACGATGAGCAAGGTGTCGCCGTCACAGTCGTAGCTGAGGCTACGCACGTACTGGCGATCGCCGGAAGTCTCGCCCTTGCACCAATACTCCTTGCGGCTCCGGCTCCAGAACCACGTACGCCCGGTCTCGAGCGTCCTCCTCAGCGAATCCTCATTCATCCACGCCAGCATGAGCACGGCATGGTCGGAGGCATCCTGGACGATGGCCGGCACCAGGCCGTCGGCGTCGTAGGCCACCTCGGCCAGCTCTGCGGAGGTGAACGGAATGGGAGTGGCAATGGATTTGGACTGCTGCTCGGTGGTACTCACAAGACGTACTCCCTGGATCTGGGCATTGTGGTCAATCGTCGTTCAGAGATAGAGGCCGGTGCCGCTGTCGATGCGGGTGGAGGCCACTGCGTGAATGTCCCGCTCTCGCAGAATGACGTACTCGTCTCCCTGCACCTCGACTTCGAACCGGTCCTCCGGATTGAACAACACGTTGTCCCCCACCTTGATGGTCCGGACATGGGGACCGACGGCCACCGCTTCGGCCCACGCCAATCGGCGGGATACCTGGGCAGTGGCGGGAATCAAGATCCCTGACCGGGACCGGCGCTCCCCCTCGGCCTGCCCCATCTGGACCAATACGCGGTCGGCCAGCACGGTGATGGGTTGTTTGGGCCCGTCTCCCGCGCCATCGCGGCTGATGTCCGGTGTCACTCTGGTCGCGGTAGCCACCACCCCAGGCTACCAACGCCGGCCGGGATGCCCTTCCCGGCCTCCCGGGTGACCTTCACGCCGGGCGGACAGCCACGCCGGCCGCGGCCAGGTGATCCTTGGCCTCCCCCACCGTGAACTCGCCCAGATGGAAGATCGACGCGGCCAGGACGGCGTCGGCCGCACCTTCGACGGCTCCGGCCACCAGGTGATCGAGCTCCCCTACCCCTCCCGAGGCGATCAGGGGCACCGGGCAACAATCGGAGATTCGCCGGGTGAGGTCGATGTCGAATCCATCCCGGGTGCCATCACGGTCCATCGAGGTGAGAAGGATCTCACCGGCGCCGATGGTTGCGCACCGTTCCGCCCAATGGACCGCGTCGATGCCGGTGGAAGTGCGCCCTCCATGGGTGAACACTTCCCAGGCCACACCTTCACCTTCACCTTCACCTTCACCTTCACCATCCGCAGCTGGGCGGCGGCGGGCATCGATGGCCACCACCACGCACTGGGCACCGAACTCCGTGGCGATTTCGGTGATCAGCTCCGGTCGCTCCACCGCCGCGGTGTTGATGCCCACCTTGTCGGCACCGGCCCGCAACAACCGGCGGGCATCTTCGACCGACCGGACGCCGCCGCCCACCGTGAAGGGGATGAATACCTGCTCGGCGGTGCGGGAGACAACGTCGACCATGGTCTGGCGGTGGTCCGAGGACGCGGTGATGTCGAGGAAGACCAGCTCGTCGGCCCCCTGGGCGTTGTAGCGGGCAGCCATCTCCACCGGGTCGCCGGCGTCGACCAGATCGACGAATTGGATGCCTTTGACGACGCGCCCGGCGTCCACGTCGAGACACGGGATGACTCTCACCGTGCGCATGCCGCCACCCCTTCTTCTACGGTCATGTAGCCGTCGACCAGGGCCTTGCCGCAAATCGCACCGGCAAGGTGCCGCTTGAAGCCTCCCGGCCGTGCCGACATGGTGGCCAGTGCCCGGATGTCCTCCACCGAGCCGATCCCGCCCGACGCGATCACCGGAAGCGCTGTCGCCTCCAGGACCGCGGCCAGGCCGGCCAGGTCAGGGCCTTGCAGCATTCCGTCCCGATCGATGGCGGTCACGATCACCGCGGACAGATCGACCTGGGCGAGCTCTTCGAGCAGGTCGGCCAGGATGCGACCACTCCGCTCTTCCCAGCCTCGGATGGCGACCTCGGCCCGGCCTTCGGCATCGACCCGGTAGTCGAGGCCCACAGCGATCCGCCCCGGGTGGCGGGCGGCGGAACGGAGGGCGAGCCCGGGGTCATCGAGCACGGCGCTGCCGAGGATGACCCGGGCGACACCGCCGGACAACAGCTCGTCGATGTCCTCGTCGGTTCGCACTCCCCCACCGGTCTCCACGGGAACGTCCACCGCCGCGGCGATGGCCAGCACGGTGCTCCGGTTGACCGGACTGCCGGTTCGGGCTGCGTCCAGATCGACCACGTGGAGCCAGGGGGCACCAGCATCGGTGAAGGAACGGGCCAGAACCAGCGGGTCCCCGTAGTCACTCTGTCGGTCGAAATCCCCCTGGACCAACCGCACCGCCGCGCCGTCCCGGATGTCGATGGCCGGATAGAGGTCCACTACGAACCCGTGCCCGACGGAGCCGGCCGACCGGTCACCGGGCGGGCCGAGACCCCCGGCCCGGCGCCTGCAACTTCGCGCGCGAAGTTCCCCAGAATGCCGAGCCCGACCGAACCGGACTTCTCGGGGTGGAACTGGGTACCCCAGAGCGGACCCCGCTCCGCCGAGGCAGTGATCGGGCCGCCGTAGTCACAGGTGGAGGTGGTGTCGGAGGTCATCTCCGGGGCAAAGGAGTGCACGAAGTAGACCCAGGCTGGGTCGGGTGTCCCGGCCAAGAGACCGGATTCGCGGTCGGCTACCCGGTCGAGCACGTTCCACTGCATCTGGGGGTGCTTGACCCCTCGGGGCAGGGCTCGAACCATCCCGGGGAGCACCCCGAGACCCGGCTGGTCGGGATCTTCCTCCGAGCCCTCGTAGAGCAGTTGGAACCCTATGCAGATTCCCAAGAAGGGCGTGCCCCGGGCAATGGCGTCGAGGGCCGCAGATTCGAGTCCGCTATCACGAAGTGCTCGTGCACACGGGCCGAACGACCCAACCCCGGGCAGCACCACGCCATCGGCGTCGGCCACCCGGGCGGGGTCACTGACCAGACGAGCGTCGGACCCCACATGCTGAAGTGCCTTTTCGGCGGAACGCAGGTTGCCGATGCCGTAGTCGAGGACAGCAATCACGAGTCAGTCGGGCCACCACGACCCAGGGCAAACGGCCCGGAGGTCACAGGGTCCCCTTGGTGGAAGGAATGCCGCCACCTTCTTGGCGAACGGCATCACGCAGGGCGCGTGCCACCCCTTTGAAAGAGGCCTCGATGATGTGGTGGGCGTTCTTCCCGGTGCGAAGGCGGATGTGGAGGGTGATCCCGGCGGCGGTGGCGAACGCCCGCCAGAACTCCTCAGCCAACTGCGGGTCGAACGGTGGGGTGCCCAGGGCGATCACATCAGGGGCGAAGTCGACGTCGTACGTGAGGAACGGGCGCCCCGACAGGTCGAGAGCGACCTCGACCAACGCCTCGTCCAGGGGAAGGTTGATCGATCCGAACCGTCGGATGCCGGCCTTGTCTCCCAGCGCCTCGGCCAGAACTTCCCCGAGGGTGATGCCCACGTCTTCCACGGTGTGGTGGGCATCGACCTCGAGGTCCCCCCGGGCCGCCACGGTGAGGTCGAAACCGCCGTGTTTGCCGAGTTGGCTGACCATGTGGTCGAAGAAGGGCAGGCCGGTGGTGACCGCTGTGGACCCGGTGCCATCGATGTCCAAGGTGACCTCGATGGAGGTCTCCTTGGTGGCGCGACTGGTGGACGCGGTCCGATGGGCAGGCGTCCCGGTAGTCGTGGCGGCGGTGTCAGTCGGTCTGGTGTCGGTCATCGCAAGCTCTCGTTCAGGGCCTCCAAGAATCGGTCATTCTCGCCAGGCAGGCCGACTGTCACCCGAAGGCACCCGGTGACGCCCGGCCACTCCGAACAGTCTCGCACGAGCACCGACTTGTCGAGAAGGTCGGTCCACACCTGGCGGGCCGATCGCTTGATTGGCCGGAACAGGATGAAATTGGCTTCGGACGGCCATGTCTCCACCGGCAGTCCGGCCAGTGCGGCGGCGATGCGCCCGCGTTCCTCGGTCAACATGGCAACCCGGGTCTCCATCTCGCTGACATAGTCAAGGGCCAGACGCCCGGCCAGTTGCTTGGCGGCGTCGAGATGGTAGGGAAGCGCCACCAGTTCACACGCCTCCACCACTTCGGGCGTGGCGACCAGGTAGCCGAGTCGGGCGCCGGCCATGGACCAGGTTTTCGAGAACGTTCGCACCACCACCGTGCGGGCCGCTCCGGCAGAGGCACCCCGCAGGATGTCGAGCGCGCTCGATGGCGCGAACTGGCCGTAGGCCTCATCCACCACCACCAGGCCTGGTGCCCGGGCGACCACCGATTCGATCATCTCGGGCGGGTCGGCACGGCCGGTCGGGTTGTTCGGCGAGCACAGGAAGGTGATCACCGGTTGGTGGGCATCGAGAACTCTGCCCACTTCGTCGGGATCGAGACGGAAATCATCGGTCCGGCGGCCGGCCGCCACCGTGGTCCCGGTGGTACGGGCGATTTGGCCATGCAGGGTGTAGGTGGGCTCGAAGAGCGCCACCGTTCGCCCTGGACCGCCGTAGGCCAGCATCAAGGACTGGAGCACCTCGTTGGAGCCGTTGGCACAGAAGATCTGGGAAAGGTCGACCCCGTGGCTTTCGGCCAGCGCCTCACGCAGTGCCACCGCTTCGCGATCCGGATACCGGTTGAAGTCGAGGTGAGCCAGTTCGCTCTGGAACGCTTGGAGCCAGGCATCGGGAGGCGGCAAGGGTGATTCATTGGTGTTGAGCCGCACCTCGACGTCGATCTGCGGCGAGTGGTAGCCGGTGAGCGCCACCAGATCGGGACGGACGGCGGGCATGCCGACGGGTGCGCCAGTGTCATTGCCGACTCCGTCGGCAGTCAGGTCGGCCATCGCAGCCTTACCGAATCGGCGTGGGCGGGCAGGCCTTCGGTCTCGGCCAGGGTCACCACGTGTGGTCCCAACTCGGCCAGGCCCTCGTCACTCACCGTCACCGCGTGAATGTGCCGGCGGAAGTCATCGACCCTCAGGGCACTCGCGAATCGGGCTGTGCGGTTGGTGGGCAATACGTGGTTGGGCCCGGCGAGGTAGTCCCCCACACTGGCCGGCGAGGACGGCCCGAGGAACACCGCCCCGGCCGACCACACCAGGGGTAGCAACGACGCAGCGTCCCGGGTGAGGATCTCCAGGTGTTCGGGGGCCACGATGTTAGAGATCTTGAATGCCTGTTTGGGCCCGTCCACCAAGACTGCATACCCGCCTGTACCCAGGGTCGCTTCCAGATCCCCCCGCCGCGGCGACGCCCGGACGATGCGATCGACGTGGGCGGTGACGGCATCGGCCACCTCTTCGGACCAGGTGATGAGCCAGGCCAGTCCGTCAGGCCCGTGTTCGGCCTGCACCACCAGGTCAATGGCGGCGAGCTCGGGAGGTGTGTCGGGGCCGGCGATGACCACCACCTCTGACGGACCGGCAAAGGCCGAAGCCACTCCCACCACGCCGGACACTTGCCGCTTGGCCTCGGCCACGTAGCGGTTCCCGGGTCCGACGATCACGTCGACCGGAGCAATCGATTCGGTCCCGTATGCCATGGCCGCAATGGCCTGGGCCCCACCTACCCGATAGACCTCATCGACACCGGCCACCGCCGCGGCCGCCAGGGTGGCGTCGTCGACGGAGCCGTCGGGACCAGGGGGCACGCACAGCACCACCTCTTCGACTCCGGCCACCCGGGCCGGAATGGCACACATGAGGACGGTGGAGGGGTATCGGGCCCTTCCTCCCGGGGCGTAACAACCGGCCCGGGCCACCGGGCGGGTGAGGTGGGTGACGGTGATCCCGGCCGATTCGAAATCGTCGGTCTCCGCCGATGCCGCCTCGTAGGCGTGATAGGCGAGAATCCGGTCGTGAGCGATGTCGAGGGCGTCCTGCAGGGCGGCCGGGATGCGGTCCAAGGCGGCGGTGACCTCGGACGCCGGCACCCTCAACTCGTCCAGCACCACTCCGTCGAACTTTTGGGTGAAGTCCCGCAGCGCAAGGTCTCCACGGGCCCGGACCTCGGCGATGATGGCGGCCACCGTTTCGCCGGCCCGCTCCTGTTCGTCAGCCGGGCGCGGGAGCGCCTCGCGCAGTTCACTGCGGTTTCCGGTAAACCCGCGAAAGTCGAGCCGACTGAGCAACATGGTCTGTCGATGCTACCCGGGCCGGTTCGGATCCACTGTCGTGGGTGGGTGGCCCGCCGGAGAGGATGGTTCCCTGTGCGATCGGCTCCGCAGGTGCCATGATCGTCCCATGGCCGCCAGCACCGCAGAACTCTCATCCCTCACCACCGCCCTCGAGGATCTGACCCGTCGGGTGACAGCCCATGCTGATGCGGCCCACGGCGCCAAAGAGGATGAGATGGCCAAAGAGCTGTTCGCCATCGAGCGCTCCCTGATCGGGGCCAGCCGCCGGCTCACACGGCTGACCTCGGCGATGCGTCGACCCTGAGGACCATCCCCGAGCCGACCCCGACATGTCCGTGCGTGGCATTTAGTTGGTGTTCCAACTATCGTATGTCCAATGAATAGATCGGCGGGAGCCCCGTCCGGGCCCGAAGACACCTTCGAGCTGCACCGCCCCATCCACCCGGTGAGATTCATCAGTGCCGCCAGCCTGTTCGACGGTCACGACGCCGCCATCAACATCATGAGGCGCCTTCTCCAGGCCCAAGGGGCCGAAGTGGTTCACCTCGGGCACAACCGCTCGGTCGACGAGGTGGTGGCGGCGGCGGTGTCCGAAGATGTCCAGGGTGTCGCCATCAGCTCATATCAGGGGGGGCATCTCGAGTACTTCCGCTATTTGGTGGACAGGCTCCGCCAAGAAGGACGCGGCGACATTCAGATCTACGGCGGCGGCGGCGGCGTCATCATTCCTTCGGAAATCGCACAACTCGAGGAGTACGGCGTGCGCCGCATCTTCTCGCCGGTGGATGGCCAACGACTCGGCCTCGAGAGGATGATCAATGTCCTCGTCGAGGAGTGCGACATCGACCTGGCTTCCCACCAGCCATCAACACTCGATGAGCTGCTTCTGGGCAACGTCGCCGACCTGGCCCGGGTGATCACCGGGATCGAAGCCGGCTCGTTGGCGCCGGAGATGACCGACGGACTGCACCGAGCGGCACGGAAGCGGTCGGTCCCGGTTCTCGGGATCACCGGGACGGGCGGATCGGGCAAGTCCTCGCTGACTGATGAACTGATCCGTCGATTCCGACTCGACCAAGGCGACAAGCTGCACATCGCCGTGTTGGCGGTGGACCCCACCAGGCGGAGAAGCGGGGGTGCACTTCTCGGTGATCGCATCCGGATGAACGCCATCGACACACCGCAGGTGTTCTTCCGCTCCCTGGCAACCCGAGGGAGCGCGTCAGAGATCCCCTCCCCCGTCCCTTCGGCCATCGATGCCTGTCGGGCCGCCGGATTCGATCTCATCATCGTGGAAACCCCGGGCATCGGACAGGGAGACGCCGCGGTGGTGGACATCTCGGATGTATCCCTCTACGTCATGACGCCCGAATACGGGGCCCCCTCCCAGTTGGAGAAGATCGACATGTTGGACCTCGCCGACGTGGTGGCGATCAACAAGTTCGATCGACGGGGAGCCGACGATGCACTGAGGGCCGTCCGTCGCCAGTGGACACGCAACCACTCCGGAAGGTTGGCTCCGGGCGGTCCCGACTCCGGGGAACCTCCCGTCTTCGGCACCATCGCCTCACGCTTCAACGACCAGGGGACCACCGCGCTCTACCAACACCTGCGCGACGCGTTGGCCGGGCACGGCCTCCCGGTGTTCGGAGGCCAGCTTCCAACGGTGGACGTCCGCGCGTCCCTGGCCGGTTCCGCCATCGTGCCGGCCGAGCGGACCCGTTACCTCTCCGACATCTCCGAGACGGTACGCGACTATCACGCCGCCACCGAGCAACAAGCCGGCATTGCCCGCCGGATACAACAACTGGAAGACGTCGCCGACCTGGTGGCATCCCGCGGTCGAGCATCCGACGGTCCGGGGCAGGGTGGGATTCCCGAGGTGCTCGACGCGTTGATGGTCGAGAGCACCGACGCCCTCGAACCGGCCAACCGGGATCTGTTGGACGAGTTGTCCAGCCTTCGGGAACAGTTCGACGGGGACGAGATGATCGTCCCGGCTGCTGATGGCACTCGGGCCGTTCCCCTCGCGACCACCTCCCTGTCCGGAACCCGCGTCCCCAGGGTGGCTGTCCCTCGCGGCACCGATCAGGGGGACCTCCTCAGGTGGCTGCGGGCAGAGCATCTTCCCGGCCATTTCCCGTTCACCGCCGGCGTCTTCCCGCTCAAGCGCGAGAACGAGGATCCGGCCCGCATGTTCGCGGGCGAAGGCGATGCATTCCGCACCAATCTCCGGTTCCACCTTCTGGCCGCCGACCAACCGGCGACCCGGTTGTCCACCGCCTTCGACTCGGTGACCCTGTACGGGCGCGACCCGAATACCCAACCCGACGTCTATGGGAAGGTCGGGACTTCGGGAGTCTCCATCGCCACGCTCGACGACATGAAGGTCCTCTACTCGGGATTCGATCTGTGCAACCCGGCCACCTCGGTGTCCATGACCATCAATGGGCCGGCCCCGACGATTCTGGCCATGTACCTGAACACTGCCATCGACCAGCGGTTGGAACGGTTCGAAGAAGACCACGGGCGCCCCCCGACCCACTCGGAGGCCGAGGACGTGCGCGGATGGGTCCTTCGTACGGTTCGCGGCACCGTGCAGGCCGACATCCTCAAAGAGGATCAGGGCCAGAACACCTGCATCTTCTCCACCGAGTTCTCGCTGGGCGTCATGGCCGACATCCAGGAGTTCTTCGTCGACAACGCAGTGCGGAACTTCTACTCCGTATCAATCTCCGGCTATCACATCGCCGAAGCCGGGGCCAACCCCATCACCCAGTTGGCGTTCACCCTGGCCAATGGTTTCACCTATGTGGAGTCGTATCTGGCCCGTGGTCTGGCCATTGACGACTTCGCCCCCAACCTGTCGTTCTTCTTCTCGAACGGGATGGATCCTGAGTACACGGTGATCGGCCGGGTGGCCCGCCGCATCTGGGCGGTGGCCATGCGTGACCACTATGGGGCCAACGAGCGATCCCAGAAGCTGAAGTACCACGTCCAGACTTCAGGGCGTTCCCTCCACGCCCAGGAAATGGCCTTCAACGACATCCGGACCACCCTGCAGGCACTGTGCGCCATCTATGACAACGCCAACAGCCTGCACACCAACGCTTACGACGAGGCGGTCACCACTCCCTCGGCGGAGTCGGTACGCCGGGCCCTCGCCATCCAACTCATCATCACCCAAGAGTGGGGCTTGGCCGCCAACGAGAATCCACTCCAGGGCAGTTTCATCGTGGAGGAGCTCACCGACCTGTTGGAGGCCGCGGTGCTCGCCGAACTCGACAACCTGTCCGAGCGGGGTGGTGTTCTCGGTGCCATGGAGACCGGTTACCAGCGAGGCCGGATCCAAGATGACTCGATGGTCTACGAACATCGCAAGCACGACGGCACGCTCCCGATCATCGGCGTCAACACCTTCATCGCCGATTCCGGTTCCGAGACGCCTGCGTCCCTCGAGCTCGCCCGGGCCACTTCGGAGGAGAAAGAGAGTCAGATCAAGCGGTTGGCCGACTTCCATCAACGGCATACGGCCGACGCTCCCACCGCCCTGGCCGATCTGCGCGATGCGGCGTTGCGGGGAGACAACGTCTTCGAAACCCTTCTGCGCACCGTACGCAGCGCCTCGTTGGGTCAGATCACCCAGACCCTCTTTGAGGTCGGCGGCACCTATCGAAGGAACGTCTAGAGCTTCCGATCTGGGTGGCTGCCGGGTGCAACGACTACGAGGATCCCGTTGTCGGCGAGTCCAGGGTGGAAGTCACTGGTCTCCTCGGACCGACTCATTGTCGAAGTGCTTGACGGCCCAGTACAACGCGATCATTCGGAACCCACCGGTGAAGGCACGCAAACGTTGCCGGTCGCCGCTCTGGCCGACCGATCCGACAGAGCGGGGATCGGCCACGGACACCTGAGCCATCTTGTCGGCTCTCTTCGTCCACTGCCTGCGAACAGGCTTCCACATTCAGGTGTCCAGCACACCACGAGGACGGATGATGGCGCCTTCGGGCATCACCAGAAACAGCAGCAAAGGCGCCCCGGAGGGCGCCTTTGCGCGAGCGGGCCGAGCGGCGGGGCCCGAACACCGCTCCCCGGAACCAGGTGGCGGGAACCGGTTCCGAGTACCCAATTCAACATCATGTGGGACCTTTGTTCCAGTCAAAGCTCCAATTTCCCGGAACTTCTCCGATTGGCCAGAATTGTCCCTATGGTCCCGATGGTCCCGATGGTCCCTATGGTCCGGTCATCTGTGGGTCAGCGTGCCCGGATCAAGGTGGTGTCACCCGCCACGCTGGGGCAGAAATCTGCCAGCCCGCATTCGCCACACCGTGGCGACCGGGCCACACAGGTGCGACGGCCATGCAAAATCAACCGAAGGCTGAATCGTCCTTGTTCGCGCCTCGGAATCAGCCGATTCAGTTCCAATTCCACTTTCACCGGATCCGTCTCGGTGGTCAACCCCAACCGACGGGCAAGCCGGCCCACGTGGGTGTCGACCGGGAGGCCGGGAAGTTCGAATGCCACGCTGCGCACCACATTGGCCGTCTTCCGGCCGACTCCGGGCAGTGTGACCAGGTCCTCCCGACGAGTAGGGACTTCTCCGCCGAAGCGGCCCACCACCGCCTGCGCCATTCCGATCAGATTCCGGGCTTTGGACCTGAAGAACCCGGTGGAGTGGATGATCTCCTCAACCTCACCGGGATCCGCAGTGGCCAGTGTTGGGGCATCGGGATACCCGGCGAAGAGAGCTGGCGTCACCATGTTGACCCTCTCATCTGTGCACTGGGCGGAGAGGATGGTAGCGACGAGAAGCTGAAACGGGCCGGCATGGTCCAGAGCACACAGTTCGTCGGCGGATCCGGGGAACTCAGCGCCAAGACGGAGATTGACCTCTCGGGCACGGCCTGCGGGAGTTCGAGGTCGAGCCACCTCGAGGAGACTACCGGTAGCGTCACCACCATGAATGGGGTACTCCTCACCGTGGTTCACCAACTCGATGGCGACTCACGTGCCCACATTGCTCAGCTCGCCGAGTCGGCTGAGGCCGCGGATGGCTACGATGCTCTCAGCGAGCACAAGCGGTTGGAACTCACTCTGGCGATGCATCGCTCGACGGATGCAGCTGATCCGAGAGAGCCGGCGGCCGGGTTGGCTGGGTCGGAGGATGATGGCGGCGGCGCTGCCGTTGACAGACACCACGAGTTCGCCGCCGTATTCGCCTGTCTGGCCGATGAGGCTGAACCAGTGGGATACGCCCAGGTGAATTCGGCCGGCGCCAACGGAGGCTTCGGCGTGGAGCTGGTGTTGCATCCGAACTATCGAGATCCGGCCCTCGGGATTGCCGACGCACTGCTCGGGGCGGCGCTCAGCGAAGCTGACCGGCTCCGCGGCAGTGGTTCGGGTGCCGATGGCGGCACGGTGAGGTACTGGGTATCCCATGCCAGCCGGCGTTCTGACGCATTGGCCGCATCCCACGGACTCCACCCGGAACGGGACCTCATCCAGATGCGCCGCCCGCTTCCGGTGGAGGACCGGCCTCGGGACATTGCGACTCGACCGTTCGTACCGGGGACGGACGAGGATGCCTGGTTGTACGCAAACAATCGAGCCTTCGCCACCCATCCCGAGCAGGGAAACTGGACCCTCGCCACCTTGCTCGAACGGGAAGCCGAACCGTGGTTCGATCCGGCCGGCCTCTTGCTCTACGAAGAACAGGGGCGAGTGGTGGGCTCTTGCTGGACAAAGGTCCACACCCATACGTCTCCACCCATGGGTGAGATCTACGTGATCTCTGTCGACCCGGATTTTCAGGGGCGCGGATTGGGTAGGGCACTGACGCTCGCTGGTCTCGACAGCCTGGCCGGCGCCGGTCTACGGGTCGGGATGCTCTACGTCGATGCTGACAATTCCGCCCTGTCCCTGTATGGGTCGATGGGCTTCACCGAGGACCACACCGATAGGGCATACGTCGGTTCGGTGGGTTCAGTCGGTTCGGTGGGTTCATCGGGCCCGATCGACCTGGAAGGGTCGATCGGCTGAGGTGAGTGTGATGGAGCACGGTGGCGACCTGATTCAGTGACCGCCGCCGATGAAGTGGCCGATCGTGAAGGTCACCGCGGCAGCTACGCCCGAGATCAACAACTGCCGGGTGGCCGACCACAGCCAGGATCGCCCGGTGAAATGGGCGAGTGCCGAACCCACCCCGAACGCGCTCGCGGCTCCCAGAATGACCGACCACCACATCGCCACTGCTCCATGGGCGATCAGCCAGGGAAGGAGCGGGATGAACGCTCCGATGGCGAACATCACGAATGACGACCCGGCTGCCTGAAACGGCTTCCCCGTTTCTGCGGGATTGATGCCGAGTTCCTCACGGGCGTGCGTTTCCAAGGCAACTTCAGGATCGCTCATCATTCTTTCGGACAATTCTTGAGCCATGCCCGAATCGAGGCCGCGGCGCTCGTAGATGGCTGCGAGCTCGCGACGTTCGCCCTCGGGCTCGTGCCGGATGGCCTCCCGTTCGATGTCGAGCTCCCTCTCCACCAGCTCGGACTGCGCCCGCATCGACACATACTCCCCCGCCGACATCGAGAATGCCCCTCCGACCAGGCCGGCCAATCCCGCCAGCCTCACGGCCCCGCCGGAGGAATTGGCTCCGGCCATCCCCAGGATGAGAGCGACATTGGAGACAATGCCGTCGCTGATGCCAAATACCGCGGCCCGGGCACCTCCGCCGTGCAAGTTCCGGTGATTGTGTACTTCGTCCACTCGAGGAAGCGTAGCGATGCCGGGCGGTGAGGCTGAACTGAACTTCCCGCGTAGGACACCCTGCACGAATCGGTCGCCCTCCCTCGATGAGGTGGTGATGCCCACGTCAGATCCCATACACTCCGTCCATGGCAACCACCGTGCATGGCATTGACACATTTCACGAGCTGATCGGGCAGCATCTGGGCTACAGCAAATGGCACCGGATCGATCAGGAGCAGGTGAATCTCTTCGCCGACGCCACCGGCGACCATCAGTGGATCCACGTCGACCCAGAACGGGCCAAGACCGGCCCGTTCGGCGGTGCCATCGCGCACGGGTACCTGACCCTGTCCCTCGCCCCGGTGTTTCTCGGCGAGGTCCTCGTTGTCGAGGGAATGTCGTTCGGGGTCAACTACGGCTGCAACAAGGTGCGATTTCCCTCGCCCGTCCCGGTTGGGAGCAATCTCCGGATGGGCGTCGGAGTGGAATCCGTCGATGATGTCAAGGGTGGCGTCCAGGTCGCACTCGGCATGACGTTTGAGACGGAGGGTTCCACCAAGCCCAGTTGTGTCGCCGAGGTGGTCTACCGCTACTTCCACTGACCGGGACAACCCTCTCAGGAGCACTTTGGGAGGACGCTCACACAATAGGAGCGATTACTCCTACAATCGTGCTCATGGAGATTCGCGTCGAAGAACTGTCGGCTGACGCCGGGGTGTCCGTCGACACCATTCGGTATTACCAGAGCAAGGGTCTGCTTGATCCGCCCCGACGAGAGGGTCGGGTGGCGTGGTACAACCCGGACCACCTTGCCCGCATCGCCCGAGTCCGTTCGCTTCAAGAACGTGGCTTCACGCTGGCCACCATCGCCAGGTTGCTCAACGGTGACCTCGACGCCGCCGACGAGGCCCTCGTCGAAACACTGGCGGGAGAAATGAATGGAGAAACGGGAACGGGCATCGCACCCCTCTCCCCTTCGGAGACATCAGAACCGGAACTGTTCACCCTGTCCGAATTGGCAGAGCAGACCGGGGTGCCGCTCGTACTTCTCAAGGCACTCGAAGCCGAGGAACTGCTCATCCCACGTCGGGTGGGATCGGTCGAACGGTACACCCAGCAAGATGTCGAATCGACGGGAGCGGCCCTGCTTCTGTTGGAATGGGGGCTCCCCCTTTCCGAACTCCTCGACCTCTCACGACGTCACCATTCCGCCACCGTCGTGGTGGCCCGCTCCGCAGTCGAGATGTTTTCCACCCACATCAGGGGGAAGTTGCGGGAACATCCGTTCGCCGGTGTCGATGGAGTCGGTCCCGATGGGTCTGACGACGAGAACGCCACCCAACTGGTTGAAGCCTTCACCGCGTTGTTGCCGGCGGTTACGACACTCGTCGAGCATCACTTCACTCGAACCCTCTTGAAGGCGGCATTCGACCACATCGAGCAGGTCGGATCGGATGTTGAGCGCGAGGCCGTGTGGGAACAGGTGAACCAGACGGTGTCCCCGGCAGAGACAGTGTCTTCCTGATGGCTCGGGACCAGAGTCTCGAGCAAGCCGAGACCAGGACCGCATTCAGCGCGGCAGCCCGCGCCGCGGAAGCCGGTCTCCCTTCCGGTGATGAGAAGACCGCGCTGGTCCGCACCATGTTCGACAGCATCGCCCCTCGTTATGACCTGGTCAACCGCCTGATGACCTTCGGTTTAGACATCAGTTGGCGCAAGCAGTCAGCCCGCGCCCTTGGACTTCCCGCCGGATCATCCGTGCTCGACCTCGCCTGTGGTACGGGAGACTTCCTGAAGATCCTCCGCCGAGCCGGGCTTCGACCGTTTGGGATGGACCTGTCATGGGGGATGCTGGCCGCCAACCGAACCGGGACCCCCCTGGCGCAGGCCGATGCCGCCGCCCTTCCCGTGGCCACTGGTGCGGTGGACGGTATTACCTGCGGATACGCACTGCGAAACTTCACCGAACTCGTCCCGGTCTTTGCAGAGTTGAGCCGGGTCGTACGTCCGGGGGGCCGGCTCTGCATCCTTGAAGTGGCTGAACCTGACCATGGGCTGCTGCGGATCGGAGACCGCATCTGGTTCCGCCGAGTGGTTCCGGTCATCGGCGGCATCCTGTCCGATGGCGCCGCCTACAGGTACCTTCCCCGGTCGACTGCCTACCTCCCACCCACCGAAGAGTTGCGGTCGATGCTCAACCACGCCGGCTTCTCATCAGTCAACCGGCGTGCCCTCTCCGGGGGCCTCAGCCAGATATTGATCGCCACTCGACGGGGTCGACCATGACCGGCCCGATGTCGCTCACCGCCGTGCGCCGTCGTCTTTCCCCGGGGCCGGCACTCGACCCCTACGCTCTGGCCGGACCGACCGGAATCGTATTCGACACCGGCGATCGGCTCCTGGTGGGCATCGGTTCGGCTCTCATCATTCCCCTCGGTGACGGGCTCGACTCCCCTCCGGATCTCAGCCGGGCCCGACGGACCCTGGCTGCCATCCGCTGCGACGACCAGGCGGTCGGGGCCGGGTCGGCGGTCATGGCGTTCGGGGCGCTCCCCTTCGACCGGTCCGAGCCCACTTTCCTGGTCATCCCCGAAGTCATCTACGACCGTCGTTCGAATGGGGACGAGTGGGTCACCACTATTGGCGGGGCAGTCACCGACCACTCTCGAGACACCTTGATGGCTTGCCGACACGGGGCTCCGACTCCAACCCCTGACACCGGGCATCTCATCGAGGGCGGTGCCGTTGGCGGTGCGGTAGTCGAATTCCTATCCTCCAATGCCGATTTCCTCAATATCGTGGGCCAAGCCGTGGCCTCGATCGATCGCGGGGAGTTGACCAAGGTCGTGCTCTCCCGGCAGGTCGACGTCCACCTCGGAGGACCGGTCGACCTCCCAGCCCTCCTCCAGCGTTGGCGTGCCATGGAACCCAACTGCACGGTCTTCTCGATGCCGACCCCCACAGGGCAGTTCGTAGGGGCCAGCCCGGAACTGTTGATCGAACGCCGGGATGACCAGGTGAACAGCCGGCCGCTGGCCGGGAGTACCGGTCAGATGTCCGATCACGATGCGGCCGAATTCCGTTCGTCGGACAAGGAGAACCTCGAGCATCGTCTGGTCACCGAGGCGATTGGCAACGCGCTCTCCCCTCTCTGTGTCGTCCTGGATCTCCCCCCGGGACCGGATCTGGTCCGTCTGCACAACATCATCCATCTGGGAACAGTCATCCGCGGGCAGCTCCGGCGGCGTCCGACCGATGACAATCCGGATGGCGATCTCCCCACCGCTCTCGACCTGGTAGCCGCACTCCACCCCACACCGGCGGTGGGAGGCGTTCCGACACAGCGTGCCATCGACACCATTGACAGGCTCGAATCCGAGGTTCGGGGGTCCTACGCTGGGCCGGTCGGATACGTCGACGGAAACGGCGATGGTCAGTGGGTCGTAGGCATCCGAGCTGCCACCCTGAACGGGTCGACGGCCAGATTGGCGGCAGGCGTAGGAATCGTCGATGGCTCCGAGCCCCACGCCGAGCTCATGGAGACGCTGCTCAAGTTCACCGCGGTGTTCGATGCGCTGGTGCCGGAAGTGCCTTTCTCGACAGTGCCTCAACGACAGAAGGCACCTGCCGTCCCGTAACTGATCGCCCGCTCCACCCGCGTCGTCCGTACCGCGCGGATTCTGGAACCGGCGACCGTTGGCCTACTCCGTCAACAGGGATTCCGCCCTTCGATCGGTGATGGCAATGATCTCCGCCAAGCGGATCGAAGCGTCCCGCGCCACGAAATGTCCGACACCATGGATCTCGAACAGCTCTGCGTGTGGAATGGCGGCGGCGAGGCTGCGGGAGGCATGCGGTGGCACCACGACGTCCCTCGTCCCGAACACCACCGAGGTTGGAACATCGATCTTCGCCAACGAGGAGGTGACCGCGGAGAGTTCTTCGAGCAGGGTCCGTTGTTCATGCATGAAGGTGCGCCTGTCTCTTCCCCATGCTCCACGCCAACCTCCAAGCACCATTTCGTTGGGAAGGGAGACCGCCACAGAGGAACGAATCCTCGTTGTCAGTGTCTCCCGGGGTAGGTCCCGACCGGGCCCCGGCGCCGAGACCGGCTCGGGCTCGGGCTTCACGTGCTTTCTCGACGATGCGGCCCGGCGTCGCTGGTCCATCCCCTTCGCGAGCCCCCTGATCTGTGGGAGCACCACCCCAATGCCGGTCAGCGCCGCCACGGTAAGGATGTCGCCGATCCCGGGCACCACCAGGAGCCGATCCAACCCGTTCACGCTGTCAGGTGTCCCCACCGCTCCCACCAGTACGAGACTCCGGACCATCTCTGGGTGGTGTAGAGCCAAGAGGACCGCCACCCCACCCGACCAGCTATGACCCACCACGGTTGCCGGCGCCGCACCGTGAAGGCGGAGAAATTCGGCCACGGCGTCGCTGTTCTCCGCCATGCCCATGGCCTTCCCCCCGGTGTCGCCATATCCGGGCCGGTCCGGAGCCAACACCCGAAACTGCGGAGTCAGGTGGTCGATCAGAGGAGCCCACGACGCCTTGCTCCCCGGTTGCCCGTGCAGTAGCACCACCGGAGGACCGGATCCCGTGTCAATTGTCGCCAGCATCGGATCCTCCACTCGGCGAGTCATTCCGAGAACCTCCGGTTGGTACCGAGGGCGGTTCCGGCAGTCGCTCGACCGTACCCTCGACCGCACCCACACCATCCCCACGCGGAGCGATGGGTCCCAAACCGTACGAGGGAAGGACCACTTCGAAGGTGGCACCCTTCCCCACCGCAGTATCCACGGTCACCGCCCCCCCGAGCGCCCCGGCCACCGCAGCCACAATGAACAGGCCGAGTCCCGATCCTCCGTCCGAACGGGCGGAATTGCCCCGGTAGAAACGATCGAAGATGCGGCTGGCCTGTTCCGCATCCATGCCCGGGCCCCGATCTTTGACCTGCAGGACCGCCCGCCCGCCTCGGTTCGCCACCGTCACCTCCACAGGAGTGCCGGCCGGGGTATGCACCAGTGCATTGGCGAGGAGATTGTGAATCATCTGCCCGAGGCGCTGCTCATCCCCGGCCACCGGAACCGGTTCAGGGGCAGCCACGGTGATGGACCGACTCCCATCCAGGGCCCGAGCATCAGTGGCCGCATCGATGACCAGCGGCACCATGTCGATCCGCACGCTTTGCGGTGCGGGGCCCTCACCCAACCGAGCCAAGGTGAGGAGATCCTCCACGAGCAGACCCATCCGCGCCGCTTCACTCTCAATCCGGGTCAGCGCCCGTTCGCGGTCTTCGTCCCCGGTCAATGCATCCTTCGCCAAGAGCTCCGCATACCCCCGGATCGAGGTCAGGGGAGTTCGCAGCTCATGGGACGCGTCGGCCAGAAAACGTCGCAACCGATCCTCGGACTCGGTCCGTTGGTCGAATGCCGCTTCAATTTGCGAAAGCATGCCGTTCAAGGCCCGACCCAATCTGCCGATTTCTGTCTCAGGGTCAGAGGGCTCCACCCGACGGGTGAGGTCCCCGGCGGCAATGGCATCGGCCTCCTTGGTCATGTCCTCGAGCGGACGCAGGCCACGTCGGACCAACAGCGTCATCAGCACCAACAGCGCGGTGACCACGCTGAGGGACACGGCTAGTTCGATGTTCCTCAACGAGGCGAGGGTGGCGTTGACCGAGTCGAGCCTGGTCGCCACCACCAGCGTGCCACCCGGCAGGGCCGACGCCTGCATCCGGTACTCAGGACCATGCGCGGGATCGGAGGTCACGTTGATCGAATTGACGGCGGGGTGATAGCTCCCGTGGGACTTCGCCTGCTGTTGCACCGACAGGGTCGGTTGCACTGGTAGGCGGGCCGGCAGCCGAGGCGCCGGGTCGGACGAAGTGATGGTGCCCGATGGTCGGGAGACGGTGACCTTGCCGTCGGCATTGAGGATCTCCACGTAGACATCGGGGCTCACCCGTGTCTGGATCTCCCCGCGATTGACCTGGATCCCCCGCGTGTCGGCTCGGAGCACGAAGTCCTCGACCAACTCGTGGGCCACATTCAACTGATCATCGACCCGCCCGTAGAGATAGGAGTGCAGTGAGTTGAGAGTGATGATGTCCACGGCGGCGAGCCCCAGTACCACCAGAATGATCATGAAGGCAACCAGCCGGCGCCGGAGGGTCATGGTGCGGCACCGCAGGCAACCTTGCCGGCTGGATGCAGATTCATCCTCGCGGCTGCCGCAGGCTGTAGCCCACCCGCCGGATGGTGTGCACCAACGGGGGATCGTAACAATCGACTTTCTTACGTAGATAGGAGATGTACGTCTCGACGATATTCGGGTCGCCTTCGAACTCGTAGTCCCACACCGCGTCGAGAATCTCCGACTTCGTCAACACGCGCCGGGAATTGACCAGTAGGTACCAGAGGAGGTTGAACTCGGTGGCGGTGAGTTCAATGAGCTCCCCGGCTCGCCACACTTCGCGGGTCTGGTCGTCCATCACCAGATCGGCGAAGCGCCGGCGGTGGTCGATCTCGGTCGACTCCGACCGCGCCCGGCGCAGGACCGCACGGATGCGCGCCACCAACTCGTCGAGGCTGAACGGCTTGGTGACGTAGTCGTCACCAACTTCCAATCCGGCCACCTTGTCACCCACGGTGTCGCGGGCGGTGAGGAACAGAACGGGGGTGACCACGCCAGCCGATCGAAGCATGCGGCATACTTCGGTCCCTTCGATATCGGGAAGCATGACGTCCAGCACAATCAGATCGTGCCCCCCCGACCCCGCCATGGCCACGGCCTGGGCACCGGTGCAGGCGACCTCGGTGGCGAACCCCTCGAAACCCAGGGCGGCGGCCAGGACGTCGGTGATGTAGGGCTCGTCGTCGACGATGAGGATGCGACCGGAGCCGGGAACCGGCCCCCTTTCACCCACCGGCCGTCCGCGGCTTCCGGCGGAAAGCGTGCAGGACGCGTTGAATCCCCCACCACGTCACCAGGCCAAGCGCCTCCACCACGATGAACATCGACATCTTCGATTCGCCTTCTATCCGGTCGACGAACCGTATGGGGACTTCCACAATCGGGGCACCGGCCCTCTTGGCCTGATAGGTCATCTCGATCTGGAACCCGTACCCTTCGGCACGAATGTCATCGAGGGCGATCCGGTTGAGCACGGAAGCGGAATAGGCCCGGAACCCGGCGGTGGAGTCGGTCACCCCCAACCCGAGGAGAGCGGAGGCGTACACATTGCCTCCGCGGGACAGGAGACGCCGGTGCCACGCCCAATTGGGAATCGACCCCCCGGGTACGTATCTCGATCCGATGACCAGCTCGAAACCCTTGCCCAGCGGTGCCACCAGACCGGGAAGGGCATCAGGGTCATGGGAAAGATCGGCGTCCATCTCTACGCAGACATCGAACCCATGATCGAGGCCCCACCGGAAGCCGGCTCGATACGCACTCCCGAGACCGGACTTCTCGGTTCTCCGGAGGAGTTCGATGTTGCCGATCTCCGTTCCCACCTTCTCGGCGATGTCCCCTGTCCCGTCAGGGCTGCCGTCATCAACCACCAACATGGTGGCGTCGGGAAGCGCCACATGGACCCTCCGGAGCACTCGTTCTATGTTCTCGGATTCGTTGTAGGTGGGAATGACGACCAAGACTTGCACAGGCGCAGTTTACGGGGTCGGCCTGTCATCACCGTGCTCAGGGTCTTCCGAACGCTCGTTCCCATCGACCCCCGAGCTCGCGAGGGGTCCGGATACGGTCGAAACGCCAGAGGCGACCGCCCTGGCGTCATCACTTCCTCCCTGGGTCGGCCGAGTCTGGGCCCACACTTCCTTGCTGATCACCTGAATGGCTCCGCCCACCGGGATTGCCACCAGAGCACCTGCCAACGCACCCAGGGCAGAGCCGAATGCGCCTCCGAGGTTGGCCCCCACCAACACGGAGAGCAGCACCAGCAGGGGATTCATGCGGACCGTCTTGCTCATGACGACCGGGTAGAGGAAGTGATTCTCGATCAGCTGGAACCCGACGAATACCGCCAGCATCACCAGCGCCGCGGTCGGAGAGTGCAAGAGGGAGATGACCACGCTGGGCACGCCGGCGATCAATCCCCCGACCAGGGGGATCATCGCCACCAGGGCAACCCACAATCCGATGAGTAGGGCAAAGGGCACCCCGAGGATGGCCAGGGTCACAAAGACCACGGCTCCGAAGAGCAGCGACAACACCATGGTGCCCAGGACGTAGGACGTTACCGAGCGGGACACCCGGGTAGCGACTTCTTCGACTGTATGACGCCTCTCGGCCGGAAGAGCACCGAGGAGCGCCTTCCGCATCAACGGCGCCTCGACGAGCATGAAGAGCGACAAGAAGGCAATGGTGGTCAGGGCGAGCATGGTGGAGAAGACCGCTTTGCCCAAATTGGCTCCCACGTTGAGTGCCGGCTTGCCCAGCTTCTGGGCCGCGGTCTGCAATTTCGGGGCGTTCTTTTGAACCCAGGTCAGCAGGTGGAAGTGCTGCAAGTTATGAGCCAGCCGGCCGTGCCCCTTCTCGAGCTGATCGACCATGGAAGGCAGCCGGGTGGCGAAGTGGGACAAGGAGTTGACCAACGGGTATCCGAACAAGCCCAACAGACCGATGAACACGACGAGTGCGGCAAAGAAGACGATGCCGACCGCTGGGGCCCGGCGCAGCCGGTGACGCTGGAGGAATCCCACCGCCGGGTCGAGCACCAGGGCGATGAACGCCGCGATCAACACCCAGAGAATGATCTCCCGAAGACGGCCGAGCAGGCGGTAGGCCGTCCAGGTGATGATGACCACCGCGTCGATGGTGAGAATGGTCCGAAGAGGGACACCCTTGGCCTCAGCCGCGGCGAACAGGCGGTCCAAGCGCGGTCCCTTGTCACCCGCCGACTCGTACTCGCCTCCGGCCACCGGGTCGGTCATCGACCCAGCATGTCAGGTCGGCATGCCCTTGGCGTGTCAACATGAGGGGAATGGTCGCCGATACGGGTCAGGAACCAGACCCGAAACCCGGGTCCGACACGATGCCGACGGCACCGGTTACGGAACTGCCGACAGAACAGGCAGCGGGCCGGCCGAAGGGGCATCGACGTTGGTGGTACCGGGGTCCCTTCGTGAGCCGGAGCGTGCGCATCAGTGTCGGTGTCGTGGTCATCTTCCTCTTCTTGTTCTATGTGGCGTTACCACTACTGGCCAGCCACCGCGCGGAGGTCGAGTCGCTCGGGCACATTCACATCCAGTACGTGGCCCTCGGGCTCATCCTCCAAATCGGCGCGTTGGCTGCGTATACCGAGCTCACCCACGCGGTGTTGCCTCCGCACGGGCCCCGTCGATTCCGACTGTTCCGGATCAACCTGTCATCCTTGGCCCTCAACCACGTGTCGCCGGGCGGGGGCGCTCCGGGGGCGGCGCTCTGGTACCGACTGGCCACCCAGTCGGGAGTGAGCAGCGGGGACTCGGGATTCGCCCTCGCCACGCAGGGAATCGGCTCCGCCGTCGTGCTCAACGTACTGTTCTGGTTGGGACTGGTGGCGTTTCTGGTGGTCCACGGTTTCCACCCCCCCACCGGCCAGCATGGCGGCCAGTACATCTCTGGATCGACCCTGGTCACCGTGGCCGCCGCACTGGGGGTCATCCTGATGGCCGCGTTCGGTGGCCTCTTCTATCTGCTCACCCGGGGTCAGGATCGGGCCAACAGGTTGGTCGTGCGCATTGCCACCCGGCTCCGGTTTCACCATCCGGATCGCATCGCCGTGTCGGTCGAACGTGTAGCCGAGCGGTTCGCCCTTCTCTTGGACGACCGACCGCTCCTGTACCGTGCCACGGGGTGGGCCACTGCCAATTGGTTGCTCGACGCTGCATCGCTTTGGGTCTTTGTGGGCGCCTTCGGACACTTCATCTCTCCGGTGGACCTGATGGTGGCGTACGGGCTGGCCAATATCCTCTCCGCCATTCCGATCACGCCGGGTGGCCTCGGCATCGTCGAGTTCGTGCTGGCATCGATGATTACCGGCTTCGGCCCCTCCGCCGCCCAGGCACTCTCGGCGGTACTGGCTTATCGGGCTGTCAATTTCTGGCTGCCCATCCCGTTCGGGGGTCTTGCCTACGCATCGCTGGAGTTCGAGTGGGGCACCTTGGCCCGACGGCTTCGACTGTACTTCTTTCGTCGCCACCGACTCCGTCGAGGCATGGACAGGGCCGATGGCGGAGACCCCGCCCCACCGGCCGGTCAGGGCCCTGTTCCCCCAGCTGACGGTACGGTGGTTTCCCCGGTGAGGACACCTTCCGATACCAACGGCCCCACCATTGGTTTCGCCGGTGGGCAGGATGACCGGGTCGAGGGAACAGTCGCGGCCCAGGTCGCCCACCGGGCCGGCGGGAGGGCCGCAGGCCGGGCCGACACCGATCAGGATCCGACCTGAGGGCGGGTCCCTGTACGTGGGTACGACCGCGGCTACGGAATCGGCTCTGTTCCGCTCAATCCCCGGGACCCACGGGGTCCACCCGACATGAGGTCGTGCCCACGGTGGTGGCGCGTGCGCCATTAGGATCCCCCCCGTGCCGGTGATGACCTTGCGAACTCCCCAGTCGATGCGGCGCGCCCGGGGTGTGAAAGCACGCCGCCGCACCGAATTCGGTCTCCTGGTCCTTGCCTCCCTCGTCATCGTGGCCGCCTACACCCTGATGGTCCTGGGAAATACCTCCAGGCTCCCGTCCGATTCGATACCTCTACTGGTGAGTTTGTTTCTGCTGGCCGCGGTGGCCCATGTGGCCAATCGGGTCTTGGCACCCAATGCCCATGCAGTGATCCTCCCCATTGTCTTTCTGCTGAACGGCATCGGCTACACGATGATCGTCCGCATCGACCTTGGAACGGGGAAGCACTACGCCCCGCTGCAGGCGGTCTGGACTGCGGCCGGGGTCGCCGCCTACGTCATCACCCTGTTCGTGGTCCGCCGTTCCCGGGACCTCGACCGGTACCGCTACCTACTCCTGTTCGGCGGTGTGGTTCTGATGCTCGTCCCCCTGGTGCCTCACCTGGGTGCCAATATCAACGGTGCCCGACTTTGGATCCGGCTCGGCTCCCTCGAGTTCCAACCGGTGGAGTTGGCCAAGATCGTCCTCTGCATCTTCTTCGCCTCCTACTTCGCCGAGAAGCGTGAGTTGCTCACCATCCCCACCGCCCGACTCGGGAACCGGTTGGTGCTCGACCCCCGGCCCCTGGTGCCGATCGCCCTGGCCTGGGTGTTCGCCATCGGGGTCATGAGCCTCGAGCACGACATCGGTTTTTCGGCGTTGCTGTTCACCCTGTTCATCGGGATGTTGTGGGTGACAACCGGACGGACTGGCTACCTTGTCCTGGGCGTGGCGCTGTTTGCCATCGGGGCATACATCTCAACCCGCTACTTCGCCCAGACCCACATTCGGATTGAAACGTGGCTCGACCCGTGGAAGGTGATCTCACCGTCTGATCCGGGGGGCCAGCTCCGCCAGGCATGGTATTCATTGGGCAGTGGCGGGATCGGCGGAACCGGGCTCGGGCTCGGATCGCCATGGCTCATCCCCAACGTGAGGACCGACTTCATCTTCGCGGGAATCGGAGAGGAGATGGGCCTCCTCGGCTCAACCATGGTGGTAGTGGCCTTCCTCCTCATCGTCGGCGCCGGATTGCGGATAGCCCAGGCGGCCAAATCCGAGTTCTCCAAGTTGGCAGCCACCGGTTTGACCATCATCATCGGCTTTCAGGCCTTCTTCATCATCGGGGGCGTGGTCAGGCTGCTACCCCTCACCGGGATCACCCTTCCATTCGTCTCCTACGGAGGGTCGGCTCTCATCGCCAACTACGTCTTGATCGCGCTTCTCATGCGCATCTCCGACGAAGGCGGGACCACCGCGGACGCGGCCGAAAAGGAGCAGTACGAGAAGAACGAGGAGAGCCGAAGGGCGTTGTTGGCGGGTCCGAGGCGCTGAGCCTTCGCGAGGATCCCATCCGAAGGGCCCATCCGACCTGTCACCGCTTGACCGGCACTGAGAACTGCCGGGCCAATGCGGCTGCCGGGCACACACCTCGGGCGATCTTCCCGCCAGGATTCCCGGGCCGATTCACGCTGTCCGCTGATGGGATCCGCGGCAATCGGATTGGTCGGGAAACGGTGGTCGGCCGACGTTCAGTCCGGGAGGACGCGTATGTGGGACTGCTGGACCGTTCCTGTCCGGTGGATCACGCTCTCGTCCGTGAGCCGATTGCCGCCCGGTGGGATCCGGGGCATTCCGAGCGTCGTGGTCGGACGGCTCACTGCCAGGTAGCTGCGGACCCGATCCGCCAGTGCCGAGAAGCGAGCTGCATCTTCCGGCGACTCACAAGCATCGCCGGCCATGTCCAGAACATGGGCAGCCTCGATGAGAAGATCCATGCCGGTGTCGTACCCCCCGACCACTATTCGGTGCCGAACAAGCTGCGATGGCAGGCTGGACATGCCCACCACTTCGGGTGTGGAGACGCCGCGGGGTCAACGGAGAGGAACTGCCTGCACCGGCCACACTGACGGGTATGCATCTGTTCAGACGGAGGAGGCGGTTTGGCAGCCTGCAACTGCGCTCTGCCAGTCTTCCCACGAGTGCGCCCATGGTCATCCGATCCGAGGAACTGGACCGTGTTGGTGGGTCCCATCGGGACTCTCGATCTTGTCACCGTAAGCGGGGACGCTGGTGCCCTCAATGAGCCATGACGACGGTACACCACACGGCGGCGCTCACCGACACCGGGGGATCATCCTCTTGGCGGTCTTGGACGCCGCAGTCGCCGCCGGCCAGGCGGAGGCCCCCCGAATCGGCAGGGAGCGGGCCGGGGTCCCGACAACGAACGTCGAGCGGCGAGCGGCCCGGGCCCACCGACACCGCGGTTCAGTGAGGAGCGACGTCGCCCAGTACTTCGAACAGCCTCGAGTCAATGAGAATCGGCACGGGAACAGGCTGGCGCAGAGCGATGGTGATTGCGTCCGACGGTCGACAGGAATGTACGGATCGACCGTTTCTGCCTCGCAGATCCAACTCGGCAAAGTAGATGCTGCCATGGCGTCCCACCAGCCGGACCGCTACGACATCGATATCGAACCCCTGCAGAATGTCGGCCACCAGCTCGTGGGTGAGGGGTCGAGGGGTAGGAACCCGACGCAGCGCATGGGAGAGGCCCACTCCGTCCTGGAGCCCGACCGAGAATGAGAGTTGCCGTCGGGGTGACTCGGTCTCCCGCAGTACGACAGTGGGGTGCTGGTTGGGGAGATCCACCGTGACGGAGGAGACAATCGCCGTCCGGTAGTCATCCGTCGAGACGGGTTGGGGGGCCTCCTCGATCGGTTGAGCAGAGGCAACTGCAACTGGCCCAATGGGAGGAACCTCTATGGGTTGGGGTGGAACATCCTCCATCGGCTGATTCGACATTTCGGTCACCGCCCGCTCCTTGCATGCACGCTGACCGTGAGCCCGACCGCGGCGAAGAACACCACCGAGGCGGAGCCCCCGTAGGACAGGAAGGGCAGTGGGATGCCGGCTACCGGCATGATTCCCATGTTCATGCCCACATTCTCGAACACCGAGAACACCAAGAGGGCGAATACTCCCGCGCACAGGAGGCGGCCGAAGGTGTCCCGGGCCAACTCGGCCGTCCGGAGAATCCGCCACGCCACCACCCCGTAGAGCATCAACAGCAGACTCGAACCCACGAAGCCCACCTGCTCGCCTACGGCGGAGAAGATGAAGTCGGTCTGCTGAAACGGGACATAGGAGAGGTTGGTCTGAGCGCCGCGGAACAAACCCTTCCCGAGCCAACCCCCGGCACCAATGGCATCCTTTGCCTGGGTGACATTGTAGGTGGCGGCCGAACTGGCGCCCTTGGGATTGATGAAGCTGGTCAACCGAGCAATCTGATAGTGCTGAAGCAGTCCCAGGTTGAGAGCCACGATGATGATCAGGACTGCACCGACGATGATCATCACCAGGTATCGCCCCGGCATACCGGCCACCGCCAGGATCACCACCAGGATCACACTGAGCACGATGCCGGTCCCGAGGTCAGGCTGCTTGATGATCAACAGAATCGGCACCCCGGCCAGAATCAGGAGCCGGACCAGGTCCCGAAATGCCAACCCGTCGCGACGGCGGGCGCAGTAGGTGGCCATGGCCACGACAATTGTCAAAGTGGCGAACTCCGACGGTTGCACCTGAAACGGACCCAACGAGAACCAGCGCTGGGACCCCAATGCGCTGGACCCCAGGACGTACACCCCCATCAGCGCCAATAACGTGCCAACGTAGAGAATGGTGCTGAACTGCTCGAGACGCCGGTAATCGAACAGGGCCAGCACCACCATGACCACCAACCCGATGACTATGAAGATGGCCTGGCGCTTCAGGTAATAGTGGGGGTCCACCCCGGCCAACGCCAGCTTCCCCCGGGTGGCTGAGTAGATCATCACCACGCCGGTAGCGGCCAAGAGCAAGGCTGTCCCCACCAGGACCACGTCGAACCGGGCCGTGATCTGGCGCGACCGACGGTCGGCGTGTGCAGGGACGTAATTCACCAGGGGACTCCAGGATGCAAGGTTACTCGGAGGTGAACTCTGAAATCGCCCGCCACATGGCGTCTACGGGTGGTTCCTGGCCAGTCCACGTTTCGAGTTGGAGTGCCGCCTGGTGGACGAGCATGCCCAGGCCGTTCAGGACCTCGGCACCACGACCCCGGGCCACCTCCAGCCAAGGGGTGACAGCCGGGTGGTACACGAGATCCACCGCGACCTGACCCGGACCCAGCAGCCCGGGGTCGAGAGCCCACGGATCGAGCCGGTCCGGTTCTGGCGGAAGAGAATGGGCCGACGAGCCCGACGATGGCCCGGGCGGAGAGCTGATCCCCTGCATGCCGGCGGGTGTGGCGTTGACGACCAGGTCACACTGGCTGGCATCGCCCGAAATGCCCACTCGGCCCACCCCACCGGCCAAAGCGGCCGCGGCCACTGCCCGCTCTTCGGTCCTATTCACCACCACCACCTCCGAGGCTCCCGAATCTGCCAGTGCGGCAATGATCGATCTGGCCGCTCCCCCGGCCCCGACCACCAGACACCGCCGTCCAACAGGGTCGAAATGACCCCCGCGGCGAAGGGCGTCCACCAGACCACGTCCGTCCGTATTGTCACCAACCAAGGTTCCGTCGAGATTTGTCACACAGTTCACCGCACCAAGACGCTCGGCAATCTCGGTCCGTCGGTCCACCAGGGCGGCGACAGTCTCCTTGTGGGGCATTGTCACCGACAGACCTCTCAACCCAAGGGCCCTCGCCCCGACGAGGGCTTCCGCCGCGCTCCCCTCGACGACCCGGAAGCCCACCGACACCCAGTCCAGACCAAGGTGGGCAAAGGCCACGTTATGAAGGAGTGGAGACAGCGAGTGGGCAACCGGGTCCCCAATCACCCCGACCACAGTGGTTGCAGCCGAGAGGTTCCGGTATGAGACAGGGTCGGTGGTCTCGGGGGTCATGCTTCTCCTACCCGAGCCCGCGTTGGGCGGCGACAGCTTCGTTCGCCAGTTGCTGGGCATAGGTATCGGCAAAGGCCTCGGTCCCGTCGGATTCGACAACCACGAAATACAGCCAGGTTCCGACCGGGGGGCTCAGCGCAGCCTCCAGCGCTGCCGGCGCCGGGAAACAGACCGGCGTCGGGGTAAGGCCACTATGGAGATAGGTGTTGTACGGCGTCTGAAGTTTGAGGTCTTGGCTGGTCACCGGCCCCCCGTCCCGGCCTTCCGAGTAGAGAACCGTCGAGTCCATCTGCAGGGGCATCTTCTTGGCCAGGCGATTGAGGATGACCCGGGCGACCGGTCCCAGGTTCTTTTGGATGACCCCCTCCTTCTCGACAATGGAGGCCAAGGTGATCGCCTCATACGGGGTCAGCCCGAGCGCCCCGGCTCGGGCTGGGAGGTTCGCGCTGTTGGCCTGGCTGTTGAAACGATCAATCATCTGGTTCAGCAACTGCGTGTCGGTCTCGCCGGGAAGTAGCCGATAGCTCCCGGTGCCGAGCAGCCCATCGAGACTGGTCACCCCCGCCGGTTGCCACGAAGAATGGAGAGAGCCCCCGGTGGCAAGTACCTTGAACGTCGTACCGTCGTGCCCGGGGAACTGGCCCAGCCGGGTTGCCACTTCCGACACGGTGAACCCGGGCAACACCTCGAGATCGAAGACATTGGGTCCTTTGGCGAGCACGTTCTTGATGGTTCCGAAACTCTCGTTCTTATTGAAGGCGTAGGACCCGGCAAGGACGCCCGGGTCACCGTGCACACTGATCCAGATCCGAAAGGCCAGAGAACTGCCGATCACCCCATCCTTTTGCAAGGTTCCCGCGAACGAACTGAGGCCCGCCCCTTTGGGCACCACCGCAATCACCTGTGCGCCCTTCGGCCCCGACGGGTTGGCTTCGCTGTTGAGCCAAAGGTAGCCACCCACGATCACCACCAACCCGAACAACACGAAGAGCAAACCCAGAATCCGCAACGGGTGATGGGCAAACAGGGATGGACGGTCCGCACCGGCATGCCTCCGATTCCCTGTACGTGCGGAATCGGTAGTCGGCTCGGATCCCGCGGCCACCGGGTCGGCCGGATCGACGTTGGCTGTGAACTGGGACGTCGGGACGGTCTGCGGATCGGGGCGGGGGGAGAAACCCTCCGGGATGGGACGCTCGTCACGCTCACTTTCGGGAGGAAGATGATCGGCACCTGTCGGCTGATGAGGCCGCCCCAAGTCTTCCGGGGGTTCGGGCGTCATGTGGATTCCTTCTGTGCCTCGAGCCACGCCTGCAACATCACTGTGGCCGCTGATCGGTCGATGACCTTGCGGCGGGCCCGGCCGCCTTTGCCTCCCGCCGCCAGCGATTGATGTGCTGTCACCGTCGTCAGGCGCTCATCGAACAACTCCACGTCGACCCCCCGGGGGACGAACAGGGATCGGAGCTCTTCAGCTTCGGCCGCGGCTTCGACTGCCGCTCGACCACGGGACCCGTCCAGGGACAGGGGCAGTCCGACCACGACGATCCTTGCCTCCTCTTCGATCACCAGGTCGACCAACGCACGACGATCGCGTTCGAGATCACCGGACCGGACCACCGTCGTGCGCGGAGAGGCCAGTCTTCCACCCGAGTCGCTGACCGCCACACCGATCCGCCGGCTCCCCAGGTCGATGCCGACCGCTCGGCCACGGGTCACCAACGTGACCACCGACCCGCCCACCCTGCCCCCCGCCGTTCCACGCATCGGGACCGTTCCACCATTACCCACTCGCGAGGGCCCGGCGCGCCTCATCGAGTGCGTCGTCAATTCCCGCTGGATTCTTCCCGCCGGCCACCGCCATCTCGGGCGAGCCTCCCCCACCGCCTCCCAACAATGGGGCGATGCGCTTGACCAGGTCACCGGCGTGCGCACCCGGGGCGCCGTGCCCGTCCGGCCCGCCCGCGGGCTGTGCGGACACCGACACGGATACCGCTACCGCCGCTTTGGCACCGTCAGGGCTGCCCCCCAACACCACAGCCCGCAACCCTGCCGACTTCCGAGCGCTCTGGGCCAGGTCACGAAGCTCGTCGGGAACCAGTCCGTCCCGCCGTGCGACCACGATCCCGTCGATGGCGATGGCAGCCAACGCCGCGGCGGCAGCCTGCATCTCTCGACTCCTCATCCGCTCGAGTGCCTTCTCGGCGGTGCGTTGTCGTTCCAATAGCCGTTCGATCGTCTCCGGAACATTCTCCGGTTCGGTACGCAGCAGCATTGCCGCCTCGGTCAACAGTCCCTCACGGGCCACGATCCGATCGAATGCCCCGGTGCCGGTCACCGCCTCGAGCCGCCGGGTATTGGATCCTATGGACGACTCGGACACCACCGTGATCGGTCCGATCTTGCCCAGGGCTTCGACGTGGGTCCCTCCGCACAATTCGATGGAGTGCTCCCCCGCTCGCACCACGCGGACCCGCTCACCGTATTTGTCCCCGAAGAAAGCCAATGCCCCCATCGCTTCGGCTTCCGCTTTGGTGGTCTCGACCACTGTCACCTCAGCGTCGGTGAGAACTTCGGCGTTGGCCATGGATGCAACTGCAGCCAACTCCTCAGGAGCGACGCCTCCGTGATGACTGAAATCGAAACGCAG
>JADGOI010000225.1 GCA_017883075.1 Acidimicrobiales bacterium
CTCGAAGCCCCGGGCGTAGTAGACCGGACGGTGGCGTCACCGACGAAGAAGGAGCCACCATGTCTGACACCCATGTCGTCACCAATCAGGCCCCGCCCCTTGTCGATTTCGACGTCGCCGACAGCCCCGCCCTTCTCGAGGCACTCCACCGCGAAGGGGCCGGATGGGCCGAGGACGAGCTGCACGCGGTGGGCCGTCTGGCCGGTAGCGCCGAGGCCCAGGAGTGGGGACGCCTGGCCGAGGCACATCCTCCGGTACTCCATGGTTTCGACCGTTACGGCAATCGCATCGACGAGGTCGAGTACGACGCCTCCTACCACCATCTGATGGAGCACGCTGTCGGCTTCGGGCTCCATGCCAGTCCCTGGAGCGACGGGCGACCAGGGGCCCATGTGTCCCGGGCGGCGAAGTTCCTGGCCTGGACGGCCACCGACGCCGGGCACGGTTGCCCCATCTCGATGACCTATGCAGTAGTACCGGCCCTACGGGCCAATCCCGAGCTCTCCGCGCAGTACGAGCCCCTGCTCACGTCGCGGGACTACGACTTCGGGTCGCGCCCGCCGCTCACCAAACGGGGGCTCATCGCCGGCATGTCGATGACGGAGAAACAGGGTGGCTCCGATGTCCGGGCCAACACCACCCGGGCCGAGCCCACCGCGGACGGCTCGTACCGGATCACCGGCCACAAATGGTTCACCTCGGCACCGATGTCAGATCTGTTTCTGGTGTTGGCCCAGGCCCCCGGTGGGCTCTCGTGCTTCCTGATGCCCAGGGTGCTTCCCGACGGCTCCCTCAACGGCATGCAGGTGCAGCGATTGAAGGAGAAGGTCGGCAACAAGTCGAACGCCAGCTCCGAGGTCGAGTACGACGATGCCGTAGCCTGGATGGTCGGCGACGAAGGCCGTGGCGTACCGACGATCGTGGAGATGGTCAACATGACCCGGCTCGACTGCACCATCGGGGCGGCCGCGGGGATGCAGCTCGGCCTGTTCGAGGCGGTCCATCACGCCACCCATCGGAAGGCCTTCGGGAAGTACCTCATCGACCAGCCGTTGATGCGCAATGTCCTGGCCGATCTGGCCGTCGAAACCGAGGCGGCGATTGCCGTGGCCATGCGATTGGCCGGCGCCACCGATCGGGCCGGCCAGGGTGACGAACGGGAAGCCCTGTTCCGGCGGGTCGGCTTGGCCTCGAGCAAGTACCACGTCTGTAAACGTGGCCCTGTCCACGCCGCGGAAGCGATGGAGTGCCTGGGCGGAAACGGTTACTCCGAGGACTCAGGCATGCCCCGGCTCTACCGGGAGGCGCCGGTGCTGTCGGTGTGGGAGGGATCGGGAAACGTGGCCGCTCTCGACACCCTCCGGGCCATGGCCAAACAGCCCGAGTCGGTGGAGGTCTTCTTCGATGAGCTCGACGCCGGCAGTGGGGCCGACTCCCGGTTGGACGCGGCGGTTGGCCGATTGCGCCACCAACTCGGCGACCTCGACGCCATGGAGCATCGGGCCCGCACGATCGCCGAGTCGATGGCCATGGCGCTGCAAGGGACCCTGTTGGTGCGGTTCGGCCATCCCGCAGTGGCGGACGCCTATTGCGCGTCCCGCCTCGGTGGGGATTGGGGCGTTGCCTTCGGCACACTGCCGACCGGTGTCGATACCTCCGCCATCCTCGAACGGGCTCGCCCGAAACTGTAGGCGGGCCCAATCGTCCTGACCGCGCGGAACCGCCGGGGTAGTCGGCGCGGTCTCCCGGACGGTTTCGACGTGTTCACCGTCAGTTGGTCTGTTCCACGATGATGGCGATAATCAGGCCGGTCTGCTCAACGATGAAATCGACCTCGGCTATTGACCGGACGTCGCCCGCGCCGTCTGCTGCCGAACCGGTGCCGGGTTGAAAGCCGAGCCCCACAGCCGTGAGCGAAAGCAACCAGGTCGGTGAAACTGCGGAGTGGGTGAAGTCCCAACATCGCTGTTTGACACCAGCCACCCCGGGGCGGAGAGTGGCGGAGGAGCGAATGCTCGTGGAGGTGGATGGTGACGACGAACTTTTGTCCTGAGTGTGGCGAGCACCTGATCCCCGGTTCACGGTTCTGCGCGAGCTGCGGTCACGTGTTGCCCGAGGCGTCGCCGGCCGCCGGCGCGGCGACACCGCCACCCCCGCCACCCCCGCCACCTGTCGTCCCGGCGTCACCTGTCGTCCCGGCGTCACCGGTCGTCCCGCCACCACCGGTCGTACCCACGTCACCGACCGCCGCCAACACCGCGGGAGGTGATGCCGACCGAAGGCGTCGGGGGGGCCTGTGGATCGCCCTAGCCGTTGTCATCGCCCTGTTGGCAGGCTCGGTCGGCTACCTCGTGGTGAGCCACAAAGCCGGCGCCAGCGACGTCGTGTTGGAACCGGTGGGTGTCGAAGTACCCAACCCGTTCACCAGCTCGGTCACCACCCGGACGGAGAGTGCGCTCACTGCGCCGGCTGCGAGCACAACCAGCTCGGTGTCACCGGGTGCCGGGGGCGGGGTGGTTGCCGGCTCCGCTGCCGGGCTCTATGGCGGCACGCTGAACAATGGGACCTGTGACCCGGGCAAGCTCCTGGCATTCCTCGAGGCCAATCCGGCAAAGGGCGCGGCCTGGGCCAAGGTCGAGGGG
>JADGOI010000030.1 GCA_017883075.1 Acidimicrobiales bacterium
AGGGCTGAAGGGATTCCGATGCAGCGAATGGCCGGGATGGACGCAGCTTTCCTGTACATCGAGACGCCGACCATGCACATGCACGTCGTCGGGGTGCTGGTGCTCGACCCGGCCGGAAGCCCGGGTGGGTTGGGCATCGACGCGGTGACCCGGGTGATGGCCGACCGGATCCACTTGATCCCACCACTACGGCGGCGGGTGCTGCCATCGCCCGCCGGTATCGACCACCCCCTGTGGATCGAGGATCCGGCGTTCGACCTAGCCGCCCACGTCAGGCCGGCGAGGATGGAGGGACCGGTGAGCTGGGCCCGGCTCGAGCAGTTCGTGGGCGAGGTCGCCAGCCGGCCACTCGACCGCACCCGTCCCCTGTGGGAGATGTGGGTGGTCGACCCCCTCGAGGACGGCACCGTGGCCCTGGTCACCAAGCTCCACCATTCGCTGATGGACGGCGGGGCCGGAGCGAATCTCATGGCTTCGATCTTCGACCTCTCCGCCGACGCCGGTCCTGTCGAACCGCCTGCCGAGCCGTGGGTCCCCGACATAGTCCCCTCGACGCGCCACCAGGTGGCGAGCTCGGTGTCGTCGCTCGTCGCCCGGCAGAGAGACGTGCCCGGGGCCTTGGCCCACTCCTTCTCCGGCGTGGCCGGCACCACCCGCACCTGGCTGTCCCAGCGGGCCGCGGGGACCAAGACCCCACTGACCGCCCCCCGCACCCGGCTCAACGGCGCGATCACCCCTCGCCGATCGGTGAGCCTCACCCGGGTCGACCTCGACACCGTGCGAGAGGTTCGCCGGGCCTTCGGGACCACTATCAACGACGTGGTATTGGCGGCGTCGGGCACCGCATTGCGCCGCTACCTCGAAGCGCGCGGGCCACTGCCTGCCCGGGACCTCATCGCCGCGGTGCCGGTCAGTGCGCGAGATGGCCACGACCAGGCTTTTCGCAATCGAGTCTCCAGCATGATGGTCGACATCCCCCTCCAACCCGACGACCCGGTCGAGCGGTTGCTGGCGGTGCACGCCAACTCGCTCAACTCCAAGGCTCTGCAGTTGGCCTTCGGCACCGATTCGCTCCAAGAGCTCACCGGCTTCGCCGCGCCATCGGTCATGGCCACCGGCGCCCGCCTGTACTCACGGTTCAAGCTGGCCCGCTATCACCCACCGGTGTTCAACCTGGTCATCTCCAACGTGCCCGGGCCGCCTCTCGACCTCTACTGCGCCGGGGCCAAGGTGACCGGCCTCTTCCCCATGGGACCGGTCATGGAAGGCACCGGGGTGAACATGACGGTGCTCAGCGAAGCGCACCACCTGAACCTGGGGGTCATGGCCTGCCCCGACCTCGTGCCCGACGTCGGGGAGATCGGCACCGGGTTCGTCGAGGCCGTCGACGAACTCAGAGGTCTTGCCGAACGGGTTCACCCGAAGGTGCGGCGGGTGAGGAGGCCGGGGTTGCGGACATAGCCGTCTCGCTCAGGGCCTTGTCGGGAGAGGCGATGTCGAGCGGTGTTGCCTGTGGATGTCTGCTGCGCAAGGACGAGTGGACTGCGGATCCCCTCTGTATCCTCTTCGCGTGACACGCTTTTTGCACAGCGCCGACTGGCAGCTCGGCATGACCCGACACTTCCTCGAAGGGGAGGCCCAGGCCCGCTTCACCGCGGCCCGAATCGAGGTCATCGGCGCCATCGGGCAACTCGCTGTGAAGGAGGGGTGCTCATTCGTGGTCGTCGGTGGCGACGTCTTCGAGTCCAACCAGGTGGAACGCCAGGTGATCGTTCGGGCACTGGACATCATGAAGGCCACCGGCTCGGTGACCTTCTACTTGCTTCCCGGCAACCACGATCCACTCGATGCCGCCTCGGTCTTCCGATCCAAGACCTTCCTCGACAACCGCCCCCCGAACGTGGTCGTCCTCGAGGACAGTACGCCGGCGACAGTTGCCCCAGGGGTCGACATCGTCGGTGCTCCCTGGCCCACCAAACGCCCACTGAACGACCTCGTCGCTGCCGCAGTGGCTGATCTGCCGTCCGACGGCACTTTGCGGATCGTGGTCGGTCACGGCGCCGTTGACACGATGTCACCTGATCCTACGAACCCGTCACTCATCTCGGTATCCGACATCGAAGCGGCCATCAGTGCCGGGCGAATCCACTATGTGGCGCTCGGCGACCGGCACTCCACGACCGACGTTGGGTCAACAGGTCGGCTCTGGTACTCGGGGGCACCAGAGCAGACCGACTACGACGAGTCCGACCCGGGCAACGTTCTGTTGGTGGACCTCCGTGAAGAAGCGATCTCGGTCGTACCGCACCGGGTGGCCACCTGGCATTTCCTGCGGGAGTCCTTCGACCTCACAAGTAGAGCGGATTGTGAGCAGGTCCGGTCCTTCCTCGAGGCGATCCCCGACAAACATCGAACGATCGTGAAGCTGTCGCTTGTCGGCCAGCTGTCCCTCGGCGACATGACGTGGCTGGAGTCTCAGTTGGAGCACGCTTCGGACCTGCTCGGCGCCCTCGAGACCTGGGAACGCCGAAGTGATCTCGTAGTTCTCCCCGACGATGACGAATTCGATGGGTTCGGGCTCACAGGGTTCGCAGCCGGGGCGCTCGATGATCTCCGCAAGGTCGGCGAGGGATCCGGCGACGACGCGCTGGTCGCTCGCGATGCGCTCGGTCTCCTCTACCGCTTACTGGCCGGAGCATCATGAGGATCATTCGGCTCAAGATCCGCAACTTCCGCGGCGTCGGTGAGTGCGAGGTGAGGTTCCCGACAGAGGGAGTCACCATCATCGAAGGTCCCAACGAGGTCGGGAAGACCTCGCTCTCCGAGGCGATCGACCTCTTGCTCACCGAGCGCGACGACTCGACCAAGCGCATCGTCAGGGCCGTGAAACCCGTCGGCAAGGATGTCGGAGCCGAAGTCGAGGTCGAGATGCGCTCAGGTCCTTATCGCTTCATCTACCGGAAGTGTTGGCATCGTCAGAAAGCCACGGAGCTCCAGATCCTCGAGCCTCAGAAGAGCCAGCTGACCGGTCGTGAGGCTCACGACAGGGTGCGAGCGATCCTCGACGAGACGCTCGACTCGGGACTTTGGGAGGCGTTGCGAATCCGGCAGGGTACGCAGCTCGAACAAGCCGTGCTGGCAGGCGGTTCCTTGGGCCGGGCACTCGACCTGGCTGCGGGCGGGGATGCCGCCGGCGAGCGTGAGGACGACCTGTGGTTGCGCATTACGGCCGAGCGGGATCAGTACTGGACCGCCACCGGACAGGAGAAGAGTGACCGGACGGCGCTGAAGGCCAGAGTCGCCGGTGCAGCCGCTCGGGTTACCGAAGTCGAGCAGTCCCTCCGGGAGTTGGAAGGCGACGCCGACGAGGTTGATCGTCTAGAGGGAGCGGCGAAGGAGCTGGTCGAAAAGCAGGAGGAGCTGAGAGATCTCGAGGAAGGCCTCGGGGCGCAATTCGCTTCGATTGAGCACCAACGGAATGAGGTCGAGCGGCTGAAGGGAGTCAACGACACTGCGCAAGCTGATCGGGATCGCGTCCAGGAGATCTCGAGGAGTCGCACCGATCTGGTGGCACGGGTTGCCGCAGCCGCCAAAGCCGTGGTCGAGCATGAGACGAAGGTAAACGCAGCAGTGCCGGCTCTCGCTGCCGCCGAAGCCCGCCTCAAGGGGGCAAGGGACGCGATCGGGTCCGGAAAGGAGCAGGTAGGTGCCGCCGACGCGGCGTATCGCCTTGCCACTGGGGACGAGAGCTATCGCCGTCACCAGATCGAGCTCGCCCAGTTGTCCGAGCGCCTCGAGAGGGTGGAGGACGCGGTCCGACGCCGAACTGACGCCGAGGGAGATCTCGAAACCAACAAGGTCGACGACGAGGTGGTTCGCCGTATTCAAGAGGCATACGTCGAGGCGGCCAGGGCGGAGGCCGCGGCGTCCGCCGGCGCCTCGAATATCCATACTCACGCACTGGTGGATCTGACCGTCAGGGTCGGGGGCGAGTCAGTTGCCCTTGCCGCTGGGAAGCAGCACGACCTGGTCGTTACGGACTCGGCCGAGGTCGAGGTTCCCAACGTGGTCAGGGTCGTGGTGACAGCTGGGGCCGAGGCCAAGTCGACGGCGAAACGGGTGATGGCCGCCCAGGCCGAGTTCAAGGCGGCCTGTGATGAGACCGGCGTTGAGGATGTAGCTGGGGCTCAGGTCGCCGCAGAGGCCCGGAAGGAGGCCCTTCGCGTTGTGGCCATGGCGGACAAGACCATCAAGCAGGATCTCCGTGATCTGACCACCGAGGCCCTGGACCAGAAGGTCAAGAGCCTGCAGGCCCGCATCACGACCTATGAGACCGAGCGGCCTTCGGAACCTCCGCTCCCGGCTGACTTTGACGAGGCCAAGCGCATTGCCGCCAAGTGCGACGGCAAGCTTCAGGTTCTTCGCGAGGCGTTGGGTCGTCTCGAAATGGACGAGTCAGCTGCGTCGGATTCTCTGCAGGATCTTCGGCTCGATGATGCCGGCACCAAGGCCACCCTCGACCAGGCGCGAGCGCTGGAGGAGCGGGAGACACAGGCCCTCGCCATCGCTCGAAAAGAGGCGTCCGACGACGATATAGCCGACCAGCTGGCCAGAGCGGAGGCCGCCCTACAGCAATGCAAAGAGGAGTTGCGGAAGGCGGAGGTCGGTCTCGAGGCTGAGGATCCCGGGTCCGTCGAGGTTCGCCTGAACAACGCCCGTGATGTCCTGAAGCGGATCGCTGACGACCTCCATGACCACGACAACAAGGTTCGTGAACTGCGAACCAAGCTGGCCGTCAAAGGCGACGAAGGGCTGGCCCAACAGCTTGACGTGGCGAAAACCGATGTTGGGCAACTCTCCCTGCGGCGAGACCGCATCGAAGCCCGGGCGGTGGCAGCCAAGGTCCTCTATGACACCTTCGCGGCTCGACGGGCCGAGGCGCACCGCCGATACGTCGCCCCATTCCGAGAGCGCATCGAAGGGCTCGGCCGGATTGTGTTCAACCCCTCGTTGGAGGTTGACCTGGACGACGAGCTCCGAATCTCCCGTCGAACGTTGGATGGCGTGACCCTTGACTTTGCCGACCTCAGCACGGGGGCGAAGGAACAGCTCGGGATGATCAGTCGTCTTGCCTGCGCGTCCATTGTTTCTGCCGACGGAGGTGCCCCGGTGATCTTCGACGACGCTCTCGGATGGAGCGATCCCCGCAAGCTCGACAGTATGGGAGCGGTCATCCGCACGGCCGGCCAGTCGTGCCAGGTCATCATCCTGACCTGCACGCCGGGCCGCTATGCAGGCGTCGGTAAGGCGGAGGTCATCAAGCTGCCGGCGTGATGTCACGCCAGGTCGAACAGGACCTGGACGAACAACTTCCCGAAGTTGACCAATTGTCTGCCGATCCGAGTAGGGACATCTTGTCGGACACAGAAGAGCCCTCCCGGCTGGGAGGGCTCTCTTCTGCTACTTCTCTAGTGGCGGGGGCAGGATTTGAACCTGCGACCTTCGGGTTATGAGCCCGACGAGCTACCAGACTGCTCCACCCCGCGTCGCAAAGAAAGAAGATAGCACCTGGGGGACGGGGTCCGACCAACACGACCGGAGGACTCGGGACAGAACCGGAAATGTCTCCCGGTCACGGCCGGCGAGATGGCTCAGGCAGGGGCCGTGGTGGTCGTAGCCCCTGGAGCGGTGGTTGTGGGCGTACTCGAGTTCCCCGCCGGTGTCGGCGGAACGGCACCCGTCAACTGCTGCACTTGCTGGAGAGCGTTCTCCATGGCAGTGATGTCGCCCTGGTATGCACCCAGATTGCCGGCGTGAAGATCGGTCTGTGACTGTTGATAGGCGGCTTGGGCATTGGCCAACAGCAAACGCACCTCTGGTGACAACGCGCTGGACGTACCCCCCGGGGTCACAGTTGTCGACACCGGTGCACTGAAGACCTGGGTCAGGGCGTCAGCAAGGGTGGTACTGAGGGCTGCCTGGTTTCCATAAACGGCGATCATGTACTGGATTTCCGGAATCGCATTGCGGGTCGACTCCACATAGAGAGGTTGGATGTAGAGCAGCGCGTCCGCCACTGGGATCATCAGCACATTTCCCAGCACCACGCTCGACCCGTTTTGGTTGAGCAAACTGATTGTCTTGGATATGTTCGCATTCTGATCGATCTTGGCCGCCACGATCGACGGCCCCTGGACCGGTTGGTCACGTGGCGTCACGAACATCTCGAGTTTGCCGTACTGGCCGGGATCGGACCCGGCGATCATGAAGCCGGACAGAGTCTGAATTTGGCTCTGGCTCGATACCGGCACGAACGCGTCGAGCAAGGTGAACGACTGTTGGGCCTGACCCGGCGCTCTCAACTCTTGGTACACGGGGGCCATGCGCACCAGCTGCCCGGTGGAGACCTGCTGGCCCTGTGCATTGGTGGTCTGGGTGGTCGCCAACGCCTGGGCGGGCGATCCCGACCCCGGAGACGGGGACAACGTCCAGGCATCGGCGGCGCTATAGAAGTTGGCAGCATTGGCAATGTGGTACTTGCCGTACATCGAAGCCTGCACGGTGAAGATGTCCTCGGGATATCGAATATGGGCGGTGAGCTCGGAGGGCATCTTGGAAGCCGGCGTGAACATTCCCGGGAACGCCTTCTCGTAGGTCCGGATGATCGGATCCTTCGGATCCATGACATAGAAGGTCATGGCCCCGGTATACGAGTCGATCACCACCTTCACCGAGTTGCGGACGTAGTTGAAGTTCTTCTGCAGGCCACTGCCGGCAGACATTGCGCTGGTATCCCCGTCCTGTGCGTACGGGTAATTGTCGGTGGAGGTATAGGCGTCTTGGATCCAGTTGATGTGACCACCGATCAGTACCGGATACGGATCCGCATCGAGATTGAGGAACGGTGCCGCTTTTGCCACCCGGGCCTGCACGCCTCGGTCGTAGATCAAACGCGACTTGTCGGTAAGCTGGCTCGAGATCAACAGGTTGTAGTCGCCGAAACGGAGAGCGAACATCAACCGATCGAAGAACGACGAGAGTTGCACTCCCCCGTTGCCCAGGTAATGGGTCTCCACGTTCGACCCATTGCCCAACTGGTAGTCCATCTCGGGTGCCTTGGTGTCAGCCACCACGTACCCGCGGTTGTCCAAGCCGAAATAGACCGACGGCTGAGTGACCACGGGAAACCCATTGTTCGACACCGGGGGAACGTCTTGAACGACAAACTTCGGGTCCCCGTTGCTTGTCTGGGCGTTGGCCGGCGATACCACCATCCCGTACCCGTGGGTGAACACCAGATGGGTATTGACCCATGACGGCGACGGGATGTCCTGACCATTGACTTCCCGCGCACCCACGATCGTCGGGGTCGCCGTCCCCGCCACCGGATAGCGGTCGACCGCCAGGCTGTTGAACTGGTAGTAGGAGCGAATGTCCTGAAGCTTGTCGTAGGTGGGCTGGGTCAGGAGGGGGTCCCAGAGACGCACGTTGGCCAGGGTGTCGGAATTGGTGGACAGTTGCGCGGCAGTGAGAGTCGACGCAGCCGGATAGTTGACGGTCTTGATGGAGGTGAGATCGAACGCGGCTCGGGTGGCGTTGATATTTCGCTGGATATACGGCCGTTCCAGGTTGTTCTGGGCCGGATTCACCTTCAGCGCCTGGACAATGGCGGGATAAATTGCGCCGGCGGCCAGGGCCACCACGAACCACAACCCCACCCCGATGACAGGAAGGGCCCAACCCTGGCGCCGAATGTTGTAGATCAACAGGAGGAACGCGGCCAGGGATACCAGAATCAGCAGTTCGAACGCCGGGATACGGGCGTGCACGTCCGCATAGTCGGCTCCCTTGTTGTACCCGTTCGACGACAGGTCGAGCGAGTAGCGGGCCAAGTAGTACCCGACCGCTTTCACCAGGGCGAGCAGGCCCAGAATTACCGAAATATGGGCTTTGACCGCTGGGCGGACCCTGGGTCGACCGCCCTGAAGCCGAATCCCTCCGTTGAGATAGTGAAAAAGTGCAGTGACCAGGAGTATGACGATCAAGGCCACCAGCGCCCAATGGACAAGGAAGAGCTCGAAGGGAAGTTTGAAGACGAAGTAGCTGACGTCGCGGCCGAACTGGGGGTCCTTCACTCCGAACGGCACCCCGTTACGGAACAGGATCCAGTTCTGCCACTGGCCGAGCGCCTGAGATCCCACGATGAGTGCCAGCACGACGACGAGCCCGATCCTCAGCCACCGGACATAGGGCCCGATCACCTCCTGGTACCGCTTGACGAACTCATCCTCGGCGTCGAGTGACGGGCCCTTGGGAGCCAGTCGTTCGGCCACCATGAGACTGGCAAACAGCAGAACGCCGAAGATGACGGCGAACGTCAACATCAGGCCCGCCTTTATGTCAAAGAGGCTCCGCCACACCGTGTGCAGGTGAACCGACGAAAACCACAACGCATCCGTATAGAGGACGGCGAATGCGTGCAACGAGAGCAAGACGGCCACCACCACGATGATGGCGATGACAACCCCTCGGCGTCGGGCGTGGGCCGCGGAACGAGTGATTCTGGGAATGCTGGTGGGGGACCGCACGGACGCAGCCTACGTGGCAGAAGGTGCCAGCAGGCAACGACACCCTGGGTGCGCCGGTGGATGGACATGGCCGGTGGGGAATTCTCCACCGGGCCGTTGTGGTCCGTTGAGCATATTGTCCTCACAATCAGGGCACGGCTCATCGCCTGCTGCGGCAGCGGCTATCCACTCGACCCGGAGGTTCTTCTTGCGCTTCGACCCGGCCAGTGAGCCAACCGAGAAGGCTGCCACGACGTAGTCACCGGCCAATCTCTCGATGCGCTCCCCTTTCCATTCCCTGAAGGCGGATCCCACATGCTCAGCCACTACCGGTTCATCCGCTCCATGCAGATGCTCGCCCTCGGAGAGACGTCGGCGGAGTGGGGCCAACACTGTCTCGGCCAGATCGTGAGCGACAGTTGTCATCTCTTCGGTCAGCGGCCCGGCGGTACCCTCTGACCCGACAAAGGAGGCGCCGGCTTGGGCGGCCTCTACCAAGTGTGGCAGCGCCGCCGTCGAATACGAATCGCTGTGTTCCGGTTCGGCGGGGAGGATGTCGGGTGACCACTGAAAATGACGTGAGCGCAACCGATCGAGCAAGTCGTTCTGGTCATCTTGCAGGGTTCGTTTCATCCGCCGAGCCAGAGCCTTCACCAGTGGTGCGATCATCTCGTCCCGACGGACGGTGAAGGGGTTCCGTTCTTCAGGTGGGGCGTCACCTTCATCCTCTTCTTCGCTTTCGTATGCGGCCTCAATCTCGGGAATGCCGGCATCGGATACCTCCGGGGAATGAGAAACATCATCGACCGGAACCGGTATGGGGGGTACGGATGGCTCATTGTCAACAGTGGCGACCACTCCGGCGGGATCCTCGACACCCGCATCGCCCTCCTCCCGCGACGCCCTTATTTTGGCAAACAGTGCGTCAACCGAAGGAATGGGGCCCGGAAAGTCCATTTCGGCTGCGTTGCCGATCTCCCCGTGGGCACCGACGCCATCAACGGGTTCGGGAGACAGGTCGGTCTGGTCGGTCTGGTCGGTCAGATCATGCAGTTCATCCGTCGCCTGCCCGTGGTCCTCGTCGGCATCGGGCTGGGCGTCGAATGTCTGGCCGGTCACCAGTGCTTCGGCAACCAGGGCCTCCTCGGCCAACAACGAAGCCGCCAATTCCTCCGGGGTACCTTCATCGGGCCGGGCGACCGCGACGCGGCCGGCTGCCTCTGCGGCCAGACGCGCCTCGTCTTCTGCCCGAAACAGGTCGTCAGCAATGGTGTCGATGGAACGACGCACACTGCGGACGGTGGAGGCCAGATTCTCCCGACCGGCCCGCAACTGCTCGATTTGGGCATGGAGCACCTTGCGACGCTTGGAAAGGTCGGCGAGCACCCGCGCTCGGAGAGCCTGCGCCTCATTGATCATGTCGTGACACTCGGACCGGGCCTGGTCGATCAGCGCCTCTACCTCGGTCCGGGCCGCCTCCAACCCGGCCGCCGCATCCTCTTGCGCCCGATGCCGGCACTCGGCAGCGGCCGCCTCCGCTTCTGCCGCACGACCGGAAAGCTGGGCCGAGACACGGTCTTCGGTGTCCGCAATCTCTTGGCGGGCGTCGGTCAGCAACCGGACGGCCTCGGCTTCCGCCTTGGCCAACATCTCGCTCGACGCCTCGTGCGCACTGTGCAGGACCCGTGCCGTCTCCTGCCCCAGAGCCGCCGTCAACGTCTCTTCGTTGACGACCGGATGAGCCACCCGACTCTCGGCTTCTTCGAGCTCCCGCCTGAACTCGTGCTCCCGATCGGCCAGAGCCCTCAGGCCTTTGGCGATGGATTCGAGGTAGGCCCGCACTTCGTCGGGTGCGAATCCTCGACGGGCGGTGGCGAAGGTGTGGCGCGCCACTTCATCGGGAGCCAAATGAAATGCGGATGAAATCTTCATCCAGTGGTCCTCGGTCATGAGGGAGAGCCTACGACGACCGGTAGGCCAAACGGGCCACCCTCAAGCCGGTGTCGAAGTTGCCGATGTCGAATTCGTCAAAACGGGAGGAACGACCCCTCCATGGGCCGCCAGGACAGCCAGGGCCTGATCGAGGGTGGATACCGGGTAGATCTGTAGCCCCTTCCCCTGCTTGGACTTTGCCGCCTTGTACTCCTGTGGGGGTACCAGAAAGATGGTGGCACCGGCGTTCTCGACGGCAACCGTCTTCTGGGGCACGCCACCGACGTCGCCGACGTTGCCCTGATCGTCGATGGTCCCGGTCGTTGCCACTGTCTTTCCCCCGGTCAGCGAGCCACCGGTCAGCGCGTCGATCACCCCGAGTGCTATCGCCAATCCGGCCGATGGGCCTCCGATATCCGCGACATTGATCGTGACCGGAAACGGATAGGTGTAATTGACCTGATTGCCCACTTGCACTCCGAGGTCCTCGGTCTGCATCACTCCCCCCCCGGTATCGATGACCGTGTCCTTCAACGTCAGCGTCACCGGCTTCGGGGTGCTGCTCGCGTTGCTCCCCTGCCCGAGCACGGAAAGGGTGATGCTCTGACCCGAGTGATGGAGTCGGAGAGCTGTCACCAGACTGTCGGCATTCGGCGTCGACTTGCCGTCCACCGCGGAGATGACATCGCCCACGTTGAGCAACCCGTAGGCGGGAGCTTTCGGATAGGTGGCCGACACCACCGCCCCGGCGGGTTGAGCCGTGACCGGATACCCCAGACGCCGGAGCGCGGCCGTCTTCGCCGCCGATTCCGCCTGGGACATCTCCAGATCACCCTGGGCCGTGTACTCGGAAGGGGGGCTCCCCCCGGTGATCGATTCCAGCGGGTAGAGGTCGGTATTCCCGTGGAACTTGTAATACAGATAGGACAGCGCCGACACCCTGCCGACCTCGACATCGGTCAACAACACTGAGTGGGCGACCGGGTGGCCCTTGTCCGCCGGGACTCTGATGAACTTCTGGACCGGCTGTGCCACTCCGGGCTGCACCGCGTAGTAGTCAAGGTTGACCCTGGATGCCACCGCGATCACGACGGCGGCGACAATGAGCGTGATCCACGGCCACCACCGGCGGGGTCGGGGGCGGGACGGTTCCCCGGGCGGAGTCGACCCGATTTCGGATGTGGGCGAGGAGGGGGCTTCTTCGGTCATAGTGGTGCGGTGGTTTCTCCCAAGTCGTCCGGCGGGTCGGTTCCCAGCGGTCGCTCACCGGGTGCTCAGGCCCCACAGCCTGCCACGGAACCAACAAGTGGGGCCGTCACCGAGCGGCGGCGTTTGGTGGCACTGGCCGGCCATGTCGGGAATGGGCAAGCCGCACGAGCCGGACTCGATGATCCGTCGCCGGTGGTGCGGGTCACCGCACTCGGGGCCCTCGATCGACTAGGCACCCTGAAGAAGGCCGACCTGGTGACGGCGCTCGCCGATCCCGACCCCTCGCCGCGTCGGCGGGCCTGCGAACTGGCTGCCGGCCGACCGGACGTGGATGTCGCGTCGTGCCTCGACGATGGCGACCCGTCGGTCGTCGAGATGGCGGCGTGGGCCCTGGGTGAACAGGGATCTCCAACAAGAGTTCCCGCCTTGGCGGCGCTGGCGTCCATGGAGTCGGGTCACCGGGATCCACTCTGCCGCGAAGCTGCGGTCGCCGCTCTGGGCGCCATCGGTGATCCGACAGGTCTCCCCGCCGTGTTGGCCGCGTTGAACGACAAGCCGGCGATCCGGCGTCGGGCCGCGGTGGCGCTCGCCGCGTTCGACGGGCCGGACACCGAGGCCGCCCTCCGCCGATGTCTCGAGGACCGTGACTGGCAGGTGCGTCAGGTCGCCGAAGACCTGCTCGACGTGACCTGAACCGAAAGGGGTCCTCAGGAATCTGCGTCGGTGAACATGTGGCGTAGGCGGTCGAACGAGTCGAGACACATGCCCGCTCCCTGCACGACGCACTCGAGCGGCGTCGGAACCAGATGCACCGGCACCTCGGTCTCATCGGCCAGACGGTTGGCCAGGCCACGGAGCATCGCTCCTCCGCCCACCAGGTAGATGCCCTGGTAGATGATGTCCTGGGCCAGTTCGGGCGGGGCATCGCCCAGGCAATCGACCACGGTGGCCAAAATAAGGTCCACTTGCTCACGGAGCGCGTAGCGGATCTCCTCGGGCGACAACACCACGATCTTCGGCAGCCCGGTAGCGACCTCGCGCCCACGGACCTCGGCTTTCACCTCGTTGTTGTAAGGAAGCGCCGATCCGATGGCCAACTTCAGTTCCTCGGCGGTCCGTTCGCCGATGGCCACGTCGTACTCGCGTCGCACGTACTGCTGAATGGCGGCATCGAGGTCGAAGCCGCCACAGCGAATGGCGCGGGAGGTGACCACCCCTCCCAGTGAAATGACCGCCGTCTCAGAGGTACCACCTCCGACGTCGACCACCATGTTGCCCATGGGCTCATGGGTGGCGAGCCCGGCTCCGATAGCCGCCGCCATCGGTTGCTCGATGAGATAGGCCGACGAGGCTCCCGCATGACGGGCAGCCATCTTGACAGCTCGCCGTTCGACCGACGTGATGGCCGATGGAACGCAAATCAGTACCCGGGGCCGGCTGAGCTTCGTCACCCCGGCCCGACGCAACAACAGTCTGATCATCCGCTCGGTGATATCGAAGTCGGTAATGGCGCCTTCGCGCAGTGGACGGACAGCGACGATGTAGCCCGGAGTGCGCCCGATCATGTGCCACGCTTCGTTGCCGACGGCCAGGACGTCACGTGTCCTGGTATTCAGGGCGATGACCGTCGGTTGGTTCAACACGATGCCTTTGCCTTTGGCGTAGACGAGGGTGTTGGCCGTACCGAGGTCGATAGCGAGGTCACGAGCCACCGGGCCATCGTAGGGCCAGCTGTTCATCCGGCGGATGAGTTGGCCCGCCGGCCCTTCTCCGAACATGGGCGACCTCCCAATCCCCGATCTCGTCGCTAACCTCGTGTCGGTGAGTGGAGACACCCCCGAGGGCACAGATTTCGGTTCGGACGGCTCCGACCCCGGTGATGGAACCCCGGATCCCATTCGGGGCTGGATCTCTCCCGACGACCGGCTGTGGAGACACCCCTCGGAATCGATCTCGTCCCAGCATGCTTCGGTGGCACGGTTCGGCGGTGTCGACTCCGATCGAAGTCGCCCGGGCCCTTGGATCGTCGGGGGAGCGGCGGTCTGTGTCGCCGGCGCCCTGCTCGTCTCCGGCCTGGTGATGGCCACGTCGGGAGCTTCACCGGATGGTGGGGGTCCGTCTCGTGCGACCACGACGTCGAGCTTGGTGGCGTTGTCCACTCCGCCTACGACCGAGCCCGGAACAGCACAACTGTCGAGTGGGACCGAGATGGCCCACATGGTGGCGGCGGTGCGACCGTCGCTGGTAGCCCTGACCGTGACCCGCCCTTCCGGAGTGTCGCTGGCCACCGGCGTGATCGCCGAGTCGGGTGGCATCATCGCCACGAGCGCCGCCGCCATCGCCGGTGCACGAGCCATCTCGTTCGACGAATCGGACGGCACCCGAACCCCCGCCCAACTGGTCGGGAGCGATCCGACCTCGGGGATCGCCGTGGTGCGAGTGCCGTCTGATCTGCCGGTGGCCGACTTCGACACCAGTGATCCGGTACCGGGATCCATGACAATGGCGATGGCCCTTCATTCCGGTTTCGGTGGCGCCACTGCCCCTCATTCGTCCCTGTATGCCGGCCCGGTGCAGTCATCGGGTACCGGGGTCGGGGTCGGCGGCCCCGCATCCCGTTTCGCGGTCACCACGGTGGACCTACCCCTGTCGGCCCAAGACAGCGGCTGCGCATTGCTCAGCGGTACCGGGCAGGTCTCGGGAATCCTCGACACCACACAGACACAAGGTGATGCCACCACCGGCGTGTTCCTTCCGGCTGAACTTGTCTTGGGGGTCACCCGTCAGCTGGTGGCAGCCGGGACCGTCGTGCACGGGTGGTTGGGCGTCGAGGCCAGTGACATCAACGGGACCACGGGCGCCACGCTGTCCACGGCGACAGGTGGATCCAGTACTCCCAACGGCGCCACCCTCGATGCCATCGAAGCGGAAGGGGCGGCCGCCCGGGCGGGCCTGCAGATCGGTGACGTCATCGTGGCCGTCAACGGAGAGGCGGTGAACTCGGTGGCCGAACTGCGCACCCGCCTCTACGCCGACCTCCCGGGAACGTCAGTGGTCCTGGCCATCGAGCGCTCGGGATCGATGGGGAACGCCAGCGTGGTGTTGGCCGCCGATGGAAGTGGTGCATCGAACGGCGATTCGTCGCCGTAGCATGCAGGCATGCCACCGCCTGAATCCGGGGACGCGGGAAACCCGTTCCAATCTCTGCTCGGCGACCTGATGAACATGCTGGGCACCAATGCTCCCGATCAATGGGAAATGACCCGGTCGTTCGGGGCGAACGTGGCCACCGGTGGCACCCCCGAATCGAATGTGGAACCGGTCGAACGGATTCGACTCGAGGAGTTGGCCAGGGTGGCTGAACTGCACGTGATCGAGGCCACCGGCATGCCCGTCTCCTCTGATGGCCGCCGCCTCTCCTATCTGCCCGTCGGCCGTGGAGATTGGACCCTTCGGGCCCTCGACGCCTGGAAGCCGGTGCTCTCCGCCATGGCTCCAACCGCCACCCCTCCCCCGGGGACCCAGGCGGCCCCGGACATCGATGAGCCGAGCGGGAACGACCCCCTGGGTGGGTTGGGCGATCTGTTGGGTCAGTGGGCGGTCGTCATCGGTCCGATGTTCTTCGGGTTGCAACTGGGGTCGGTGGTCGGGCACCTTTCCCATCGGGCCCTCGGCCAATACGCATTGGCCCTCCCGTGGGCCCCGTCCGACGAACTGCTCATCGTGACGGCCAACGTCAACTCGTTCGCCGACGATTGGAGCATCCCCGCTGATGAGGCGCTGTTGTGGGTGTGCGCTCGTGAACTGGCTTCCCACGCGGTGCTGTCCAGGCCCTGCGTCCGGGCCCGGATGGACGAGTTGCTGCAGGCTCTGGCGGTGTCGGCGGCTGCTACCCAACAGAGCCTGGCGCAACGGTTGGGGGGATTGGGCGATCCCACCGGTGAGTCCGGGATGAACCTCGAGTCCATGCAAGATCTCTTCGGCGACCCCGAGGCCCTCCTCGGTGGTCTGCTCACCCCCGAGTTCAAACGGTCTTCGGATCAGCTCACTTCCCTGGCGGTGGTGATCGACGCCTACGCCGATCACGTGGCGGATCAGGTGGGGCGAAAGTTGGTGGGTTCCCACGCCCAACTCGCAGAGGCCTGGTATCGACGTCGGATCGAGCGGGGCAAGGGTGAGGAAGCTGCCGGGGCGCTGTTCGGGCTCGACCTCGAGCAAGCCCAGGTCGACAGGGGGCGCGCCTTCATCGCCGGGGTGGTGGAACGGGCGGGCGACGAGGCGCTGGCCCGGCTCTGGTCATCCACCGGTCATCTTCCGACCCCATCCGAAGTGGATGCCCCCGGGTTGTGGTTGGAGCGGATCAGCCTGCCGGAACTCGACGGCCCCGACCAACCTCCCGAGGCGTAAACGGCGGAGTCACCCGTCTGTCGGGGACGGCGCCTCAGCCTCGACCGGGGCCGGGGTTTCCTCAGGCACGCCGAGATCCCACTCGAGGGTGATGTTCTCGCGCTCTGCGTCGCGGATGACCCGCTCGCGGTTACGTCGGTACTGTGGATCGTGCGGAGGCAGCAACACCAGCCGGGCCATCGTCCGATGGCGGAACGCCTCGATGAGCTCGGCATCACCGAAGTCGGACTGGACTTCCCAATGCGGCGCCACCGGGCCGAGATACACGACCCGCACATGGCCGATCGGCGGTTGAGGCTCTTCGCCCTCTTCCGGGACGGTCGGTTCGTCGGTGACCGGGGTCATGGTGGTGTTTCCTCCTGGGATGACGGCGGGCGCCAGCCTACCCGCCACTTGGGCGGGCTCCGAGCGTGACGTTGATCGTCATGCGGGTGGCGCCCCGATAGATCCCCACGGTGACGTGGTCACCGGGCTTCAGCGGATGGATGGCAGCAGTCAGATTATCAGCGGTTTGGATGGCTGCTCCGTTGAAGGAAACGATCACATCATTGTTCTGTAGGCCGGCGGAGTCTGCCGGACTTCCCGACTGCACCGAGAGCACCAGGGCACCCGACGCTGGCGTCAGGTGGTCCAGTTGACGAAGCGTCGGTGTGACCGTGCCGACCGAAACACCCATGTACGCGGCGTTGGCCACCGGTGTCGGATGAGGACTGGCATTCCCGGCACCACCCGGACCCCCACGTCGCAACTCGGCGAGCCGGGGCTTGACCAGGTCGATGGGGATGGCGAAACCGATGTTCTGGGCCGGGGCGTTGCCTGAACTGCTCGAGGCCACTGCGGTGTTCATCCCGATCACCTTGGCTTGGGCATTGACCAGAGGGCCGCCTGAGTTCCCCGGGTTGATGGCTGCGTCGGTCTGGAGCAGTCCGGTGAGGGTCTCGGTCTGCCCACTGTCATTCTGCGCAGACAGCGAACGGTTGATGGCAGACACAATCCCTTGGGTGACCGACGGCCCTCCGGCCAATGCCAGTGCGTTGCCGATGGCCAGCACCGAGTCACCCACCTGGCTCTGCGACGAGTTGCCCAGCGTGACAGTGGGAAGGTTGGAGGCACTGTCGATCTGCACCAACGCCAGGTCATTGCCGGGGTCGGTCCCGACCACGTGGGCGGTGAGCACCTTGGTCTGTCCGAAGAGAGTGACCGTGACGGTGGTGGCCCCGGCGACCACATGATCGTTGGTCAGGACCTCCCCCTGGGGGGTGAGGATCATGCCGGTGCCGGCCGCCTGCACAAAGTCACCGCCAGAGGAGCTCCCGGTCTGGACGGACTCGCTGTCGATGGAGACGACAGCAGGTTCCACAACCGCCAGAACCCCCTGGATGTCCTTGGGCTGGGCCAGGACACTGGTATTCGGGAGGTACTGCTTGATGATGGTCTGTTGGCTGCCGACTCCGACAATGGCTCCGACCATCGATCCCACCGCGGCCGCGAGGACCGCCACCACGATGACCACCAACAGCCAATTGCGACGGGTCAGGGTATGGCGCACCACCCGGGGCGCCGGAACCGGTTGGGCGTACCCGTACGGGTATCCCGCACCCGGAGGCCCGTAGCCGCCGTAAGAGGGATATCCCGGCCCACCCGGAGGCGGCCCGTACGGGGGGTAATTGCCCGGATACACCGGGACGGCGTTCCCGTACATATTGAGGGTGGGAGAAGCCCCCGGTGCGGGCGGTGGTGATGCACCCGGTGCAGCGAGTGGCATAGAAGGTACACTCTGTGGTGAGGGATCACTCATCCCGGGGTGCCCAGCCAATTCTGCTCGAGGGGGGTTTGGCTGCCCGCTTTCGGCCCCTTCATAAGAAGGATCCTCTCCCCGATAAGAAAATTGTGAGGATTCCATCAACAAAGGCTCGTTTCGTGCCGTAGAGCAAGCAGGGATGGGACAATAGTCGTGTACTGATGGCAGCAACGGCGGGCCGGGTCAGACGGACCCACTGCCAGTCATCACCTTGGATCGGAGAGCAAGCACATGGATGCGAATTGGATGAGCGAAGGCAAGTGCCGGGATCTCTCCCCCACTGCCTTTTTCCCTAGCGACGGGATCGGGGTGCAGGCCGCCCAGCGCATCTGTGCTGAGTGCCCGGTCGCCGACGCCTGCCTTCAGTATGCATTGGATGAGCGGGTCGACCACGGCGTGTGGGGTGGCAAGTCCGAGCGCGAAAGGCGACGGATACTTCGACGCCGACGCTTGAGCCACACGACCGTGAGGGTCTGAGCCAAACCCCATTCTTCGGTGTACCGGTACCCGTAGTGCTCACCGAGTGCGTCATCAACATCAGCGAGGGTCGCGACATGGCCGTGATCAGGGACATTGCTGATCAGGCTGGGGCCACTCTCTTGGATGTTCACACCGACCCTGAGCACCACCGTTCGGTCCTGACTCTCGGTGGGGAGACGGACGGTGTCGAGGAAGCGGCGCGATCGATGATCTCGACTGCGGTGACGCGCATCAACCTTGGTGACCACCAGGGCGTGCATCCCCGGATGGGAGTTGTCGACGTGGTCCCCTTCGTCCCGTTGGGACCCACCGGGCGAATCGACACCGCCATCGATGCCCGGAACCGGTTGGCGGCCTGGGCCGGCTCCGACCTCGGATTGCCGTGCTTTCTCTATGGGCCCGAGCGATCACTGCCCGATGTGCGCCGGGAGGCATTTCGGACCCTCGATCCCGACACCGGTCCGTCCACCCCGCACCCGACTGCCGGGGCAACCGCGGTGGGAGCCAGGCCTCTGCTGGTGGCCTACAACATCTGGATCACCGTGAGTGAGGGCTCAGAATTCGATACCGCCGCGGCGGTGGGGCTGGCCCGGGGCATTGCCTCCTCCATCCGCAGCCCGACGGTGCGAAGCCTGGGTCTGGCCGTGGGTTCCGGCGCCCAGGTGAGCTGCAATCTCATCGAGCCGCACTCGACGGGTCTGGCCACCCTTTTCGACACGGTCGCCCACCTCGTCAATGAGGCCGGCGGCCACGTCGAACGCGCCGAACTGGTGGGTCTGGTGCCACGAGAACTCCTCGCCAGTGTGCCGACCCACCGATGGGCGGAGCTCGATCTCAGCGAAGAGCGGACGATCGAGGCCCGGCTGGAATCAGTCGGTGTCCCGGTCGGCTGGTAACTGTCGATCAGGACGCGTTGGCGACGGCCCGTCGTTGCATGGCCCGCTGTCGTCGGAGACGGCGGCGCTCACGTTCCGAGAGCCCTCCCCAGATCCCGAACTTCTCCCCGTTTGCCAATGCGGACTCGAGGCAGTCCTCGCGGACGACACAACCCCGGCACACTTCCTTGGCTTCGCGGGTAGAGGCGCCGCGCTCGGGAAAGAACAGGTCGGGATCGACCCCCATGCAGTTGGCCTTGGTCTGCCAGCTGCGCTCTTGACTTCCGTACATCAAGGACACCACGTCCATGGGTGCGCCTCCCTCACCATTTATGTACTCGGCCCATCCTGCGAGCCTCATAGCATGTATGTAACTACAATGGTGTCATCTTCACCCATGCTGGGGAGAAACGCAAGGCGCAACTTGGGTTTTGTCCCCTTGCCCGGCCTGTGGGTTCCTGGAGTTCGATGCCCCGGCATCAGCCGGCGCGACGCCCCCGGCTTCGGACCTTGGTCTTGTGGCGAAGAAAATCAACCAACACGTAGTCACCGAGTTCATCCGGTGACGTCGAGAAGGTCCGACCCCGATTGATCCTGGCCAATTGTTCGATGAATCCCCTGAGCGCCCGATCGGGATCGAGGAGGAACGTGTTGATGGTGATGTTCGATCGGGTGCAGCGCATGACCTCGGCCAAGGTCACCTCGAGGGTTTCGGGGATGGGCGGATAGTTGAAGCACACGTCATAGCCGACCCCCCGAGCGTCGGGGACGATATGGGCCGTCGGCTCGCCATCGGTCACCAGAATGATCTGCTTGGTCCCCGGTTGGTGGGCCAACATCTTGCGAGCCAGAATCAGGCCGTGTTGCAGGTTGGTGCCGTACACGTAGTCCCAACTGACGGTGGGAAGATCTTCGGGCTCGATCACCCGAGCCACCTCGGAGAAACCGACCAACCCCAGATAATCACGCGGGAAGCGAGTGGTGATCAGCGTGTGGAGGGCGAGCGCCATCTTTTTCGCCGGAACGAAGTTGTCGCGCATGGGCATGGACAACGACAGGTCGAGCAACAAGACGGTGGCCGTCCGGGATAGCGCTTCGTTCTCGATCACCTCGAAGTCATCCGGGGTCAGTCGCACCGGCACCCCTTGGCCCGAGCGCCGGACCGCATTGTGCACCGTCCGGGAGAGATCGAGATTGAACGGGTCCCCGAACTCGTAGGGCTTGGTGGTCTCCTCGCGGTCATGGCCGGTCCCACTCCACGTGGTGCGATGGTTGCCGACCCGATCCTTGGTCAACTGGCCGAACAGATCGGCCAGGGCCTGCTGCCCGATCCGGCGCATCCCTGCCGGGGTCAGCTCGTAGCGACCCTCCCGCTGGTCGATGAGCCCGGCATCGGCCAACTGTTTGGCCAGTTTGGCCAGGCGATCCATGGACCGGGCGGCGTCCTCCCCCAGGTGTTTGGCCACCTTGTCGAGATCCACCTCGGACAGAGATGAAGGGGAGTTGGCCGACCGCAGGAACGCCTCGAGCTCGTTGAGCTCCTTCAACCGCGAAGCGGCGTCGGTGGCGTCCCCCAACCCGAGCGGTTGGTCACCACTGAATTGGTGCCGTTGTTCCCAGCCGGCGTCGGGGAAGGCTCGCTGTAGATTCCCGGCCAGACGATCCACCTGCCACCGAAGATCCAGATCTTCCAGCAGTGACTCCGCCAGGCCTTGGAGTTGGGCCCGCTGATCGGGAGACATGGAGTTCCACATGGCCTGTGCGGCGGCCATGCGGGCGGCGAGCTGCTCCAGTAGCTCATCGAGGTCGGCTGGGTCCCCGGGGAACAGATCGCCATACTGCTCGAGGAAGGACTCGAAGGTCGGGTCGATCGGTTCACCCGCCTCCCGTTGTTCGAGCATCCGATTGAGGGCATCGAAGGCGTCGCGCATACGGGCCAGCTGTTCGGGGTCAGGATTGGTGAACGCATCCGACATCTGCTCGAAGTAGGTGCGAGCCACCTCTTCGCGAAGGCGCTCCATCAATTCTTCGAAGTGCTGGCGCGCCTCCGAGGAAATGAATCCGTACTGTTGGAGCCCGCGCACCGTGCCGGCCAGATCCGGCGGCAGCAGATCAAGTTCCATGCGCCGTTCGGTGGCGACTTCGTCGGTTACCTCTTGCCGGCGCTGGTCGCCCGATTGGCGGGCATCCGTCTCGAGCTGGTCGATCCCGGCCCGTTCCTCGGCCAGCACCTCCCCGAGTTCGGCCGCCACCTCGCTGTACGCCCCGCCCAGGTCCCCGCGATCGAGCTGATCTTCCCGCTCGATCCGAAGTTGATCCAGTAGGTCGCGCAGGCCCTGGACTTCGTCGCCATCGGGAGTTCTCCAGCCCCGATTGAGCATCCGCTGCATGGCTTCGTGGAGATCACCGTTGGCCAACAGATCGTCGGTCAGCTGGGCCAGCACCGCGTCGGCATCGTCGATCTCGGAGTCCTGGGTTCCGTCCCAGCGCCGATAATCGAAGCGCCAGGTCATCCCCGGCCCCGATACGTCGCCCGGGCGCCGGCCGCCTCCTTGTTGAGGCGCTTGGTGAGATGCAGGCCCTCGAGCAGGAACTCGACGGCACTGGCCACCACCCCGGGATCCTCCGATCCGCCGGCCAGAGCCAACACCGGTCCGGACAACGCCGGCAGCCGGGTCAGGGTCTCGGCGTAGGCCGACGCCGGAAGGTCATCGCCGGCGTGGACGACCGTCTCTTCGGTGAATGCCGCCACCACCGCGTGCGGGTCATCGAGGATCACTCGGCGGCGAAACACCGACAGCACGGCGGCGGCCAGAAGCTGGGATACCAGGAGCTCCTCCCGGCCTTCCTCCAGGGTCTCCACTTCGACCTTCCCCTGGGTGGACGACACGAGGGACGCCAGGTCCGAGACCCGGGGCACGGCTCCGGTCTCACCGTTTCGAAGGGCCCGGCGGGTGGCGTTGGCGGCCAACGTCTCGTAGTTGGCGATTGTCAACCGGACGGAGACCCCCGACCTCTGATTGAGGTGAGGGCTCTCCCGGGCGAGCTGGCTCATGACGGCTATGACCTCCGCCATGAAGTCGGGCATCTCCAAGCGGGGAAGACCAGGCCCGGCGTCCGCGCCATTGTCCGGAGCGCCCTCACTCGTCCCGGGAAGTCGAGCTTCCACCTGGGCAATGCGTAGTTCGGTCTCCGCGTCCAGGGGATAGTGGGTACGGATCTGGGCCCCGAAGCGGTCCTTCAGGGGGGTGATGATCCTGCCGCGATTGGTGTAGTCCTCAGGGTTCGCGGTCGCGAGCAGAACAATGTCGAGCGGCAGGCGCACCCGATGGCCACGGATCTGGACATCGCGTTCCTCCAACACGTTGAGGAGACCCACTTGAATCCGCTCGGCCAGGTCGGGAAGCTCATTGACGGCGAAAATGCCTCGATTGAGCCGGGGCACCAAGCCGTAGTGGATGGTCAACTCGTCGGACAGGTACCGGCCCTCCGCCACCCGGATGGGGTCGACTTCGCCGATGAGGTCAGCGATGGAGGTATCCGGGGTGGCCAACTTCTCGCCATAACGCTCACTCCGGTGTATCCACGAGACCGGCGTGTGGTCGCCCGACTCGGCCACCAGATCCTTGGCGAATCGGGAGATGGGGCGGTACGGGTCGTCGTTGATCTCGGAATGGGCCACAATCGGCAGCCATTCGTCGAGTAGCCCCACCAGCGACCTGATGAGCCGTGTCTTCGCCTGGCCGCGCTCGCCGAGCAGAATCACGTCGTGCCCTGCCATCACCGCGTTCTCGAGCTGGGGCAGCACGGTGTCGTCGAAACCGAGCACGCCGGACACCAGACGCTGACCCCTGGCGATTCGGGCTGCGGCGTTGCGGCGCATTTCCTCCGCCACCGGAATCGAGCGCCATCCCACCTCTCGAAGGCGGCCCAGGGTGGTGATATCCGGTGGGGGTGTCGTCCGTTCCTCGGGATCAGGGGTGGCGTCTCCGGAATCAGGGGTGCCGTCAGGCTTCACCTTGCTCATGGTTCGGAGCCTACGCGAGCTCGTTCACCCGTGGTTCGCCAGACTGAGGGACCCTGTTACCCGCCGGTATCCACCAATCTCGATCCCAAAATTGGCTCCCGGTCACCTGGCAGTTTCACGAGGAGGGCGCGTTAGTGGAAAGATGATGCCCCGTCAGTACTCGGGCCGGTTCGGCCCGCACCATTTCCGGCCCGCGGGCCGATACAGGGAGGAACGACTTGACCACGTTGGAGGACGCCAAAGTCACCCCGGTCGTGCTCGGAGGGGTACGGGGCGG
>JADGOI010000226.1 GCA_017883075.1 Acidimicrobiales bacterium
GACGTCGTCGTCAGGGACAACGACAGGCTGGCCGATCTCTCCGGCCAGGGCGTCGAGCGCCCGCCGACAGTGTGAGGCGAGATCGGTAGTCAGCGCCTGGGCTCCTTCGAGGTCCCCGGCCACCGCCAGGTGCTCGAGTGTGACTGCGGCGGTGGCGAGGCGGGCGGCACCCATGTTGGCGCTGCTGCCGCTGATGGCATGGGCGGCTTTTCGGAGGGCCACCGGGTCACGGTCCTCGAGAGCGCGATCGAGCTCGGAGAGGTGTCGGCCGACGTCATCGCGAAACAACGAGACGAGCTCGTCGAGGAGGGATGGTCCGCCGAGCTCGCGCAGTCCCCCGATGATCTCCTGATCCAGGTCGGGCTGCTGATGGTCGGTGGCAGCGACAGCCTCCACCCGGGTGGGGCTGTCGGCCAGCGCCCACCGGTTGAGGGAGGCAACGAGGTCCTCGACCCGTACGGGTTTGGCCAGGTAGTCGTCCATGCCGGCCTCCAGGCACCGCGCCCGGTCCTCGGGCATCGCCAAGGCGGTGAGGGCGATGACCGGCGTGTGTCGGTCTGCTCCTTCAAGGCTGCGAAGACGTCTGGTGGCTTCGTAGCCGTCCATGACCGGCATGTGGCAGTCCATGAGGACGGCGGCGTAACGGTTGCGCTCCAGTTGTTCCAAGGCCTCGATCCCGTTGGCGGCCACGTCCGTGGCGTAACCGAGCCGGGTGAGCCGGGCAACTGCGACCTTTTGGTTGATCGCATTGTCTTCCACAACCAACAACCTAAGCGTTCCGGCCGGTGCCATGGGCGAGGTCGAGGCCATGGGCGAGGGCGAGTTTCCGTCGAAACCGTCCAGCCGGCCGTTGGTTCCAGCGGTGATCTGGCCGGCAGGAATAGGTTCTTGGCGATCCGGTCCGCTGGGGAGCGGCCCGCCGGTGGCCTGGGCGTGGGCGAGATCGACCGCAGCTTCGAGCGCACTGCGCAGCTGGGCTGAGCGGACCGGCTTGGTCAGATACCCCACGATCCCTGTCTCCTCGCCTTCCTCCTCCTTGCCGTGTTGCGACGAGCTGACGAGCATCACGAGTGGGGTGTGGGCCAGGCGTGGGTCGGCACGCACCAGCCGGGCCACGCCGTAGCCGTCGATATCGGGCATGTCCAGGTCGGTGAGCACCACATCGAAGCCGTTGGCTCCTTCCACCGATTCTCGCAGCAGCGCCAGTGCCTGGTCCGCCCCGCCGGCGGTGACCGCGGTGCCTCTCCACCCGGCAATCATCTCTTGGAGTACCCGTTGATTCGTCGCGTTGTCGTCGACGATGAGGGCGCGTATCCCATCCAGCTTTGCCGGCAAGTTCGGGATCGCCATACCGGACCCGGGTAGGAACGGGATGACGGCGGTGAAGGTGCTGCCGATGCCCGGTTGGCTGGTCACGTTCAATGTCCCGCCCATCAGCTCGACCAGTTGATGGGAGATCGCCAGGCCGAGTCCGGTCCCGCCGTAACGGCGAGCGGTGGAGGTGTCGGCCTGGGTGAATGCGTCGAACAGGTGCTCCAAGCTTGCCGCGGTCATCCCGATGCCGGTGTCGCGGACCTCGAACTCGACCTCCACGGTAGCGCCGACCGGGTCGCCGATCAGCCGGGCAGCCACGTTCACCTCTCCTTCGGAGGTGAACTTGACGGCGTTACTCAGTAGGTTGAGCAGCACTTGCCGCAGTCGTCCCGGGTCTCCCTGGAGGTCGGACGGGATGCCGGGGTCGACCAGGCACGTCAGTTCCAGACCCCCTTGTTGGGCTCGCGGCGCCAGCAGCACCGCGCACTCCTCGACGACCGTGCTCACGTCGAAGGCAACCCTTTCCAGATCGAGCTTGCCCGCCTCGATCTTGGAGAAGTCCAGAATGCCGTCGATGACCGTCAGCAGAGCCTCGGCTGATGAGCTCGCCGTCTCGGCGTAGTCCCGTTGCTCGACATCGAGTTCGGTGTCGAGCAACAGGCGGCTCATCCCGATGACCCCGTTCATCGGGGTGCGGATCTCATGGCTCATGGTGGCCAGGAACTCGCTCTTCAGCCGGGTGGCCTCCATCGCCTCGTCGCGAGCTGCCTCCAGTTCGGCCTGGGTGTTGACCCGCTCGGTGATGTCGTGGATGAACCCGCCGTAGCCTTGCCCGTCCTCGCTCGGCCACACCGCCAGTTCGATGGGCATCTCGTGGCCGTCGCTGCACAGGGCGGTCGCCTCCCTCCGTTTGCCCACTACCGTCGAGTCGGACCCCTTGATGTAGCCCAGCAAACTGTCGTCGTGCGCTCGGCCTTGCGACGCCGGGATGAGAAAGTCGGACAGCTGCCGGCCGAGGACCTCGGACGCGGTCCAGCCGAAGAGCGCTTCAGATTGGGCGTTCCACCCGGTGACCGAACCGGTGCTGTCGACGGAGACGAAACCATCGCCGGTCGACTCCAACAACCAGGACAGTTCTCTCTCCCGGTGCCCTGCCTGCAGCTCCGAGGTGCGTCTCCGCCGGTCGGCCCGGACGACGAGACCCATCACCATCAGCAGGATCACCACCAGTACAGCGGTGATGGCCAGCACGGTCGCCCGCAACTGGACCAGCCCCGCGAATGCCACCCGCTCGGGCACCGATGCGA
>JADGOI010000227.1 GCA_017883075.1 Acidimicrobiales bacterium
TATACCGTCGAGCGCCTCGCTCACCATCACCTCGAATCGCTCGGGATCAACTTCGACCATGCAGCAAGTGTCCAACCCGACGCCATACGCGCCGCGCTGGGGCATCCGTTCATCCGGATCTGAGCGGACAGCAGTTTCGGTCGCCCGCATGCCGACAGGAGGAATGACGCATGTCGTCCACCCGCGCGGATCGCGGCAGACATCCGGTAGTTTGGCCGGGCTGTGTCTATGCATGGTTATGCACGTCGGCAACGGTGGAGGGTCGCGCCTGTGGCAGGACCTGCTGGGCCGCCGACCAGATTGGGGAATCGGCCCACGCCGGTCAACGGGTGTCCGCAAAGGATCCCGCACTGAACAAGAACGCACACCCTTCGCCGCGACTGCAGGTGCTGTGAGTCGATGTTGCTCGCCCGCGCCCGCCACACTGCGATCAAGTCCCCGCTGACGCCACGTACCCTGTTCCGAGAAAGCCACCCTCAGGTGTGGTCAGCTTGACGGGATGAGCAGGGGATCGGGAACGCACCTGGCCTCCCTGTCGGGCCTCCCGGCCGCCGAACGACACCATCTTCGATGGTCCCCCTGCCGTTACTGCGAGGCGGGGCGGAAGTAGTACCCCGCCTCCAAGTCCTCGAGGAGCCCTGGGTGGGCCGGCGTCCAGCCCAGCATCTCCTGGGTGAGCGTGCTTGAGGCTGGGATGTCTAAACCAAAGAAGGCGCCGATCCAGCCGAACTGCGAGGCGATGTCGTCGGGGGCCACCGACGTGACCGGGATGTGGAGGCGACTGCCGATGACCTCCGCGATCCGGCGAGCTGGAATGCCCTCCTCACCGACGCCATGCACGACGGAGCCGGCAGGCGCCTTCTCCAGTGCCAGGGCAATCATGTGGGCGGCGTCGAGTCGATGCACCGCGGGCCAGCGATTGGAGCCCTGGCCCACGTAGCCGGAAGTTCCCTTCTCGCGCGCAACGCCAACGATCCTAGAGATGAAACCGTGGTCACCGGCTCCGTGAACGGTCGGCGCGAATCGCAGGCTCACCGATCGCACGCCGCACTCGGCATACCCGAGAGCGAGTTGCTCGCTCCCTCCGCGAGGCGAGTCGGGGCCGCTCATCGGAGCCGCGTCACGTTCCGTCACCACGCGACCCGGAGCAATGAGCGCGACGCCGGAAGCGAACAGGAGCGGCCGATCCGAACCGGCAAGGGTGTCCCCCAGCATCTGGATCGCGGCACGCTCGGTGCGCCCGGCGCCCGCCATATCGGAGAAGTCGTGCTTGAAGGCAAGGTGGATGACGCCGTCGGAGGCCTCTGCGCCCGCGCGCAGGCTTTCGAGGTCGTCGAGGTTCCCGCGCTGCGCCGTCGCACCCGCGGCGGTGAGGGCGGCGACGGCTTCATCCGATCGGGCAAGGCCGACAACCTCGTGCCCTGCTTCGAGGAGCTCGGGCACCACGGCTGAGCCGATCCAACCGGACGCACCGGTGACGAATACGCGCATGAGGGTGATCTCCTTCTCGGGCGGTCCTGAGACCTTGGTCCATTGATGTCAGTTACTGTCATGACCGTAGCACGTCATGTCAGTGACCGACATCAACTAGGATCAGGAGATGGGACGATGGGCACCGGATGCACGCGGACGCCTGATTCGCAGCGCATTGGAGCTGTATGCCGAGCGCGGCTTCGAGCAGACGACGGCCCTGGAGGTCGCTGAGCGGGCCGGCGTGACCGAGCGCACGTTCTTCCGCTATTTCTCAGACAAGCGGGAGGTGCTGTTCGAGGGATCGAGAAACCTGCAGGACGTCATCGTCACGGCGATCGCGGCGGCACCGTCCTCGACGGGTTCGATCGACGCGGTGGCAACCGCTATAGAAAGCGCCGCATCCCTGCTTCCCAATCGCGAATACTCCCGGCAACGAGCTGCCGTGATCGCCGCGAACCCGAGTCTGCAAGAGCGCGAGCTCCTCAAACTCGCCACCCTCGCCGGGGCCATGGTTGAAGCGCTTCACCGAAGAGGTGTAGCGAAACTGGCAGCCGGTCTGGCCGCCGAGACCGGCGTCACTGTATTCAAGATCGGCTTCGAGACGTGGATCGGTGACGAGTCCACCCAAGAGCTGGCGCAGTGCATCCGCGAAGCCCTCGACCAGCTCAAGAACCTGACCGCCGGCGCCTGAGCGGACAGCAACCGTCGACGAAGTCATCTGCGTCCTGGATCGCCAACCAAGAACGCCGGAAGTCGAACGACAACCAATGGTCACAGAAAGCGGATCTTCAACCGGGACGGTCCTGGTGATTCACAACGACGGCCGTCTGCGGATCGGAACAGTCCCGCTCGCGGTTCCCCGATTCGGACGGACGGTCTTGAAGGCGCAGTCCTTGACGGCCGGAATGACGCGCTCGGCGCGGCACCCGCGGGAGAGTCGGGGCGTGGCGCCGGGCACCGTCGAGTTCCCGCTCGATCGAGGGGTGTACTGACAAGTGGCTCGCGAAGGACTCGGACAGCAGCCGAACCGTTTACGACTCTGATGGAAACTCAGGCGTTGTAACGGCCCAAGAGGGACAGCCACTCCATCCGGGCCGGCTGGGGAAGGCCGACCTGGCCGAGAGCTGGGCCGAGCCGAGCCATGAACG
>JADGOI010000228.1 GCA_017883075.1 Acidimicrobiales bacterium
CACGCATGCGGGGCGGCGCGGAGGGGTCGGCGGAGGGGTCGGCGGAGGGGTCGGCGGAGGGGTCGGCGGAGGCCGGTGGAGTGTCCGACCGTGCGGTCTCCGGACTCGAGACCCCTGCGGCAAGAGAATCAGACACTATGAGCTCGCGGAGTTGCGGGTGCGGAAGCAATGCGCAACGCACGGTCGGCAATGCCAGCAGGGTCAGCAGTGCCACCACGGTCGGCCGGGCTGTCGCGCTCCGGTGGGTTTGCCGGCGCGGGGAGCACTGCCCCTTGTCGATCGGCTACCGCTGGGGCCCCACTGGCCACCACCGCCCAGGTGGCAACGATCCACCACCCGGCCATGGCCGGGAATTCGGTGACCCGGTGCACCGTCGATACCAACCACGGTTTGATCGGTTCGGAACCGATGATGAGGGCCCCGGCCACCGCACCCAGGCCACTGGCCAGTCCTGCCCATGCCCACCAGTCGTTGGCGGCGTCGCTTTGGCGCCTGACCTTGGTCAACACCAGGCCGCCGATCACTGCGATCGGGACGGCCAACAGCAGAACGTGGAGATACGGACCGAAACTGTCGTAAATCGCCCGGGCCCGGCTCGCCATCACATCTGGCGACGAGTGTGAGGAGGATTGTCCCCGGGTCCGAAGAATCGTCATGAGGATCGGCCATGTCCCCACAGCTGCCAACTCGGCAATACCGACAGCGATCGGCCCCCGCCACCACCGGCGTCTCCAATGATCGGCCGGCATGGCTGAGAGCCGGCGAATGGTGACCAGGACAATGAGGATGGTCGCGGTGACCAGTCCCTCATACTTGGACATCCCGGCAACTATCACCAGGATCGCCACGGCCCCTTGCTCGGACCGGCCCCCACCCGCCTGGAGGCCGTAGACGACTGCACCCAATGCCGCCAGCGACCACATCGGATCGGCGTAGCCGTTGGTCATGAATGGCTCGTTGATCCCGAAGGCGATGAAGATGAGCAGCACGCCGGCGGCGACGCCGGAGATCATCGGCAGAGAAGTCGTGAAGCCTGTGTCGGATCGATCACCCGCCAGAGACAGCCTGGCGGAGAACTTCCGGCCCAACTCCACCAACGCGAACGCGGCAGTGGCAAGCGCACAGGTGTTGAGAAGGGCGATGACCACCACTCCCAATCGCATCGTCTGGTTACCGGTGACGCTCCATGCCACCGCTCCCGCTGCACTCACCAGTGGTGGGTAGCCGGACTGTCCCAACAGCAGCGCCGGAGCGCGCATGGCGATCAGCAGTTGATGATGAGGGTGCAACAACCACCCCGACCGCAGCAGCCACACCGCTCGGGCGTCGAACCCGACGGTGGGAGTGGACAGGTCCCGCAGACACCACACAGAGGCGACGACGATACCGAGGGCACCGATGGCCCCGGCCATCCGATGGCCCCTGATTGACGGTGGACGTGATCCCGATCCACCGGCCCAGGGCCGCCGGTCCGGCCATTTCGTCCAGGAGGCCAAGGACAATGCCGTACCTACAGCCGCCAAGGCGACGAACCAACCCATGAACGATCCCCCGACAGCCAGGAACCCGGTGGCAGCCGTGGCGGCGATCACCGCGCCGGCCAGTGGTGCCAGCGAGAAGGTGATCCAGCGCAGGCCGACCAGCGCCATGGTCGGCAGCGCACCGGCGGCGGAGAGCACCAACATCGCCACCATGGTGGAGGGTACCGTCGTCATCGTCCCCTCACCTCGTCCGGGCGGTCATAGCGGCGGTGCAGGGGGCGGGCCCTGGCCGGCCACCGATGCTCCCGACCCGACCCGTTCGGATCTCCCGTGCTGGGGTGTCGCATAATGAGCGACGACCACTGAACTGCGGCAGGCATTCCCGCCACCGCTCACGGTGCGGAGTGACAGTTGGACGGCGGCGCTCGACGGAGAATCGGCAAAGGTGACCCAACTGCCGGTGGCCTTGAGCAAGATGATGAAGTCGGCGAGGTTGTCGGCGGTGATCGTGACTGACTGATTCGGAGAGACAAGGCTGTGAGCCTGGGTGTCGAGACAGCCGTAGTAGGCGTCGTCGAGCGAGGCATTCCGCGCTGCGGTGGATTGACGTTGGACGCTGACCGCCTGGGCTCCATGAACCGCCTGCACACCCAGCCCAACCGTCGCTGCCACCATCACGGTCATGCCGATGACGGTGACCGGAACCCGGAATTGTCGACAGCGTCTCCACAGGCGCCCGTTCACGCTGCCCGAGGCTACTCGTGGTGCACCGGGCTGTGGCTTCGTGCCCGGTTGTGGTTCTGGTCGCCACCGCGGCCGTTGCCGGTGCGCATGATGGTCGTTTCAGCGGTCGCCGGCTCGGTCTTCTCCGTCACCTTCGTGATGCGAACGTAGGCTCGCCGGATGAGCTTCGACCGGGCCGCCATCGCTGAATACATCTACCGGTATGCCGAATTGATCGATGGCGGAGACTTCGCCGGGGTGGGGGAGTTGCTGTCGGCCGCGGTCGTCACCTTCGAGGGCGATGATCGGACCTATGGAGGGGAGGACAAGATTCGACGCCTCTACGAGCGGTCAACCCGGCGATACCCCAACGGCACGCCGATGACCAAGCATGTGGTTACAAACGTGAT
>JADGOI010000109.1 GCA_017883075.1 Acidimicrobiales bacterium
ACGGTACCGACGTCACCGAATCGTTTGAGCTGACCGATACGCCGATTCTCCGCCTGTATTGGCGACTTGCCGGAAAGGCGCGTGGACGCACCAACGCCAGGGGAATGCGGACCACCCTCGAAAGGATCAAGGCGGATGCCGAAGTGCCGGGGCAAACCGAATAGGCGAATCTGCGGAATCACGCCTCTCTATCGGCTCTACGGACAACACCGACGGGTACCGGGATCAGATGGACGCCGGCACCACCTGGCTGCACGGAGGTCCCAACCGGGTTCCGCCCATGCGGAACCCTGGCCGCCTGACCACCTTGGAGTGATGATCGTCGGCGAGGCCAGTGCCGAAGTCGCACGATCGCGCAGGGCAAGTCTTCGAGTTCGTCCTCGATTTGGATAGGCACCGGCAGGCGGATCACAGGATCGGGTCGGGTTGGCCCGGTCAAGCGCGACGGCTCTGGTGGGACCGCGGTGTCCTCTGGGCGCATCGGAGGGTTGCCGGAACCGAGCGGTACCTACCCGTTCACGCTGACCCCGACGTCACAGCGGTTCAGATCGGCAATCGCTGGACCCGCTCGCTGGTTCATAGATCTTGAAGGGTCGTTCGAGCGCAAGGAGACGGGAGACGGACCCGCCGTGGTGCATCCCGAAGTGTTCGCGTTCAAACGTCCGTGGCGACGTTCCCTCGATCCACTCCCGCTTACGTGGCTAGAACGACACGACCCAAGGGATGGTCCGCTTCAGAAAATGGTCGAAGGTGGATAGCGCAACACCCGGCTCTTCCCACCCCTGGTTCCACCAGCCCCGCCAATCAGGCAGATCAAGAGGTGGCAAGGAAGACGTTCTTGACGTCGCTGTAGGCATCCAGAGCCTCCAGACCCAACTCGCGGCCGAATCCCGACTGCTTCATGCCGCCGAAGCTTGTCTGCACCCGAACCGAACCATTGGAGTTCACCGACAGGTTCCCGGCGTCGACGGCGCGGGCCATCCGCAGGGCCTTGGCCCCGTCACCGGTCCAGATGGAACCGGCCAATCCATAGGGAGTGTCGTTGGCCAGCCGAACCGCATCGGCCTCATCTTCAAAAGGGATCACCGCTACTACCGGTCCGAAGATCTCTTCACGAGCCAGGCGCCAATCCGGTTCCGCCGGTGCGACCACCGTGGGTGGAAACCAGAATCCGGGACCATCGGGAACACTTCCCGTCACCAGGGTCTCAACCGTCCCTCCACCAGGGTCTCCCATGCCGGACGCCAGGAACCCAGCCACCACCTGGCGGTGCCGTGCCGAAGCCAGCGGCCCCATCTGGGTATCGGGGTGGGTGGGGTCGCCGACCCGCCATGCATCCACTGCTTCGACGAAGAGAGCGACGAATCGGTCGAACACCGACCGCTCCACCAGTATGCGGCTCCGGGCGCAACAGTCCTGGCCGGCATTGCCGAAGACGCTCCCCGGAGCCGCGGCGGCGGCCCGTTCGAGATCGGCGTCGGCAAACACGATGTTGGCGGACTTGCCCCCCAACTCGAGAGTCACCCGTTTGATGGTCCCTGCTGCTCGACGCATGACTTCGCGACCGACGGCGGTGGATCCGGTGAATGCCACTTTCGCCACATCGGGATGTTCGGTCAGGCGCGCCCCAACGGTGGGACCGGTACCCACCACCACCTGGAACACCCCTTCGGGGACGCCGGCTTCGAGGGCCAACTCAGCCAACCGCAGGGCAGACAACGGGGTCAGCTCGGCCGGCTTCACCACAATGGTGTTGCCGGTGGCAAGGGCGGGACCGACCTTCCAGGACGTAATGGCGATGGGAAAGTTCCAGGGGACGATGGCACCAACGACTCCCAAAGGCTCGTGAAAAGTCAGATCCACGCCACCCGCCACGGGAACCGTCGCACCCCTGTGCTTGTCCACCGCACCGGCATAGAAATGGAGTACTTCGGCGACCATACCCACTTCATCCCGGCTATCGGCAATCGGCTTTCCCACGTTGGCCGTCTCGAGTTGTGCCAGCTCCTCGGCGTGATCCTCGACGTGGCCGGCAAATCGGCGCATCAGGCGGGCCCGGTCGGTCGGGGCCACCGCCCGCCAGGCGGGACCGGCATCTTTGGCTCGGGCTACGGCAGCGTCTGTCTCGTCGATGCTGGCCATCGGAATCGTTGCAATCACTGCCTCAGTGGCCGGGTTGACCACGGAACATTCGTCCCTCATGCCGCCTCCCCGGTCCGTGAGGATTCGATCAATGCCTCAACGAGCCGGCGGTCGCCGGACTCTTCGGGGTGCCACTGCACGCCGACCACGAATCTGTGTCCGGGGAGTTCGATCGCCTCGATGACTCCGTCGTGACTCCGTGCAGTGACCGACAAGTCAGCTCCAAGCGACCCGATGGCCTGGTGGTGGGAACAGAGAACGTCGGTCCGTTCGCCCAGAACTCGGCGGACGATTGAGCCGGGCTCGGTGGTGACCGACATTGGTCCGAAAGCCCCCGGGCGTGGCTGGTGTGCGCTGGAACCGATCGCATCGGGCAAGTGCTGAATCAGGTCGCCGCCGAGGAAGACGTTGAGTAGCTGAAGCCCACGGCAGATGGCCAGGACCGGCAGGTCTCCCTTGAGGGCTGCCGAGAGAATTCCGAACTCCACTTCATCGCGGTCGTCATTGAAGCCACCGCCGCCCGGATCAAGTGGTTGCCCATAACGTTCGGCATTCACATCTCCTCCACCGACGAGCATCAGGCCGTCTATCGCCCCAGCGAAGGCCTCGATGCCGGCCGTGAACCCCTGGTTGCCCGCCTCGAACGGAGGGATGAGGACGGGTTGTCCGCCGGCCGCCACCACCAGGTCGACATAGGCACCGGGGACCAGAGCCGCATCGCGCTCCCAGGCACCCCACGAGGCAACCTGGCGGTACATGGTGACTCCGATGAGAGGGACCGGCCCCGTAGACGGCATGGACCAGTATCCCACTCTCGGCGATGTCCCAGTAGGGTGCGGGCCGAACGCATTCCCTGAAGGCGACGGAGGCATCGATGGGTCGGCTCGACGGCAAAGTAGCAGTGATCACCGGTGCCGGGAGCGGCATCGGGCGGGTAGCGGCGATTCTCTTTGCCACAGAGGGAGCCAGGGTGGTGGTGGCCGACGTGGTGGTGGACAACGCCGAGTCGGTGACGACGGAAATCGTCTCTGCCGGAGGTGCGGCCACCGCGGTCACCGTCGACGTGTCCGATGAGGCACAGGTGGATGCCATGGTGAGGACGGCCGTCGATACCTACGGCGGCCTCCACGCGTTGTTCAATAACGCCGGGATCTTCCCCGATGACGACGGTGGCGTCCTCGACACCCCTCCCGAAACATGGCAGAGAGTGATGGAAGTCAACTTGAAGGGAGTGTGGCTCGGTTGCCGGGCCGCGGTGCCCGCCATGCTCGACTCCGGGGGTGGCTCCATCGTGAATGTCGCCTCCTTTGTCGCCCTCATGGGTGCGGCCACGGCCCAGATCGCCTACACCGCGTCGAAGGGTGGCGTGCTGGCCATGACCCGGGAGTTGGCGGTGGAATACGCCCGCAAGGGAATCAGGGCCAACTCCCTCTGTCCGGGCCCGATCGAAACCCCGCTCCTGGCCGAGCTCTTGGCCGATCCCGAGCGACGCCAACGTCGTCTGGTCCACATTCCGATGGGTCGTTTCGGTCGACCCGAGGAGATCGCCAAGGCCGCTCTCTTTCTGGCCTCCGATGACGCCTCGTTCATCACCGGATCGGCGCTTGTGGTCGATGGTGGCATCACCGCCGCCTACGTGACACCGGAGTAGAACTGGGCTTCTGGACCATCATCCGTTCAGCCGATCGATGACCCGGAGCCCTGGGTACCTCAGGGATCCCCTGCCGGAAGTAGCGAACACGGCACCATGCTCGATCGCCACCGCCGCCAGGCATGCATCTGCCACCGAGTTGCCACGGGCCCCGGCAACTCGACCGAGTTCGGCGAAGAGCACCCAATGTCGCGGTCCCGAACGGACAGGCAGGGCGGCCGGCGCCGCGAGTACCGCCTCACAGAACTCGATCGCCGGGTTCGGTGCGGTGGGAACTCTTGGATGCGGTGATTGGTGACCATGCGGACAAAGGAGCCGACCACGAACTGGCTCACCCCAAACGGTTCTGGACCACCCAGGCGTTCCGCGATCCACCGGCGATACCCGTCGTGGCGCTCGCTCTCGCGACGTTGTACGTAGACAAAGGCATTGACGTCAGCCAACGGCATGGAACGGGACATTGTCGGCGAGTGCCTCGGCCAACGAGTCCTTGTCCTCGAGATCGATGCCGGGCTGGAGGCCGGATCCGCCGCCGACCGGCAACTCCGCTCTCTGGGTCAGAGGGGCGCGCTCGGGGCGATTGGCGAAAAGGCTGCTCAATCCATCGTCGATGATGTCACCGAGAGAACGGCGCCCACGGGCCGCCATCGCCTTGGCTTCGGCGAGAAGGTGCTGCGAAACTGCCGTTTCGAGATACCTCCGGGTCGGTGTCCGAGGTCACCAAGGGTGCCTCACCGGACAAACGCTGGACGAGCGGTTCAGCCTGGGCCAAAGTTCTGGGATGCTCACCCTCGAAACCCTCCCCCGCCAGATTCAATCGGGCGACATCCACACGGTACTGGTGGCCTTCCCCGATCTGCAGGGTCGTCCGGTCGGGAAACGAGTCACGGGTTCGTACTTCCTCGATCACGTCATTGACCACGGGATCGAGGTCTGCGACTACCTGTTGGCCACAGATGTCGACATGGAACCGCTCCCCGGTTACCAGTTCACCAACTGGGACAGTGGGTATGGCGACCTCCACGCGGTGATCGACCCGCAGACCGTCCGGTCGATCCCCTGGCTTTCGGGGAACGCTCTGGTGCTCTGTGATCTATTCACCATGGAGGGTGAGCCGGTTGAAGTGTCCCCGCGTCGCATACTGCAACGACAACTCGACCGAGCGGCGGAACACGGGCTCGAAGTCAAGTGCGCCACCGAACTCGAGTTCTACCTCTTCCTCGACACGTTCGCCGAGGCAGCCGCCAAGCACTGGCAGGGAGTCTCACCTCACGCCGACACCATCGAGGACTATCAACTTCTGCAGACGTCCCGCGTCGAGTACATCATCGGCGAGATCCGCAACCAGATGGTCGGTGCCGGCATCCCCGTCGAGTCCTCCAAGGGGGAGGCCGGCACCGGTCAGCACGAGATCAATATCGCCTACGGCGGTGCTCTCGAAGTCGCCGATCGCCATCTGGTGTTCAAGAACGGTGTCAAGGAGATCGCGTCTCAGCACGGCAGAGCTGCAACCTTCATGGCCAAGTGGTCCATGGAACATGCCGGTTCGTCGTGCCACATCCACACCAGCCTTTGGGATCCATCTTCCGGAGCCCCTCTGATGGCACCAACGGGCGGCGACACATCCCTATCGGGGTTTTCCGTGGTCGGACAACAGTTCCTCGCCGGGCAACTTCACAGTGCCGGCCAGTTGGCGTGGTGCTTCGCGCCCTACGTCAACTCCTACCGACGGTACGTCCCCGGATCGTGGGCACCAACTGCCACCGTATGGGGAGAGGACAATCGCACCTGCGGGTTCCGGGCGGTCGGTGCCGGGAGTGGCAGGAGGATCGAGTGCCGGGCGCCGGGCGCCGACGTCAATCCATACATCGCGTTAGCGGCGTCTATCGCCGGGGGATTGTGGGGCATCGAACACGAGCTCGAGCTGGAGCCGGCATTCGAGGGCAACGCCTACAATTCCGACGAGGTGCCCCGGCTTCCTTCGACCCTGGCCGAGGCCATCGATGGCTTGGCCGCCAGCGAGGTAGCCGACGAAGCCTTTGGCCCCGCGGTTCACCACCACCTTCTCAATACCGCACGCCAAGAGTGGGCGAAGGCCAACAGGGCGGTCACTGACTGGGAGTTGGCCCGTAACTTCGAACGCATCTGAGGGAACACGAGCTCGGGGTCGACGGTCCGACACCGGAAGAGACCTTGACGAAACCGATCTGTCCTGGCAGCATGTACACCATCATGTACCGCTCACCGACCTCGGACCTCCTTCTTACGTGACGGCGAACGCCCCATCGCGTTCGCCCGCAACCTCCTGAGCCGAAAAGGCCAGGGGGTTTTTTGATGGGCCATCGCAGGCAGCGCACCACCAACCACGGAAGTCGGAAATACCAGAGCACGGAGCACCGGAAGACGCAAGGGAGCAACGATGAGTACCGATCAGCCAGAGACACGATCCACCCGGGCCACGGACCATGGTGGCCATCATCTTGAGCTTCCTTGCGACGTGTCCCCCATGCCGTTCGGTCTGTACCGCCCTCACCTTCCCCTGCAGTTGACCGATCGCACCTGGCCCGATCGCCAGCTCACCAAGGCTCCGCGATGGGCCAGCGTGGATCTGCGTGACGGGAATCAGGCATTGGTCGATCCGATGAACTCGGAACGGAAATTGAAGCTTTTCAATGCATTGGTGGGTATCGGATTCAAAGAGATCGAGGTGGGATTCCCCTCCGCTTCCCATACCGACTATGACTTCCAGCGCCAGATCATCGATGAAGGCCTGATCCCGGATGACGTGCATATCCAAGTACTCGTCCAATGCCGCGAGGAACTGATTGAACGGACCTTCGAGTCGCTGAACGGCGCACCCCGGGCCATCGTCCACTTCTACAACTCCACCTCGGAGTTGCAACGCAGGGTGGTCTTCGGCCTCGACCGGGCCGGGATCATCGACATCGCCGTCAATGCTGCCCGACTTTGCCGGAAATTCGAGTCGGCGGTCCCGGGGACCGCGATCCGTTACGAGTACTCACCGGAGAGCTTCACCGGTACCGAACCCGAGTTTTCCATCGAAATCTGCGAAGCGGTGATGGATGTCATCGAGCCGACCCCGCAGCGCCCGATCATTCTCAATCTTCCGGCCACCGTGGAGATGTACACGCCCAATGTCTACGCCGACGTCATCGAGTGGTTCAGCCGCACCATCAAAGACCGCGACTCGGTGATCCTCAGTTTGCATCCCCACAACGATCGGGGCACCGCGGTTGCCGCCGCCGAGTTGGCGGTCCTGGCCGGCGCCGACCGGGTGGAGGGCACGCTCTTCGGAAACGGTGAGCGCACCGGAAACGTCGATGTGGTTACCCTGGCCATGAATCTCTTTTCCCAGGGCATCGATCCGGCCCTCGACTTCGGCGACATCGAGAAGGTGCGGCGGGTAGCCGAGTACGCCACCCGTATGCCTGTCCACCCTCGGCACCCTTACGCCGGGGACCTGGTCTACACCGCCTTTTCGGGATCACATCAGGACGCCATCAAGAAGGGGTTCGCCGCCATCGGCGACGACTACCGACAATGGGAGGTCCCGTACCTGCCCATCGACCCGAAACACACTGGACGAACCTACGAGGCGATCATCCAGGTCAACAGCCAGTCGGGCAAGGGAGGGGTCGCCTACGTCATGGATGCCGAGCACGGCCTGGATCTGCCCCGCAACCTGCAGGTCGAATTCTCCAAGGAGGTGCAGGCGGTCACCGAGTCCAGCGGCACCGTGATCCAACCCGGCGAAATGTGGGACGTCTTCTCCCGGACCTATCTTCCCGATGACGCCGGTGTTCGACTGATCGGGAGCGAAGTATCCACCGGAGGAAAACGGACAACTGTCACCGCGCAACTGCTGGTCGACGGCCGCCCTCGTACGGTGCTCGGCGAGGGAAACGGACCGATCGATGCCCTGGTCAGTGGCCTCCGCAAGGAGTTGGGTGTCGAGTTCGAAGTGAGGGACTATCGGGAGCACGCACTCACTTCGGGAAGCGAGGCATCAGCCGTGGCCTACGTGGAGGCGGAGGGCCCTGATGGCTCGACCTGGTGGGGTGTCGGCATGGACTCGAGCATTCTCGATGCCTCACTCGGCGCGGTGGTGAGCGCCGCCAACCGAGTCCTCCCCAAGCAGGCATCTCCCACGGTGGGCTGAAGGGCGGTCACTCGATCGGCCCGCGTCCACCTGGATCGTCCGCCGTGACGGACGGAGCCATCTCTGCGGGCAAGTCACCAGTTCACCCCGATGAGCCGAGTGCCTCCGCTTCTTTAACCGCGGAAATGGAACGTACGAACTCCAAAATGTCCGGTGGCGCCTTGGAAGGAGCTCCGGCGTCGAAGGGCGGCTGAGGGTCGTATTCGATTCCGAGTTGAATGGCCTGGGCGATTTCGGCTCCGTGGGTTTCGGCCACCAGGGTCAGGGCCAGGTCGATACCGGCGGAGACGCCCGCCGCCGTCCACACCCGTCCCCGGTGCACGACCCGCTGCTCGGTCGGTGTAGCTCCATACTTGGCCAACTCGTCATACGCGAACCAGTGGGTAGTGGCATCGAGACCGTCGAGGAGCCCGGCGGCGCCCAGCAGCAATGCTCCGGTGCACACCGATGTGGTGAAGGTGGTGTGGGGATGTACCGCGGCCACCCAGTCGACGATTGGGTCTCCGTCCCGAGCGAGCTTGCGAGTGACGAATCCGCCGGGCACCACGATGATGTCGGGCGAGTCGAGCTCATCGAACGTATGGGAAATGCCCAAACGCAGCAAGCCATTGTCATCGGCGACCTCGCCTGCTTTCGCCGCACAGAGGACGACTTGGGCGTCGGGCAGCTGGGTCAATACCTGATAGGGACCGATGGCGTCGAGGGCGGTGAAGCCCGGAAACAATCCAATGGCGATCTGCATGGTTGGTCACCTTCGTTCCGCTCGAATAGTGACT
>JADGOI010000110.1 GCA_017883075.1 Acidimicrobiales bacterium
GACCGAGTCAGAAGAGACCGAGTCAGAAGAGACCGAGTCAGAAGAGACCGAGTCAGAAGAGACCGAGTCAGAAGAGACCGAGTCAGAAGAGACCGAGTCGGGGAGTATCCCACCGATCAGCACCGAGGCGGCCGCACTGCCTGCGGTGCCCCTGACCCGACAAACACTGAGAGCGAATCGCCGGAAAGCCAACGCGAAGCGGAAGCGGAGTTGGATCGACCGGGTCCTCCTGGGCGCGGTGGTACTTGTCTCCCTGGCGTTGGTGGCCGTCGGAGCTGGTTACGGATATGTCCAATACCGGTTCCATCAAGTTTCGAAGGTAACGGTCAAGCATCTGAAGAAGGCGGCGGTCGGCCAGCCCTTCAACGTGTTGCTCATCGGCTCCGACTCACGTCTCGGCGAATCGACCACCGATGCCGCCCATTTCGGTTCGTCCACAGTGCAAACCGGCCAGCGAAGTGATGTGGTCAAGATTCTCCACGTGGACCCGGGCACTGGTCAGGTAAGGGTACTGTCCATTCCCAGGGACACGGTGGTAGCCGTGGCCGGCGACACCAGTCAGATTGGGCACTACAACCGGATCAATGCCACCTACAACAACGGGCCGGATCAGTTGGTGCAGACCATCGAAGCCAACTTCGGTATCCCTATCAGTCATGTCGTGCAGATTGACTTCGAAGGCTTCCGTGGGGCAGTCGATGCTATCGGCGGGATCAATCTCAACTTCCCCTACCCGGCCCGAGATGCATACACCGGGCTCGACATCACCGCCACGGGTTGTCAGCATGTGAACGGCGGCTATTCCCTGGCAGTAGCCCGCAGCCGCCACTACGAGTACGAAAAGGACGGGTATTGGCAGTACGACGGGACCAGTGATTACGGCCGTATCGTGCGCCAAAATGCCTTCTTGAGGGCGCTCATCAACCAGGCGGAGACCAAGTACAACCCGTTGACCCTCAACGCTTTCATTGGTTCGGTGGTCCAGGGTGTCACCATCGACTCCACGTTCACGGTTGCCAGCCTGATCTCGTTGGCACAAGAGTTCCGCGCCTTTTCGTCCGGTTCACTGGTGACCTCGACGTTGCCCACCTACGAATCCAATTCGTCTGTCTTCAGCTCGTTGGGTTCGGTGATCTATGCCCAGCAACCCGATGCAGACCAAGCGGTCGCCCAGCTTCTGGGCCAGGCGCCTGAACCGGTCGTGACGCCGCCTCCGGGCCCGGACGGGAGCCCCCCTACGACAACGACCACGATGACGACGGGATCGGGTGGAACTACGCCGTCCACTGGTGGGACCTCAGGTTCGGGATCATCGGTCCCGTCGACGACGACCACAACCGCGCTGCCGGACTTCGACCCCACCCCCTGTTGAACCCGGCTGGATCGAGAGGACGATCGGTCACTGTAGATCGGAAGAGAACCGGTAGCCGCGCTTGACGACAGTCTGCACAATCCCCGGAACGCGAAGCAACGATCGCAGGCGGGTGACAGCCATCTCCACCGCATGTCTTCCCGAATCATGGCCGGGAAGGCAATCCGCGAGTTCCTCCTTGGTGAGAACCGCACCGGGTTGCTCCGCCAACGCCCGGAGGACAGCCATCGGTGCGGGCGGAAGGGTGACTGATTTGTTGTCGAGCACCACTGTGTGGCCTCGGATTTCAAGACTATGGCCGGCAACCCTGAAATGCCGACTCCTGAGCCGGGGCAACTCTTCCCCGACCGCCCGGACAAGTCCGCCGAGTCTGGCCCTCTCCGGGAGAATTACCGAAATGCCGGCTTCCGCGAAGGGTGCGGCGCATATCGGCCCGACGCACGCCGCGCTTACCGTGGTGGCAAATGCCTTGAGCAACTCGTCGCGCACCCCGAGCGAACTGCCGGCGTCAAACATGCTGACGGCGGCAGGGGCACTGGTGAACACAACACAGTCGACGTGGCCAGCGATGATCGAGCGGATCAGTCGTTCGACCGAAACAGCGTCAGTGGGTGTTGCCAAGTGGTAGACGGGGACCGTCACGACTTCCGCCCCCGCTTCCACCAGTGCATTCACGACTTCGTCGAGGGGGTCGCCGTGAAGCTGGATCACGATCCGGCGGCCCGCCAGATCCCGAGCCAGAAGGCGTTCGAGGACCTCCGCCATTGCCTCCGACTCCGGTGCCCAGGCTTCGACCAACCCGGCTGCCCTGACGGCCCCCCGGACCTTGGGGCCCCGAGCCACCAACTCTGTTCGGGAAAGCCAGGCAAGAAGGCCTTCCCGCTTCCCCCAACCGTCAGCCGCCTCCACCCACTTCCGAAAGCCAATTCCGGTCGTGATCACCACGATGTCCGCCGGGGCAGCCATGCAGTCATCGCTTGCCCTACGTAGCTCCTGGTCGTCCGCCATGAGATCGATGCGGATCATTGGGGCAGTAACCACTCGTGCACCCCGACGCATGAACATCGATGCCAGCTCTTCACGCCGGCGATCAGAGGTCACGGCAACGGTGAATCCCTTCAGTGGGGACTCAGCTGCTGGCGCGACGCCATTCACCGGCACACCGCCCTCGTGAAACGCCCGGGCGACTTCGGCCCGGCTGTCCACCGGACACGATGACACCGAAGTCGGCGCCGAGGACCACTCGGCGGGGATGGATCTACTTCCGGCACACTTGTATAGAACCAGATGGACGTTGCCACCATGATTCGCCGACGTTTCGTGGGTGTTACAGAGTGCACGCGAGACGCACACCTGAACGGAGGTCGAAAGCCTGTTTGTGGGCGGGTGACTACCTCTTCGGAACGCTGAACCGGAGCTGGTCCTCGCTGCAACCTTCAAAGTATCCACCGAGGTGGAGCCGATCGTGGGCAGGGCGACGTCCCCCACCGAACGCCACGATCTGCCAAGTATCAGTCAGACCGCTGGCCACGGCAGACGCGAGCAACTTCTGCCCTGCCATTTCCTTGCTGCCGACGACCAGAGGTTCTACCACCACCCAACCTAGAAACGCGGGTATTCGCAGTGTCCACCTCAGGAGACGGGACGATGATTTCGATTTCACACGGGTCCTTGGGGGAGTGAGGTGAATGGCGTGGGCACACTGGGGTGCAGTCCCCGATGTAGATCGGATACCTGTGTCGGTGCCTGCGTGGCTGGGTATGTCATCTCTTCGTCAGGTTCGCGATGCATACTCAGAGCCGTATGAAGATGACCGGAGGGCAGGGCCCGAATAGTGCCGATAGTGGCCAAATCGGGACAGATGACTTGACGCGGGTGCCCAGGACGTCACACTCCGGGGTCGAAGGGAACTCCCGACTCACCGGATTGGCCGCTGCTGTCCTCCTGGTTCTCTTGGCCGCCGAGGGAGCCACGCTGTTGAGTGTCCATCGGCTGGTCACTCCTCATGTCGTCATCGGCATGCTCCTTGTTCCGCCGGTACTGGTGAAGATGGGGAGTATCGGATGGCGTTTCGTTCGGTATTACTCAGGAAACGATGCCTATCGAGAGAAGGGACCGCCGCTGCTCTTCCTTCGCCTCCTCGGGCCGGCAGTGGTTCTCCTGACAATCGCGGTCTTCGGGTCGGGCATCGCGGTCCTGTTCGTTCCGGAATCACTTCGTAGTCAACTGCTATTTGTGCATAAAGCGAGTTTTGTCCTTTGGTTCGGAGCCATGACCTTCCACGTGCTTGGACATATCCTTGATACGGCCCGCCTGGCACCGGCCGATATTCTCCGCCAGACTCGACGGCAAGTGCGAGGGGCCGGCGCACGACTTTGGACGGTGGCCGGCAGCCTGGTTATTGGGGCAATGCTTGGCATCATCATGCTTCCGGCGGCCAGCCACTGGATCACGAGCGGCGGTCGGCCCCCGGGCGGCTGAGTGGCTATCCGACGTAGATTCAGTACCACATGAGGGTGCTGGTAGCTGAAGACGATGCAGGCCTGAGATCGGTGATCGAGCGCGGCCTGCGCGAGCATGGCTACGTGGTCGACGCGGTGGCCGACGGTACCAACGCCCTTGCCCACCTCAGGTCGTATGCCTACGAAGTAGTTGTTCTTGATTGGCGTATGCCCGGACAGACCGGTATCGAAGTCGTCAGTGAGATGCGTGGCCGGGGAGATCGGACCCCGGTATTGATGCTGACAGCCCGTGACGCTACCGAGGACCGAGTGGTTGGTCTCAACCAGGGCGCCGACGACTATCTGGTCAAGCCCTTCTCGTTCGCTGAACTGATCGCGAGGCTCAATGCTTTGCAACGGCGTCCAGCACTTTCCCTCGATCCACTGCTTACCCGAGGTGACCTGGTCTTTGACCCATCGACGCGAGAACTCACCTGCGACCGGACGCCCGTCACGCTCACCGCTATCGAGGCAGGTCTCGTCGAATTGCTGATCCGACGGTCCCCGGCGGTGGTGACTCGAAGGGAAATCGCCGTCCACGTCTGGGAGGACGAGGCCGATGCCGTGGGCTCGAACACCATCGATGTCCATATCGGACGTCTCCGAGCCAAGTTGGTTGGAGCTACCACGCGTATCGAAACGGTCCGGGGCATGGGCTATCGGATGGTGGCAGGGTGACCAGGCAAGGGACCCAACGCCTCCATGCCGTCAAAGTGGCCACCGCGGCAACGGCAGTGGTGGCGGTCACGGCCGTTATCTTGGCGGTTGCCCTAAATCTGATACAAGTCCATCGTCTTGTGCAAGGGGTTGACTCGCGCTTGTCCGAGCGGCTTGCCGACGTGGCCAAACCGGATGTCGGACCGGGCCCACCACTGGGCGAATTGGGATCGATACCGGGTCCGCAGCACGACGCTGATTTCAGTGATGCTCCGTCATTTGTCTGGCAGGTCAGCGGAGTAGGAGTGGTGACGCCGCTGACGATCGGCGCTCCGAATCTTCCCGTACGCCGGTGGGCTACGTCCCCCGTCACCGTTGCTGTCAATGGCAGCTCCTTTCGATTCGATGCCGTCCGCTCGGGATCGGGCTGGCTGGTGGCCGGAGTGAGCGTGAGCCAGATCGACCGGATACGTGGTGAAGGCCTCATTGCAGAAGTTCTCCTCGGGGCCTTGCTGCTCGTCGTGACCTTCGCCGGATCCCTGCTCGTCGGTCTGAGGGCTTCTGCCCCGATCGAACAGATCCGTAGGCGGCAATCGGAATTCACCGCTGACGCGTCCCATGAGTTGCGGACTCCCCTGAGTGTGATCGAGGCAGAGGTCGAACTCGCTCTCAGCCGTCCCCGCAAAGCATCGGATTATCGGGACAGCCTCTGTCGAGTGTCGACCGAGAGCGCCCGGCTCCGGTCAATCGTGAACGATCTATTGTGGCTGGCCCGCGCCGATGGCGACCTGCCAAGCCGCGATGCGGATGAGACGGTCAACGTCGCCACTATGGCCAAATTGAGTGTCGACCGGTTCGCTCCGGTTGCTGACGCTGCCAAGATCTCACTCTCGTTTGTCTATTCAGGGACCGGCAGGTCGTTCGTGAGTGCTCAACCCGACTCCATCGAGCGCCTCATAGGTGTTCTGGTGGACAATTCCTGCCGCTACACGGAGCCTGGTGGGGAGGTGGAGGTTCGTGTCGAAGATACGGAGCACCGGGTAACCCTCACCGTTGACGATTCAGGGCCTGGCATCCCCGAGGACCACGTGGAGTTCGTGTTCGACCGATTCCATAGGGCCACCGGGCGGCCCGGAGGGACCGGCTTGGGATTGGCCATCGCCGATACCGTCGTACGAAGCACCGACGGATCGTGGTCGGTCGGCCGGGGACACCTTGGTGGCGCCCGCATGGCCGTGTCGTGGCGCCACGCACCTGTCCCTACATCGGAGACGAGTTTCGGCGATGTGGGTGGAGACTGAGCCAATACTCCTGTGCTGAGCAGCGGACCTGGCCAGAGATCGCGTTCCGATCAATCAAGAGACTCATAGCCCGAATCGTAAGGTGATAGTAAGCCGATCGTAAGAATCGCCGGTTTTCATGCTGTTGTCAGGAACGATCCATATGGTGAAGAGTATGACTACTCCACGTCAGCGGGTTTCCCCCCGAAATATCGATCGTCAGTTGCAGCGCCGGCGGGACGAGGGGCTCAGCCGGGTACGCACGGTGACAAAGGTGGCCGCCGTCGGTTGCGTGGCTGCCGTCGGAGCATTTACTGCCTACATCAGTAGCGCCATCCCCGGGCACTCGACAACGCCCGCCGCCGGGTCCACGCAATCTGCGGGCGCGTCGCCCACCACTTCGCCAGTCACCTCACCGACGACTGCCCCATCTTCCGGTGTTTCGGCAACGCCTTCAACTTCATTGGCTCCTCCTGTGACTACCCCGGCGCCTACCAGGCAACGCGCCCCGGTTGTCAGCTCCGTCAGTTGAACATGCTGTCGACCCAGGCCTACGCAGCCGATCGCACCGTGTACCGGACGACCGCCTGGTCCACACGGGTGGATCTGATGGTGACCGAACCATCCTTGATGGTGTCCGCTGCCTCGATCCTGCACGAGGAACTTGACAGGATCGACCAGGTGACCAGCCGCTTCCGTTCTGATTCGGAACTCACGGCGCTCAATGAAGCTGCCTGGACCGATACGGCGGTCACCGTGTCCGCTGACCTCATTGAGGCGATCATTGTCGCTTTGCGAGCTGCATCACTGAGCAATGGGGCGGTGGATCCGACGGTAGGCAGGGCCATGTGCCTTATTGGCTACGACCGCGACATCGGCCAGATCTATCCTGGAGTTCCCGGGCAACTCCCGGAACCAGCCCCAATACCGGGTTGGCAATCGGTGGAGGTCGACACCGATCGGTCCTCCGTACGACTGACCGGCGGGACCTTGCTCGACTTGGGAGCGACGTCCAAGGCGTTTGCCGCAGATCGGGCTGCCGGCAACATCACTGCACAGCTCGGCTGCGGTGCGTTGGTGTCTCTCGGTGGCGATGTCGCCATATCCGGTGTACCAGCTGTACGTTTCGACGTCGGTATCTGCGAGGTGCCTGACGATGAATCGTGCCCGATTGCCGTCACGTTGGGACCCGGCGGCTTGGCCACCTCCGGCACCGGAGCCCGCAGGTGGTTATTGGGAGATCAGTCTGTGCACCACCTGATCGACCCGACAACCGGGCTGCCCGTGGAGACTTGCTGGCGTACGGTGACAGTGGCGGCTCGGTCATGCGTCGACGCCAATACCGCGTCGACCGCTTCAATGATCAAAGGAACCGACGCCGTCGGTTGGCTCGAAAGCCTTGGTCTCCCCGCTCGGCTGGTGCGATCGGATGGGCACGTTGTCACTGTCGCCGGATGGCCATCGGAGTCTTACGGGTCGGCCTCGGTCGATCTTTCCCCAGGGCAGCCATGACGTCCCCCCTGTCGCTGGTGGCGGTTGCACACGGTTCGACCGCTCTCTGGTACTTCACCCGGTCGGCTGGCTTGGTGGCGCTCATCGCGCTTACCGCCACCGTGGTGGTTGGCGTGGTCGCGTCCATCGGATGGACCACCGAGCGGTGGCCACGCTTTCTCTCCCAATCGGTCCACCGCAACTTGTCTCTCTTTTGCATCGCCCTCGTGGGGCTCCACGTGATCACCACGGTGGCCGACGGTTACGTTCCGATCGGGTTTCTTGACGCGGTCATCCCCTTCCGTTCTCCCTATCGCCCGATCTGGGTCGGATTGGGCGCTCTGACGTTCGACTTGTTGCTGGCGGTGCTGATCACCAGCGCGCTCAGACACCGGATCGGGTTCCAGTCGTGGCGGTTTGTCCACTGGTTGGCCTACTTGAGTTGGCCGATCGCGGTGTTCCATGGTCTGGGCAGTGGTACCGATACTCCTCTTCCCGTGGTACTCGCCGTCAACGCGATCTGCACGGCATCGGTGTTGGCCGTCGTGACATGGCGCCTTGTGTCCGGTCCCGCGTTTTCCGTTCGGCAGCGGGCTTTGGCCGGCATCGGCACAATCGCCGTCACTCTGAGTGCTGTCGCTTTTCTTGCTCTCGGACCTCTACGCCCCGGATGGTCACATCGATCCGGGACCTCGTCGGCGCTGCTGGCTCAAATAGCCGCAAGTTATTCGTCTGCCACGGTTCCCGGCACTCCGAGCGTGTCGGGGAGTCAACCATCGTCCACAGCGGTACCGTCGACTTCTGCTGTTCCAACCACCCCTTTCACCTTTGCTCTCGCCGGCACCCAAAATCAAACAGGTCCCGACAGCCAGGGCAACATGCAAGTCACCTTGTCCATGAAACTCCAAGATGCGGCGTCGACACCGCTCACTATTACGTTGGACGGAACAGCGGTGAGCGGGGGTGGGGTCTCCATGTCTTCGGGAGCTGTGACGTTTGGTCCTTACGGAGGGATTGTGACCTCGCTCAATGGAGACTCGATCACCGCCACCGTCAAGGCACAGTCACGGATCCAGCTGGTCATTTCACTCAGGCTCGACCAGGCAAGGGGAACCCTTACCGGGACGGTAACCGGATCCACCGGTGGTGAGGAAAACCAATGAGTACTGGTGCCAGATCCGTTCGAAGCGCAAGGTCCGGGTCCAGTCCGGGTCCAACCATGGCTGCCCCTGAAGGAATTCCGAGGCTGTTGGCTGGGCTCGATGGCGGCGGCAGGGCCGTCAGTCTCGACGAGCACATGAACCAATGGGGGCGTCCACCAGCATCGATGAGTGCTTCGTTCATCGATGAGCTCGATCGGAGTGGGCTTCGAGGGCACGGTGGTGCCTGGTTCCCGGTCGGAGCCAAGTGGCGATCGATCAGACGCTCGA
>JADGOI010000229.1 GCA_017883075.1 Acidimicrobiales bacterium
GTTGACGTCGAAGACGTCCAGGGCGACGGCACGCTCTCGGCTCGCGGCCAAGTCGATGAGTCCCTCGATGATCTCGGCCCCAAGGCCGAGGTTCTGCAGTGTGGGCCTGATTTCGATACGGGCCAGGTGGAGGTCGTCCTGCCGCCATTCGATGTCCACGACGCCAACCAAGTGACCGCTCACCTCAACGACCTGCGCGCGTTTGTGCTGCATCCACGCCTCATGAAACGCCTGCTGTACGTCCTCGTTCCACGTGCCGTAGACGTCCTCGATGTGCGTCCCCATCGTGGCCAGATGAAAGCTGTGGAGGGCTGCGGAGTCGCTTACCTCGACGGGACGCAGCTGGAAGTCGATCACGCGTGCCAGTATCTGCCCGGCGTGTGATCAGACCGATACTGATACCCACTTTGGGTCGACAGCCCGGCCGGCACACCGATCGGCGATCGGGACGGTCGATCACTCCCGTTCTGACGGTCGGAGACGAGAATGCCGATGCCTCCGTCCATCACCGCGACAGATGTTGGACACTCACCGGTATGCGCAACACTCACTCCTGCCCCAAGTGCCGCAGTACCGTCATCCTCCAGATCCCCGGGAAGTTGGGGGCCTACGGGGTCGGCAACAACATCCCGGTTGGCTGGAGCAACTTCAGCGCAGTCCTGGTGACCAGGTCATCAACGTGCACCGCCGGCCGTTCGAAGGATGGCGGCCCCCGGACCCAACGCGGCGGCCAGCGTGGTGACGATGGGACTGTTGCTTCGCGGCAAAGGCAGACAGTTCGGCGGCAGACGTGCTGACGACCGAGCACGACACCCTCCTGGCCGAGGACGACGTCACATTGAAGTCTATTGACTTGACCTCGACACCAGAATGACGTCATAATGGTGTCATGGATCTAGCGCACTATGTCAACGATCTCCAACGCCAGCTGGAAACGGCCGCCGATGCGGGCGGTGACGAAGCCCGTGCGCTGGCCGAGCGTCTCACTGCGCCGCTCGAGTCGGCCACCCGGCTCGTTCTGTTGGAGGCACTGTCTGTCGCTGCGAGCGAGATCACTCGCGAGCTGGCGCCGGGCTCGGTCGATGTCCGGCTTCGCGGACGCGACCCCGAGTTCGTTGTCACGCCACCACCGGTCAGCCCAGCTCTTGAGGCTGTTAGCGACTACCCGTCCCGGACTGCTCTCTCGTCGAGCCAGACGGTTCCGGATGACGTCGATGAGGGTGGTACGTCGCGCACCACGCTTCGCCTACCCGACCACGTCAAGGTGCGGATCGAGGAGGCGGCCACCCGAGAAGGGCTCTCGGTCAACGCCTGGCTCGTCCGTACCGTCGCTGCAGCTCTGGAGCCCAAGAACCGCAGCCCCTCAGAGCGGGCCGCACAAGGCGGCGACCGATATACCGGCTGGGTTCGCTAGTAGGGCCTGGCTTTCATTACCCGTCCCGACCAAGGGACGTCAGTAACTTTCGTCTGAAAGGGAGCACAGCCATGCCAGCTTTCGCAACACCAGAACCGATCTCCGTGACGATCGAGCTCGGCATGGGCGACGCTCGGATCATTGCGAGCGACCGCGCTGAGACCATCATCGAGGTGGGGCCGCGCGACGACTCCAAGGCATCTGACATCAGAGCCGCCGAGCAGACGCGCGTCGAATACTCCAGCGGCAGACTGCTGGTCAAGACGCCCAGACAGCGCACCTTCCTCGGAAGGGGCGGCTCCGTCGATGTGACGATCGAGCTGCCCGCGGGCTCGCAGGTACAAGGTGACTCAGGCATGGGCGACTTCGGCGGCGAAGGCCACCTCGGAGAATGCCGGTTCAAAACGGGCATGGGCAACATCCGCCTCGACCGCACCGGCGAACTGCACCTCAAGACCGGAATGGGCAACATCGCCGTGGATCGTGCCTCTGGTGATGCCGATGTCACCACCGGGTCGGGCGAGGTGCGAATCGGTCAGATTGAGGGCGCGGCGGTGATCAAGAACTCCAACGGCGACACCGTGGTGGGGGAAGTCACCGGCGATCTGCGAGTGAAGTCAGCCAACGGCCGAATCTCTGTCGACCGGGCACACGCTTCCGTCATCGTCAAGACGGCCAACGGCAACATCCGGATCGGCGAGGTCATGGGTGGTGCGATCGTGCTCGAGACCGCTGCCGGCGAGCTCGAGATCGGCATCCGCGAAGGCACCGCAGCCTGGCTGGACCTGAGTTCCCACTACGGAAGGGTGCGCAACTCGCTGGACGAAGCAGGCAGCCCGGAGCAGTCGGAAGCGATGGCTGAGATCCGAGCCCGCACCTCCTACGGCGACATCAAGATCCAGCGCGCCCGATGACTGAGCCATCCAACAGCCAGGGCAACCAACCGAAGGGAACGACACGCATGTCCACCACAGCGATTGAAGTCCACGGGCTGCGGAAGTCCTACGGCGGAAAGATCGTGCTCGACGACGTTGACCTTGCCGTGAGCGCGGGCACTGTCACCGCGCTGCTCGGCCCGAATGGCGCCGGCAAGACGACGACCGTGCACATCCTGTCCACGCTCTTGCGGCCCGACGGCGGCACGGCATTCGTGAACGGATGCGACGTCGTTCGCGATCCGG